>JAZNNY010000001.1:0-29644 GCA_045580505.1 Lentihominibacter sp.
GAAGACGATGCCGGCGAGCGGTTCGCATTCGCCGTCCATCAGCCGGTCGACGTGGTGGTTCACGAGCTCGGTCTTCTGCAGGTCGATGCCGGCCTCCAGCTTATCCAGTTCATACAGCTTGGAATACTCTTCTGTTGAGAAGATGTCCAGTGCCAGGGATACGATGTCACGTGCATCCTGAGCCATCTTGCGGACTTCCTCAAGGGCATCCGCAGATAGGTGGCTGCGCTTGGCGTGCATGTCTTCGGCGAATTCAACGATGTTCTCCGCATAGTCGGAGATACGCTCGATGTCGGTCTTGGTGATGTTCAGCATAGAGATCCGGCGCAGAGCTTCGTCACTGAAGTACATGGAGCGAAGCTCGAGCATGGCCTCGTCGATCTCCTTGTCCAGGATGTCCACACTCTCCTCGCGCGCCTTGACGGAAGCAACCTTGCCGGCGTCGTAATCGAAGAAGCAGTCGAGGGCCCGGTTCAGGTTCTTCTCGGAGATCCGACCCATACGGGCGATCTCTCTGTGGGCATTGGCCAGGGCCATCCTGGACGGCATATTCTTGACGTTCAGCAGGTACTGCAGCTTGCGGTCTTCCAGCTGCTCGTTCTCTTCCGGCAGGACCGGGATCAGCTTCTCAGCGATCTTGATAATCAGCCCCGTGATCGGAAGCTCCAGACAGACGGCAATGATCGCGAAGATTGTGTGGGTATTGGCGACCTGACGCGCTATGGAATCCGGTGACAGGCTCTGAATCAGATCCAGAACCTGCGGGAAGACATTGATTAGAATGATCAGGATGATGGCGCGGATTACGTTGAAGAGCAGGTTGAGAATCGCGGTTCTCTTGCCGTTGCGGTTGGTGGTCAGAGAAGCGATCAGGTTCGGTGTGACGGAGCCGATGGCAGCGCCGATGACCAGGTAAACCGCAGTGTGATATCCGAGCAGACCCTGCATGGCAAAGGTCTGGAAGATAACGGTGGAAGATGAGGAACTCTGCAGCAGCGCAGTGAAAGCGATGCCGAAGATGACGGCTGCGAAAGGATTATCGAGGCCGGACAGGATATTGATAAAGCCTTCGCTTTTGGCCATCGGAGCGATTGCCTCCTTCATAATGGCGATGCCGACGAACAGCATGCCGAAGCCCATCAGGAACTCGCCGATGTATTTGACCAGGCTTTTTTTCAGGAAGAGGAACATGACCGCACCGCCAAACAGAATCACAGGTGCGTAGGCCGAAATGTTAAAGGCTGTGATCTGCGCAGTGACCGTGGTACCGATGTTAGCACCCATGATGACGCCGATCGCCTGCGACAGGCTCATCATGCCTGAGTTAACAAAACCGATGACCATGATGTCCGTAGCGGATGAACTCTGCACCAGAATGGTAACGGCGAAGCCGACAAAGACGGCCATGAATTTGTTCGATGTTGCCTTCTCCAGAATGGTCTGCAGATTATCTCCGCAGGCGTTGCGCAGTCCTGACGACATGACGGTCATGCCGTACAGAAACAGGCCCACCCCTCCAAGGAGTGAAAATAATGTTGTTAAAGTCATGTACTTCCTCCGAAAATCCCCTCATTATACTATCACGAACCAGGGTAAATTGCATCAGAGAATTGCACGCGCCGCCCAAAAAACAGGAATAAAAAAGCCGGACCCCTCTGATCGGGACCCGGCCTGTATGAAACAGCCGTAAAAAACTATTTTTCTTGTTCCCCCTCTGCGATGGCGGAATCGAAGATTGCCGTCACCTTCTGTCCCGGTTCCGGGGTGATCTTTGTGACGACGATGGCCGCAATGCCTCCGGCGATGAATCCCGGGACGATCTCATAGACGCCCGTGCCGGAAAGGCAGATCAGCCAGATGATATCGACCGCAGCACCGATGACGACGCCGGCGCAGGCTCCCGCATAGTTGAACCGCCTCCAGAAGAGGGACAGCAGGATGACCGGGCCGAATGCTGCGCCGAAGACGCCCCAGGCGTTTTCAACCAGGTTCATGATGGCCTGGGCGCCTCCGCCTTTGGATGAGGCGATGACGTAAGCGATGATGGCGATGATGATGACCGCGATTCTTCCGACCCACAGGACCTCCTTGTCGCTTGCGCCCTTGCGGACGATCGGCTGATAGAGGTCAGCGGTAAAGGAAGAGGACGCGACCAGCAGCTGGGAGTCCGCCGTGGAGACGGACGCCGCCATGATCGCCGCCAGCAGGAAGCCGGAAATGATCGGCGGGAAGAAGCGCCGCGCCATGACGATGAAGACCGTCTTCTGGGCGCCGACCGTCAGGAGTTCTTCGCCGACGATCATTCTCGCCTGGTAGGCCATGAGGCAGGCAGCCCCGATGGACAGGACGACCCAGACGATCGCGATCACGGATGATTTCTTGACCATGGAAGGCTTCTCGATGGACATGAAGCGGACCAGGATGTGCGGCATACCGAAGTAGCCGAGGCCCCAGCCGAGACCGGAAACGATGTCCTGCCAGCTCGCGCTGAACAGGCCTGCGCCGAAGTCGCAGGTCACTACTTCGCCGGTCACTGCGTCCGTGTATTCATAGGTCTGCGCCAGGAGCGAGGTGTCCAGGTTTTGCGTCGCAGACACGATGATCGGAATGGACAGGAGAGCGCACAGCATCAGCAGACCCTGGAAGAAGTCCGTCCAGCAGACCGCCTTGAAGCCGCCCAGGAAGGTGTAGCCGATGATGACCAGCGCGAAGATGGTCATGGCAAGACGCTCGCTGATGCCCGGGAAGAGCAGGGTGAACACGGAGGTTCCTGCTACAAAGGCAGAGGCGACGTAGATCGTGAAGGCGATCAGGAAGATGAACGCGCAGATGACCTGCAGGATCGGGTTGTTCGTCGCGAACCGGTTGGTCAGATACTGGGGCAGGGTGATTGAGTCGTTGGATGCTCTGGAAAATTCTCTGAGCCTCTTGGCGCAGAAGATCCAGTTGGCCGCCGTACCGAGCGCCAGCCCGATGCCGATCCAGATCTGTCCGAAACCGAAGGCGATGATGGAGCCCGGAAGTCCCATCAGCAGCCAGGCGGACATGTCCGAAGCCTGGGCCGACATGGCGGTGACCCATGGACCCATGGACCGGCCGCCCAGGAAAAAGTCTTTCTGGTTCTTGTTGCTGCCGTTAAAGAAAAAGATCAGCGCAACACCGAACAGAATGACGAAGTAAAGTACGAATACAATGATTTCTACATTCATATGGTTCTTCTCCTCATATAAAAATTGCTGTGTTCATCAGCCTGCTCATTGTACCATTAAATGGAATAGGATGAAATATGAACCCGCTTATGGACAAAATGATAGAATACAGATGGTAATATAGCGTTAAATCATTGAAAATAAAGCAATTCTATAGTAGACTGAAGTACAGACTATACTTCAAAGGAGAAGAAGAACTATGAGAAAACCGGGCAAAAATCAGACCAAAAGCCGCATCGTCTCCGCGGCCTGGCAGCTTTTTTACAGGTACGGATACGACAGCACGACGATCGACGACATCGTGGAGGCTTCGAACACTTCGAAGGGATCCTTCTACCACTACTTTGAATCCAAGGATGCTCTGATGGGATCGCTCTCTTATCTGTTCGACGAGAAATACGAGGAACTGATGGAGACCCTCGATCCGCAGCTTTCCCCGCTGGAGAAACTGGTGCAGATGAACCGGGAACTTTTCCTGATGATCGAGAACACGGTGTCCGTCACGCTGCTGTCCCAGCTCTTCGCGACGCAGCTCGTGACCAAAGGGGAGAAACACCTGCTGGAGCCGGACCGGACCTACTACCGGCTGCTTCGCCAGATCGCCATCGAGGGCCAGCAGCAGGGGGTCTTCCGGGAGGACCTTTCCATCAACGACATCATGCGTGCCTACGCCATGTTCGAGCGGGGGATGATGTACGACTGGTGCCTGGCCAGCGGCAACTATTCGCTGACCCAGTATTCACAGCAGATCCTGCCTTTGTTCCTGGAGGGTCTGTGTAGAAAACCAGGACTTTCGTGTGACGGCGAGGAGAGATTGTGATAAAATAAACAAGCATCAAGTGTTTAAGCAGTATATGAGGGAGGAAATTTATGAAGGGAACGTTCATTGGGAAGAAAACGGCCGGTCTGCTGACCGCTCTGGCCATGGGACTGGCGATGCTGTTCGCCTGTCCGCTGACGGCCAGCGCAGCCATCGACGGCCTTTCCGGCAGCGGAACAGAAAGCGATCCGTACCAGATCGGAACGGCTGAGGAACTGTGTCTGCTGGCGGAGACGGCGAACAAAGGTTACAATTCCAAGGGAGACTACTTTGTCCTGACCAAGGACATCGACATGGACGGTGTCAGCTGGGAGGGGATCGCGACGGGCAACAACGCCCGGTTTGAGGGAACCTTCGACGGCAAGGGGCATACGATCGCGGGTCTTGGCGGAGCGCACGGCCTGTTTGGTCAGAACCTGGGAAAGATCACGGACCTGACCCTGGAGAAGCCGCAGATCGAGGCGTCCAATGAGAGCTCCATCGGGCTGATTGCAAATTACAATGGGGCCAACGGCTACTCGGGCGCATCTATCAGCAAGATCGTCGTTTCGGGGGGAACGCTCGTGGTAAATGAAAACGGCAATGACAGGGATGGCGTTGGCGCAATCGCAGGGCGAAGCTTCGGAAGCATTGCTGATTGTAAGAACTCCGCAGATATCACGATCAATGGGAACCGGAGCAATGTCGGCGGCATCGCCGGCAGAAGCGATACCTGCATTGAGCATTGTTTCAACTACGGGATGGTTACATCCGTCGGCGGCAATAACATCGGCGGTATCGTCGGGCTGGCGGCCAGAGACAGTAACAGTGCGGAAGATATGGTCAAAAACAGTGGCAATGAGGGAGAGATCATTGCGATAGGACAATATGTTGGCGGTATCTGCGGCTACCTGAAGACGGGCGGTACGAATACCTCCGCCAAGAATATCGTCAATTGCTACAATAAGAAAATGATCGTGGGGGACACCAATTTCGGCGGTATCGTCGGCGGGTGCGACAGCTGGGGCACCATCTCCAATTGCTATAACGCAGGCCAGATCCCGAATGCGGCCAATGTGGGCCGGGGAAGTATTGCGGGCAATGCCTATGGCGGATATCTCAAAAACTGTTACACCGTAGAGGATACTACTGATGCGGCCCTGTCCGGAAATGGCGGCACCATCAGCGGCGAATGCGGATCGAAGGCAGAGTACTATGTGAAGGGAGCATGGGCGGTCAAAGATCTGCTGAACTCTACCCGCAAAGGCTACGACCGGTGGTACTATGTCGGAGGCGCGTATGATTTCCCGGATTTCGTGCCGGTGGTAGATCTGACCTTCTATGCGGCAGGCCCTGCATACGGTAAGAAAGGACAGGAGAGAGGAACGCACGGAAAACTGATCGATGAGAACGGAACCGAGCAGGAGAAGATCAATGTCGCCTTCAAGACCGGCAAGGGCGTGAGTGAAATGGCCCCGAAGGTCACAGAGGATGAAGGCTGGGCCTTCACAGGCTGGCTGTATCAGAACGGCGATGAAGTTCCGGAATACATTGAGGCGCAGGCTGGACAGCTCTTCAGCGCTTATGCCCGCTGGTGCCAGCACGATGCAGCCCACCTGAAGAAGGTCGAGGCCAAGGCGCCGACCTGCGAGGAAGCGGGATATGAAGCGCACTGGGAATGCCCGAACTGCGGATGGAAATTTGCGGATGAGAATGGGAAGACGAAGATCGAGGAGCCCGCGAAGATCGATCCCCTTGGACATGATTATGATTACAAAGGTGCCATGTGGACCTGGGACGGATACGACTCTGCAGCGATCACATTCACCTGCAAGAGGGACAAGACCCACAGCACAAGTGTGATCTGCGAGAACATCCATAAAGAAGTCAGAGAGGCCACCTGCGTGAGACAGGGGCTGGTGACCTATACGGCAGCCATAGAATTCGAGGGGGAGGGCCCCTTCCTCAGTCATAAGACCCAGAGCCTTCCGAAGGCAGAGCATACCTGGGGCGACATGGCATTCACCTGGTCGAATGATTACAGCTCCGTCATCGGCAAACGGTTCTGCTCTGTAGCAGGCTGCGGCCATGTAGATGTGGAAATCACAGATAATATTACCTTCGATGTGACAAAGGCGCCGGGCTGCACGGAGCCGGGAGAAATGACCTATGTCGCTGAGTTTAAGAATCCGGCTTACGGAACCCAGAAGACAAAAGCGGAGATTGCTCCCAACGGGCACAGGTGGAGCGACTGGGAGATTACAGAAGAGGCTACGAGCGAAAAGGACGGAAAGAGAAGTCGAACCTGCAAACTCTGTGGAGAAGTTGAAGAGCAGATCATCTCTCATGAAGGACACGAACACCAGCCTTTGCAGAAGGTAGATGCAAAGGCGGCGACCTGTGAAGAGAACGGCCAGGAAGAATTCTGGATGTGTGAACTATGCGGCAAATACTTCGCGGATGAGAAAGGCATGGTCCCAATCGATAAAATCGATGAATACGGTGTCATACCGGCCACCGGACACGATTACGAGGCCAGTTGGACATGGAGCAGTGACAATAAGACCGCGGTTTTGAGTCTGACTTGTAAGAATGATCCTAGACACAGGGTGACAGCGGATGCTGAGATCGTCAAGGGCGGAACGGAACCGACCTGTCAGAAGGCCGGCAAGAGATATTACACTGCGACAGCCGAGGTCGATGGCAAGACATATACCGATGTGCGGACCGAGGAGCTTCCTGCCCTTGGCCATAACTTCGGTAACTGGCAGCCGTTCAGCGGAACGCACCACGAGAAGATCTGCAAGAACGATCCTTCTCACAGCCAGATGCAGCAGCACACATGGGAGAGGACCGAAGATCCTGATGGGAAAGTATATATTATGTGCACCGTCTGTGGTGACAAAAAGCCCATCAAAAATGACATTCACGGGGCGAAGCTGGTACTGAACAAGACCACTTTCACCTACAATGGTAAAGACCAGCGTCCGCAGATCGTGACGATCGAGGGACAGACCCTGGAAGAAGGTAAGGACTATGCTGTTTCGTGGCCGGCAAAATCCGTGAATGCAGGCAAATACACTGTAACCGTCACCGGCATCGGCGATACCGGCGGCAAGGCAACCGCAGAGTACACCATCGGCAAGACCGCAGGCACCCTGAAGGTCAAGGCCAAGGCACCTAAACTCAAGGCGAAGAAACTGAAGAAAAAGAAACAGACCATAGCGCTGAAGAAGGCGATGGTGGTCAGCAAGGCGAATGGCAAACTGACCTATACCAAGGTCAAAGTAAACAAAAAGAAATTCGCCAAGAAGTTCAAGGTGAACAAGAAGACCGGTAAGATCACCGTCAAGAAGGGCGTCAAGAAAGGCACCTACAAACTGACCATCAAAGTCACGGCAGCAGGTGATATCAATCACAAGCCTGCATCAAAGAACGTCGTAGTCAAGATCAGGGTGAAATAAAAATAAGACAGTAAGACAGGGGACGGTTCTCTGTCTTATTGTCCCCTGTCTTATTCTCATGTCTCTTTATTCGGGGTCGCCCACCGGTTCGTCCAGATAATTCATCCCGTCGTTATAGGATGCAGTTCCCTTATCCAGATTGTATTCGCCGGAGTAGATCCCGCTCTTATCGGCGGCGGCGAACAGGGTATCCAGCAGGACGTCTTCGCCGTCATCGCCTTCGATATTGCAGTTGTAGATATAGAAGGGGAGGCCTTCGATCTCAACGCAGTCCAGGTATTCGAACTGGTAGTCCTTGCCGGTGTCGCCGTCGTAGGTGCCGCAGTTTTCCACGATGAAGTCCAGAGCCTCTTCTTCATCCGTCAGCGCATATTCAGAAGTGTCCACCTCTGAACCGCTGCCCACCTCAATGTGAGATTCCGAGGACATTTCGGAACTGGCGGAGCAGCCGGTGCAGCAAAATGCTCCGAGCAGAACGGTTAATAAGAGCGCGATCACAGTTTTCTTCATAGTCGTTCCTCCTTAGTTGTCACACAATATCATTATCTGATTCTGATCTTTACCGTCACTGTTTTAGCCCCGGGCTTGTAGTCATTGTTTCCGGCGGCGCGTACCTTGATTGTCATTTTGTAAAGACCCTTCTTCACGCCCTTTTTGACTGTGATTTTGCCGGTCTTCTTATTGATGGTAAACTTCTTGGCGAACTTCTTCTTGTTCACCTTCACTTTGGTATAGGTCACCTTACCCTTGGCGCCGGAGACGATCAGAGCCTTCTTTGGAGCAATCCTCTTTGTTTTCTTCAGTTTCTTTCCTTTGCCCGCTTTGAGCTTGACGGTCTTGGTCTTGACCTTCAGAGGATTGTTCTTTTTCAGTTTAGGAATCGTCTTGGCCTTCGTCGCCTGACATTTGGAGCACTGCAGGATTATCTGGCCGGCGCTCGCTGTCGTCGCCTGAGTGCGTTTGATCTCCTTCCAGGTGTGTCCAAAGGCAGGTTGTGCAACTTCAGCAATCTGTGTTTCAAACGCAGGGTTCTTAAAGGTTGCGGTATAGACCGTCAGGCCGGCCTCGGTGCAGGATGGAGCCTTCTTCACTTCGGAAGTGACAGTGCCGCGATTTTCCGCCCCGGATGTGTCGGCTCTTTCGGTGTCTATGTGTTCTGCAGACAAAGTACATACCCGCTTGGCAAGGATGCCGGAGTGGTCTTCATCCCAGGTGTAGGTTGCTTCTCCCCACTGATGCTGCCTGGGTTCCTCTGCAGGAATGTTCACGACCTTGGTGCTGGAGCAGGGATACGGGAGAAAGTCAGGCTCAACCGTTGCCGTGTAGATGATTCTCCCGTTAACGCAGGTTGCGGGCTTTTCGGATTTATAAATATTGTCATCCGTTACCGTTTCGGTTTTATTGCAGGAATCACGCTTGCAGTTGAAGGTTGCTTCTGCAGATTCATAGCCACCAGCGCCATCGGGATTCCAGTCCCATTTTGACAGCTGATAGTCGTGTCCAAGGGGCTCTATGGTCTCCGGATTGGAAAGCTCCTGCTGGCCAAACTCATCTGCGAAGAGTCTGCGGCAGACCTTGCATTCCCAAAAGTCTTTGAGCCCCGGACTTTCGCATGTTGCGGGATGCCCATCGTGTTTCTCAAGCGTTGTATAGTTGTGGACGCTGTGGGCCCAGACCGCTTTCAAAGTCAGATCGGACGTTACGGTGGTGTTGAAATCGTAATCCTCATTAGCAAGAGAACCGTCTTCCATCACGCGCCATGACAGGAAGACGAAACCCTCCCGGACCGGGGTTTCCGGTTCTTTCACTCCGCTGCCTTCATCAACAAACTGATCCGGAACTGCTGAGCCGCCATCGGAATCAAAATGGACAATGTATTTGGCGGCTGAACTCAGACCGCACACGCATTTTCCCGTGTCGACCTGGAACTCATGTTCCTCGTGCGCTGTCTCATGACCGCAGACAGTACACTGTTTCCAGTGATCCTGAAGCGAATACTGATATGCATATTCATGGTCTTTATACTCACCGACCGTGCCGCACCACTTGCAGAATTCGTAGTGCTCGCTTTCCCTCGACTGGATCTTCATTTCATGGTCACGGCACTGGTAAAACATGACGTACTGATTGCTCTGAATAGCTTTTTCACGCTGGTCCGCTTCGATCTGATGACTGTAGCTGTCCCATTCACCGCTTCCGGCATAAACAAACATTCCGTTGCAGTTCAGTTTCCCTTCACTGCAGGTGACCGCGGCGCCTGTCGCATCATACCCCAGCTTGCCTATCGCTTTGACCGACCCGCCAGTGATATTGAGCGTGTCGGCGATGATGGCGCCGAATTCAGAGAGGCCCCTTGCTGTAATTCTTCCGCCGGAGATTGTAACACCGGCTCTGACAGAATCCTGCCCGCTGCCGATGCCTGCCCCGTATGCTCCCTTGGCGTCGATTGTTCCATCGGTAATATTAATGGAAGCTGCGCCGGACTCATTTTTGCTGCCGCTGCCAATCGCAGCTCCGGCACCTTTGATGATCCAGGTGGCGGGGGCTGTTGTAGCGGTGATCACACCTCCGTTGATGGTGATCGGTCCACAGCTCTGATCCCCGCCGCCGCTTCCGATGGCCGCCCCATCCAGGCTGCCGGTGGCGTCGATGTGGCCTCCGTTGATGGTGATCGCGCCGGATCCCTGAGAGCTGCCGTCTCCGCCGATGCCGGCCTCTTCATTGTTTTCATTCCCTTCTTTTTCAGGCGCCACGGCCTTCAGCTGACCCATGGTATTTTCATCCTGTGACTGGGCCCAGATGGTAAGGCTGGAACCTTTCGGCACGCTGATCCCCTTGTTCGCATCCATTTTCACTCCGTCGCAGAGGATCAGGTTGACATCGCCATTGACCTGCAGACGGTAGTCAAAGGTATTGGCATCGCCCTCAGCCGGCCGTGCAACGTACCAGGTGCCATCTACCATCTTAGATTCGGAAATCTCCGTTACGTCGGCATAATCCACACAGTATCTGGTTTTTCCATCAGCATCGATGTAGGGAATCTTCATCGGTTCGATGGCGGACGGATCGACCGAGACTCTTACCGGCTCATAGGGCATGGAGAAGATAAAATGGTCAGGACTTCCCGCGACTTCTCCGCAGGGGATATCAGCGCCGCTCTCCCCGGTGACCTTTACGGTTTTCAGAGAGTAGTGGGAAGAACTGAACGAAACCTCCACCTCTGTTTCAGGCTCCACTGTCGACTCTGCAGTCAGAGGCTCCTCTCCGGCGGAAACAGAAATCTCGCCGACAGGCTGACCATCCATCTCAACATCCGTGTCATACGCCACGCCGTAGGCGGCGGCATCCAGCAGTTCAATGGAACAGGTGCCGAGCGTGATCACGCTGTCGTAATAAGTCTGGATCTCCTGTGTTCCCGCCCTGAAATAGGGGTGGAAGGTGTAAGTCGTTCCTTCGGCCGCTCCCGGCTCCGAATAATCCAGAGTAAAAAAGAGTCTGTAAGGTCTTGAACTAAAGCTTTCGGTGAATTCGAACGGCTTAAACGACTCGCCCGCAGCTCTCGTATAGACATGGTCCTGCCCGATGGCCTTGCCATCGCTTCCGACGACCCTGACGGATACGGAGGAGGCGAGGGACACATCCGGGAAAGTCTGGTCGAACGTGACCCGGTACGTTCCTGCCTTTGCAGTATCCGCAGCTGAAGCGGTCTGCGGAATCAGGGCAAGCCCGGCAAAAAGAACCATACAAAGCAGTGTGATCAAGGGGAGATGCCGCGTTTTCATAATCAGTTTCCCCCTTTATATTCAAGACAGAGCATGGTCAGATCATCGAATTGCTCGGCAGCACCTGCGAATTTGTCGACTGCGCCGCGAACATCGGTAAGCAGCTGCTGTGGTGAGGCCTGCAGCTCCCGATTCAGGGCATCCACCATCCGGTCCGTTCCGAAGAGCTCCTCCTCCGGGTTGTTCGCTTCGGGAACCCCGTCCGTGTAGACGAAGATTCTGGAGCCCGGTTCCATCAGAAGTTCTTCCTCCCGGTAGACCATTCCCTCCATGCCGCCGATGACGAAGCCGTGTTTGCCGTTCAGCAGTTCAAAGCCCTTTCCTGCCTTTGCAAAAGCAGGCTTCTCGTGGCCCGCATTCGCGTAGGTGAGCCGGCCGGTTGAAATCTCCAGGATGCCCAGCCAGACGGTGACGAACATGTCGTTGTGGTCGCTGGAGCAGATCAGATCGTTTGTATCGGCAAGGATCCGGCCCGGGCTCTTGCCGGATACGGAATTGGCGTTCAGGATGCTCATAGAGGACATCATGAACAGGGCAGCCGGAACGCCCTTGCCCGAGACGTCCGCAATGTAAACGCACAGGTGGTCTTCATCGATCAGGAAAAAGTTATAGAAATCGCCTCCGACCTCGCGCGCGGGGTCCATGGAAGCGTAAAGGTCGAATTCCGTCCGGTCCGGGAAGGCCGGGAATGACGCGGGCAGAGCTGAGACCTGGATCTCAGCGGCCATCTGCAGCTCCTGCCGGGTAGCATGCATCTTCTGGGTACGGTCCGCAACCAGAACGCCGTACATCAGGGTGATGGACAGGATGGACGCGGAGTACTCCGTGGAGATTCCGTAGGCATACAGGGAGACGATAGTGCCGATAAAGGGCGGAATCAGAAAAGTCGCCGCAGTCAGTTTCTCTTTCGCAGATGCTGTCGATTTTGTCAGGCCGATCAGGAAGGCGATGATGATGAGCACCGCGTGGACGGAGCTCAGCGGCAGGAACGCTTCCCTGTGGTAGATGCCGGCGCTGTCAATGCTGAAATAGATTGGATAGAAAATGTTCAGCAGCGCCAGAATGATGGCGGGGATCAGGAGTGTTTCGAAGATCCGGTCGATGATGCGGGTGTACCGGGGCTCCATCTCAAGAGCATCCGCAACGTACCGCCAGAACATGAACACGACAATATAGCTGTTGGCGATCAGAAGAGCGTCCGCGATTCTGGCCACAGTATTCAGCCAGGGCAGACCGACCATGGTCCATGCGATCTGATCCAGGAAAGCCCCAAAGGCGGTCGTGGACAGCAGGATGGCAAACCTGGCGGAGTGCTCTTCGACCTGGTCCGATTCCCGCATGCAGCTGTAATAGATGATGACGCAGATGAACAGGGCGAGCAGTTCCGTCCCGATCGTAAAGGGTGCATACACGGGCATCGGCATCTCTGAAAAAGTGCGGCTTATGGCCGCGCTCATTCCGAGCCCGGCAAGATAAGACACGAAAACAAAGCCTGCCTTCAGGCCTGCCTTTGTTTTCACTGTAAATAGATTTTCAATAAACTCATACATAGCATTATTATAGCACAGCATTCTCCTCTTGCGTGCGGGAGAAAACAGGTATACAATAGTCGAGGTTTCGATTTTTTGGATAAGGAGTATTTATCATGAAGAGAATTAAGACGATCAACACGAAGAACATGAAGGAAAGCCTGATGAAGGATGGCTGCGGCGAGTGCCAGACATCCTGCCAGTCCGCATGCAAGACATCCTGCGGAATCGCTAACCAGAAGTGTGAGAAGACAAAGTAATGATTCACCAGTACCGACTGAACGGGTACAATATCGTACTCGATGTGAACAGCGGCTCTGTACATTGCGTGGATGATGCCTCTTATGACATCATCCGTCTTTTTTGTGCGATCATCGAGGGCGAGGGCCGGCCGGTGACGCAGGAGGACCTGGCGCAGATCACAGAGCGGATTCTGGCGGAGCATCCGGAGGAGAGTCCGGAGTCGATCCGGGACATCTTCGATGACATCGAGGAGCTGCAAAGGCAGGCCCGCCTCTTCTCAGAGGACCTGTTCGCGCCCCATCCGGAGCTGCTGAAGCCCAGAAAACCTTACGTGAAGGCGCTCTGCCTGCACGTGGCCCATACCTGCAACTTAAACTGCAGCTACTGTTTCGCAAGCCAGGGCAACTTCCACGGCGAGCGGGCGGTCATGACGGCAGAGACGGCCCGGGCCGCGCTGGATTTTCTGGTGCGGGAGTCCGGAGACCATCACAATCTCGATGTGGACTTCTTCGGCGGAGAGCCGCTCATGAACTGGGACGTCGTGAAGGAGACCGTGCGCTACGGGCGGCAGCTCGAGCGGGAGCACGGCAAGAACATCCGGTTCACCCTGACCACCAACGGGGTTGGCTTAAACGATGAGATCATAGAGTTTGCCAACCGCGAAATGCACAACGTGGTGCTGAGCCTCGACGGCAGAAAGGAAGTGCACGACCGCTTCCGCAGAACGATCAACGATCAGGGAAGCTACGATCTGATCGTGCCGAAGTTTCAGAAGCTGGTCGCAGACCGGCTGGGCAAGGACCGCGGGCCAGTGCAGGCCGGTGCTCCGGCGGCCGAACCTTCGGCGGACCGCACGGAGTACTACATGCGCGGCACCTACACGCATCTGAACACGGATTTCACAGAGGACATCAAACACATGGCGGAGCTTGGTTTCGATCAGCTTTCCATGGAGCCGGTCGTGACGGATCCGTCCGATCCGCTGGCGCTGACCGAGGCGGACCTGCCTTTGCTGTATGAGCAATATGAGAAGCTGGCCACCTGGATGCTGGAAAGGCAGAAGGAGGGCCGGCCGGTCACCTTCTACCATTATATGCTCGACCTCGAGGGCGGCCCTTGCATCTATAAGCGGATTGCCGGCTGCGGGGCGGGCACGGAGTACTATGCCGTGACGCCGTGGGGCGACCTCTACCCGTGCCACCAGTTTGTGGGCGAGGAAGAGTTTAAGATGGGCGACATCTGGAACGGGATCGAGGCGAAGGCGCTGCAGGACGAGTTCGGCCGCAACAACATCTATGCCCATGAGGAATGCGCCGACTGCTGGGCGAAACTTTACTGCTCCGGTGGCTGCGCCGCCAATGCCCATCACGGGACCGGATCCATCTCCGGCATCTACGAATACGGGTGCAAACTGTTCCGCAAGCGGATGGAATGTGCTATGATGATGAAGGTAGCTGAAGCGATGGATGAAGGCCGTCCGGAATAGTTGCCGGATACGGACCCGATAGAACAATCTGAAATGAATGTGAACCGAAAACGCCGCGCCATGCTGCTGATGGTGGTCACCGCCATCATGTGGAGTATGGGCGGCATTTTTATAAAACTGATATCCTGGAGTCCCTTCCTGATCGCGGGATGCCGCAGCGCCATCTCGGGCTCAGTCATGGCGCTGTTTATGCTGCATCAGGGAATCCGGTTCCGCTGGAACCGTTATTCGCTTGGGGCCGGCATCGGCCTGTCCTTTTCGGCGACGCTGTTTACGGTTGCCAATAAACTGACGACGGCGGCGAACGCGATCGTGCTGCAGTATACGGCGCCGGTGTTCATCCTGGTGCTGTCGGCGCTGCTGTTTCATCAGCGGATGCGCCGCAAGGAAGTCGCGGTGGTCGGGATCACCATGATCGGGATGGTGCTGTTCTTCTTTGATCAGCTTTCGCCGGGCAACGTGGCCGGAAACCTGCTCGCGATCCTGGCGGGTATCTTCCTGGCCCTGATGTTCGTCATGGTCGGAGCCGGCGGAGACGATGACCGGACCCGGATGAGCGGGATCCTGATCGCGCACGCCATGACCATGGTGATCGGAGTGCCGCTGGGGATGGCGGCGATGCAGGGGATGCTGTTTGACGGGAGTCTGGGGGCCGTGATGGCGGGAGCCGGAGCGGCTGGCGCAGCGGGAGCTGCCGCGCCCCTCGGCCTGGAGATTCTCTACGTGGTGATTCTGGGCGTGTTCCAGCTTGGCATTCCCTACGTACTCTACGCCATCGCTTCGAAGGATTGCTCTCCGTTGGCCTGCTCGCTGATCGGGATGCTGGAACCGCTGCTCAACCCGGTCTGGGTCGCCATCTTCGTCGGAGAGATGCCCGGCAAGTGGGCCCTGGTCGGCGCGGTCATCATCATTGCGACCGTGAGTTGGTGGTGCGTGGAGGAGAACCGGAGCTGAAACGTTTTCGGAACGGGGCCAAAACGGTTTCGGAACGGAGCTAAAATGGTTTCGGAACGGAGCTGACACAATTTCGATTCAGAAAAAAAGAAAATTGTAATCGAGGCCTATAAAAAGCCGGTAATTCCGGCATTTCAAGGGGTAAAACCCGCTTTGATTACAATTTCAGATTCATAAATCCGGAAATTGTAAGGAATCCTGACGAAATGATACAATTTCAGATTTTCTGAAAAAGAAACTGTTCTGGGAGTACCTTCTGAAGGTCCCCGGGAGCAGGGAATCCTTGTTAAGAAGCAACAGGAGAGAACTGGTGAAACGATCTTACGATGTCATTATCATAGGAGCCGGCGCGGTCGGCTGCGCTGTTGCCAGGGAGCTGTCCCGGTACCAGCTCTCTGTTGCTGTGCTTGAAAAGAACCACGATGTGGCAGGAGAGACCACGGGCCGCAACTCGGCGGTTGTTCACGCGGGCTTCAACAACCGGCCGGGGAGCCGGATGGCCTGCTTTTGTGTGAAGGGGAATGAAGGCTTCGAGGCGCTGTGCGAGGAACTTGACGTACCGTATCAGAAGACGGGGAAGGTGCTGCTCGCCTTCGATGAGGAGGATGAGCGGACGATGGAGCGGCTGCTCGCGCAGGGTAGGCAGAACGGCTGCCGGGGGCTGGAGATCCTGCGGGGGCAGGCGGCGGAGCGTGTGGTAGCGGAGCGGTTGGCCAAAGGGCGCTGTATCGAGCGGTTGTTCGGGCAAGGCGGCGGCCGGATCCGCGCAGTCCTCTGGTCCCCGAACACGGCGATCACGAACCCCTTCCTTTATTGCGTGGCGCTGGCGGAGAATGCGCAGGCGAACGGGGTGCAGTTTTTCCTGAATGCCGAGGTGACCGGGATCCGGAGGGATGCGGAGCAGGGCTTTGAGGTCCGGACGCATGAGAGCGGAGTCTGTCCGGGGCAGGACAGCTGCTTCCGCAGCCGCTATCTGATCAACTGCGCCGGCCTGCAGGCGGACCGGATCGCCCGGATGGCGGGCGTGGACAAATACAGCATCTACCCGTGCCGAGGCGAGTACTTCATTCTCGACAAGAGCGAACTTTCGATGCCCGTATACCCGGCGCCGCGGAAGGGCGCGGGCGGTCTCGGCGTGCACCTGACGCCGACCATCGAAGGAAACATCATCATCGGACCGTCGGCGGAATACCTGAACGACGAGAATCCGGCCGCGGGCAGCGGGGATGCACGGAGTGATTATGCCTGCACCCGTCCGGTCATGGAGCAACTGATGGAAGAGGCCCGTCAGCTGATGCCGGAGATTGCAGGACTTCAGCCCATCGGAAACTACAGCGGCATCCGGCCGAAACTGGCGCCGCCGGAAGAAGGCGGGTACCATGATTTCGTGATCTGTTCGGAGGAAGAGGTACCGGGCCTGATCGACCTGGTTGGGATCGAATCGCCGGGGCTGACCGCATCGGTGCCGATCGCGCGCGAGGTTTGCCGGCTGATTGATGAGATGGAACGGGAGCGGCGGGCAGGTGGCGCAGGCGGCTTGGCAGAGGAAGGTTTCGGCCTGCTGGCGAATCCGGACTTCAGGGGAACCCGCCGCGGCATCCTGCGCTTTCGGGAGCAATCGCCGAAGAGGCAGGCGGAACTGATCGCGGAGGATCCGGATTACGGCGAGATCATCTGCCGCTGCCAGAAGATCACGAAGCGTGAAATACGGCAGGCCATTGAAAACCCGCTCGGCGCCCGAAGTATTTCGGCGATCAAGTACCGGGCCTGGGCAACCACCGGCCGCTGCAACGGCGGCTATTGCCTGCCGAAAATCGCGGAGATTCTGGCGCAGGACTACGGGATGTCCCCGGAGGAGATCCTGTACAGGGACCCGGGAAGTGAGATGTTTACCGGTTTTGTTAAATAAGTACATTTTTTAAGCTGCTGGATATTGGCTTGAGGTGGGGGCAGCCTGTAAGAAATGATTTCTGTAAGGATTTTAGACTTCACCTCGTTTATTACAGGAAGAAACTGCAGTTTAGTAAATAATGAACGGAACCGGGAAATGCCTACAGAATTTTGGCCTGCTTTTGTAAAAAACATGGGAAAGCACCAAAAAACCTACAGAAATGGGCGGGTGTTTTGTAAATAGTGATACTATGCCGGAAAAAGTTACAAGGCGTTCCGTCAGGTTTTCAGAAGGAGAGAAATGAGACCGCGCGATATGGTGATAAAGGAATACGATGTGATGGTGATTGGCGCCGGACCGGGCGGGCTTTCGGCTGCAAAGGCCGCGATGGAAGCCGCCCGAGGTTCTTCGGATGCTGCCGTCCGGAATCCGGGCTTCCGCGTCGCTGTCCTTGAGCGCGACGAGATCACAGGCGGAATCCTGAACCAGTGTGTGCATGACGGCTTCGGCATCGTGCGCTACGGGGCGCAGCTTTCCGGGCCGGAGTACGCGGAGATCGAAGCCGGGAAGGCGCGGCAAGCCGGGGCGGAGATGCTGACCGGATGCACGGTGACGGAGATCCGGCCGCCGGAGAACATGGATGGGCGTCAGGCGAACGGCGCTTTTGAAATCACCGCCATATCCCGCAGCGGCCGGCATATTTTCAGGGCGAAGTCAGTCGTCCTGGCCACCGGCTGCAGGGAGCGGACCCGCGGCATGCTGTCCATTCCGGGGACGCGGCCGGCCGGAATTTTCACGGCGGGGGCGGCGCAGAACCTGATCAACCGAAAGAACATCATGATCGGAAAACGCGTGGTCCTGCTCGGCACGGGGGACATCGGCCTGATTATGGCCCGACGCCTCACCCTGGAAGGGGCGAAGGTGCTCTGCGCGGCAGAGGTCATGGAGCAACCGTCCGGCCTGGCAAGAAACGTTCGCCAGTGCCTTTTCGATTACGATATTCCGCTGCATCTTCGCACGACGGTTTCCAATATCTATGGCAAAGGCAGGCTCGAGGCAGTCGAACTTGCTCAGGTAGATGAACGGCTGCGGCCCATCCCGGGTACGGAGCGCAGGGTCGATTGCGATACACTGATCCTCTCCGTGGGACTCATCCCGGAGAACGAGGTGGCTAAAACCGCTGGGGCGGCCCTGGATTCTAAGACCGGCGGCGCGATCACGGATGCGTACCTGCAGACGAGCGTACCGGGACTCTTTGCCTGCGGCAATGCCAGGGCAGTTATGGACCTGGCCGATTTCGTCTCGCAGCAGGGGGAAATCGCAGGGGCCAATGCGGCGATTTATGCCGCAGGACTTGCAGATCAGGCGGCGGGTTCGGGCCATCAAAAGCGCGCCGGCTCGAGCCATCAGAAGCGCGCCGGATCGAGCCAGCAGTGGCCTGCCGCGGAACCGGCGGCTGGAGCAGACCTGCCTTTGCAAAGGTGGGAAAAGGAGCTGCACAACGCGGCGCGCAAGGGACTGCCGGAAGAGGGCAGCGTGACCTGCACGCTCTGTCCGAAGGGGTGCCAGATCAAAGCGGTGCGAAGCGGAGGATCGGAAGGGCTGACGTTCACCGGCAATGGCTGTCCGCGCGGGGAAGCATTTGCCCGGCAGGAGATGACCGATCCACAGCGGATCCTGACCACGACGATGAGGGTAGAGAGCGCGCCCGTACTTATTCCGGTGCGCAGCGACCGGCCGGTGCCGCTTTCCGAGATGCGAAGCCTGGCAGCGGAGCTGAGCAAGGTGGCGATTCCACGGGAGAAAGCAGAGCAGATCCGGTGCGGCGATGTGCTCGCAGAAGGACTTGGAAGAAACAAGGTGAATATCATCGCGGAAAAATCCGCGCGGGAATAAATCAGGAAAAAAGGAGGAGACCATGAAAGACATCATGACGGTAGCTGTAGTCAACTTCAGGGTGGACGCGGCGAACAAGGAGAGCAACCTTTCACGGATGTGCGGATATGCGGAGGCCGCGGCGAAGCGGGGAGCGGACCTGGTGCTGCTTCCGGAGATGTGCCTGTATGGCTGGGACTACTACGTGGACATGTCGACCCCATGGGAAGAGAAGGTCCAGACCGCAGAAAAGCTGGACGGGCCGTCGTGCGCGGCACTTTCGGAAGTTGCGGCGAAGTACGGAATCTACATTGTGTTCGGCATGGCTGAGAAACTGGAAGATGCTCCGGATGCGGCTCTGTATAATGCCGCGGTCACGATCGGACCGGAAGGGGTGATCGGCGCCTACCACAAGATGCATACGTTCGAGCAGGAGGGACCGGTCTTCACGAAGGGAGATGCGCCCTTCATGTTTGACACCCCCTGGGGGCCGGTCGGCATCGGAATCTGCTTCGACACCTATCAGTTCCCGGAACTGCAGAGACATTACTGCGCGAAGGGCTGCCGGCTCTATCTGAACCCGACCGCTTTCGTCGAGGAGGTTACTTATGACGGCAGCAGGGAGGCATTCCTGAACACATACGGGCAGACGCTGGAATACGGAGTCCTCTGCAATACGATTTATGTGGCAACATCCAATCTGACCGGCAAGGATATCGATTCCTATTTCGGCGGCGGAAGCAGCGTCATCGGGCCGAAGATCTCCCCGTTCTATGAGACGATGCTCCACTATTATGCAGGGGATAGGAACAGCGCGCAGGCGGAACTCTATCTGGCGACGATTGATCTTTCCCTGGCCGGACGCCGGCTGTTTGTAGAGAAGGCGGATGGAAGAGAGCCGGATTATCGGCCGGAGGTTTACAAAAAATTCCTGTAATCAGATTCGGCACATTTTCTGAGGATGAAGTGGTTGCGGCGGACCTGCCTTTGCGGTACAATAGCAACGCACGCGTAATTTGATGTGCGGCGCAGGGTGTAAGCGACGCGCAAAAGCTGGAATGAGGAGTGTATAAAGATGGAGAGAGAACGTCTTGGAAGCCGCTTAGGTTTTATTTTGCTGAGCGCGGGCTGCGCGATCGGCTGCGGCAATGTTTGGAAATTCCCCTGGATGTGCGGACAGAACGGAGGCGGCGGATTTCTGCTGATCTACCTGCTGTGCCTGCTGCTTTTGGGGCTTCCGGTCATGATCATGGAGTTTTCCGTCGGGCGGGCGGCCCAGGCCAGTATCGTCCGGATGTATCAGAAACTGGAGAAGCCGGGCCAGAAATGGCATATCCACGGTTACTTTGCCCTTCTGGGCAACATCGCCCTGATGGCCTTCTACACGGTCGTCACTGGGTGGATGATCTACTATTTTGTTCAATTTGTCATCGGCGGGCAGAACGATCTGGGCTTTGTGGGAATGATCACGAACCCGGGCGTCAATGTCGGTTATCTGGCAGTCGCCGTATTCCTCGGATTCTTTATCCTGAGCTTTAACCTGCAGGGCGGTCTTGAGAGAGCGACCAAGTTCATGATGGTCGTCCTGATTCTTCTGATGATCATCCTGGCGGTCCGGAGCATGATCCTGCCGGGCGGCAAAGAGGGCCTCGCCTTCTATCTGGTCCCGGATTTCTCCAAGATCGACGGTTCGGTCGTCGTAGCGGCCATGAACCAGGCGTTCTTCACACTTTCGCTGGGTATCGGATCCATGGCGATCTTCGGAAGCTACATAGGTAAGGAACGGAGCCTGATGGGCGAGTCCGTCAACGTCATTCTGCTCGACCTGTTCGTTGCGATCGTTGCGGGACTCATCATCTTCCCGGCCTGCTTCACCTATGATCTGGAAGTCGGCGCGGGCCCGTCCCTGCTCTTTGATACCATGGCAACCGTCTTCGTGAACATGGCGGGCGGCCGCTTCTGGGGCGCGCTGTTCTTCCTGTTCATGACCTTTGCAGCTCTGTCCACAGAACTGGCAGTATTCGAGAATATCCTGGCTGCGATTCGCGAGATGACCGGATGGAAACGGCCGAAGGCCTGCCTGGCCTGCGGCATTGGCATCTTCCTGGTGGCTCTGACCACGGCCCTGGGCTATAGCGTGATTCCGTTCCAGCCGTTCGCGGAAGGAAGCGCCTTCCTTGACCTCTGGGATTTCATCGTCAGCACAAACCTGCTGCCGCTCGGCGCGCTGATCTTCGCCCTGTTCTGCTGCTATGACAGATTCGGCTGGGGCTGGGACAACTTCCTGGCAGAGGCCAATGCCGGCAAGGGAATGAAAGTCCAGCAGTGGATGAAGCCGGTCTTCAAGTATCTGGTGCCGGTGGCCATCATCGTCATCTATCTGATCGGACTCAAAACATATCCGTGGAGCTAAATAAGACAGGGGAGGGGTCTCTGTCTCACCATGTAAAACAAACAAGGTAGTACAGCCGTACTACCTTTTGTTTTTTTGATGAACTTGCGGCACCCGCTGCGGCACCGTCTGAAGAATAAGACAGAGAACCGTCCCCTGTCTTATTTACCGGAAGCTGAGCAGGTCGCTGACGGACTTGCGCTTCGGGGCTTCAGGACTCTGCGCCGGGTAACCGAGCGCGATCAGAGCGGAGACAATCTGTCCCTCGGGGATGTCCAGCACTTCGGCGACCTTCGCTTCGTCGAAGACGCCCATGATGACCGTGCCGAGGCCTGCGTCGTGCGCTGCCAGGCAGAAGGTCTGGGCGCAGATGCCTGCATCGTAGACCTCCCAGCGGTCTTCCTTGCTCGTGGAGTAGCTGCCGTCTCTCTCAAAACCGGCTCTGCCGTGGACGATGGTCGTGACAATCAGGACCGGGGCACCGGTGATGATGTTGGTGTTGCCCTTGAAGCCGAGAACGCAGTCTTCTGCGATCTTCGCCTTCAGATCCGGGTCGGTGATGGCAATGTAACGGGTCGTCTGGGTATTCTTCCAGGTCGGTGCAAAGGATGCGGTCTCGACCAGATCTTCGATCAGGTCCTGTCTGACCGGACGGTCTTCAAATTTACGGATGCTTCTTCTTGTTTTAATACAATCGATTGTGTTCATAGTATTCCTCCGGAGTTGTTGTAATTTCACAGTGTGTATTTTACCACGGCCCGCAGGGTGGGGGCAACATAAGAGATTTTTCTGATTCCGGCGGGAGCATTTGAAAATACAGCCGGCGGCCGGCCGGTTAGACTTTACTTACCGAAAGGCAGGATGATAGTATAATTGAAACAAGATGTTTGATCATGCTGATGCCGAGGGTTTGACCGAGGAGAAAGGTGAGAATCATATGCCAGTCTATAACAGTACCTCCAAGAAGGCGGAGGAATTTATTAACGATGCGCAGATCCGGGCCACACTGGCCTATGCCGAGGAGCACAAGGATGACCTGCCTTTGATGGAGGAAATCCTGGAGAAAGGCCGGAAGTATCAGGGCCTTTCGTATAAGGAAGCGGCGACGCTCCTGGAGTGCGAGGATCCGGAGATCATTCAGAAGATTTTCAATCTGGGAAAAGAAATCAAGGAACATTTCTACGGCAACCGGATCGTCATGTTCGCGCCGCTGTACCTCTCAAATTATTGCGTGAACGGCTGCGTTTACTGTCCCTATCACGGGCAGAACAAGCACATCCCGAGGAAGAAGCTGACCCAGGAAGAGATCCGCGAGGAAGTCATCGCCCTGCAGGACATGGGGCACAAGCGCCTCGCCATCGAGGCAGGGGAGCATCCGATCGAAAACCCCATCGAGTACATTCTGGAGAGCATCAAGACCATCTACAGCATCAAGCATAAGAACGGGGCCATCCGCCGCGTCAACGTCAACATTGCGGCCACGACTGTGGAGAACTACCGGAAGCTGAAGGATGCCGGGATCGGCACCTACATCCTGTTCCAGGAAACGTATAATAAGGAAGCCTATGAGCAGCTGCACCCGACCGGTCCCAAGAGCGACTACGCTTATCACACTGAGGCCATGGACCGGGCCATGGAGGCCGGGATCGATGACGTGGGCTGCGGCGTCCTGTACGGGCTCAATAACTATAAGTACGATTTCGTCGGCATGCTTATGCACGCCCACCATCTGGAGAAAACCTACGGCTGCGGGCCACACACAATCAGCGTGCCCAGAGTCCGCCCCGCGGATGACATCGATCCGGATGAATTCGACAACGGAGTCCCGGATGACATCTTCAAGAGAATCGTGGCGGTGCTCCGGATCGCGGTTCCCTATACCGGCATGATCATGTCCACACGCGAGAGCGAGAAAACCCGGCGCGAGTGCCTCGAGATCGGCATCACCCAGATCAGCGGCGGAAGCCGCACCAGCGTTGGCGGCTATGTTGAAGAGGAACGTCCGGAAGATACGGCTCAGTTCGATGTGGAAGACCGGCGCACCCTGGCCGAGGTAGTCGACTGGCTGATCGACCTCGGTTATGTGCCCAGCTTTTGCACGGCCTGCTACCGCGAAGGCCGCACCGGCGACCGGTTCATGAGCCTGCTGAAGTCCGGCCAGATCGCCAACTGCTGCCAGCCCAATGCCATGATGACCCTGAAGGAATTCCTGATCGACTACGCTTCGGAGGAGACCCGGGCCAAGGGCGAGGACCTGATCGAGGAGAAGTTGACCCTCATTCCGAACGAGAAGGTGCGCCGGATCTGCCGGGAGCACCTCGCGGAAATCGAAGAGGGCAACCGGGACTTCCGGTTCTAAAAGGACAAGCACCATGAATCAAACTCCAAGAGCAAACAGATTGCATATCGGTCTGTTCGGGCGCCGCAACGCCGGCAAGTCCTCCCTGATCAATGCGCTGACCGGGCAGGATCTGGCCATCGTGTCGCAGACACCGGGCACGACGGCGGACCCGGTCTATAAATCGATGGAGCTGCACCCGGTCGGGCCGGTCGTGTTTATCGATACCGCAGGCTACGACGATGAAGGTGAACTCGGCGCGCTCCGTGTTGCAAAGGCAGGTCAGGTCATAGAACAGACCGACCTGGCCATTCTGGTTCTGGACGGGGTGGAACTTGCCGCCGAATACTGGAATATGGGCAAGGACGCAGGGGAAAAAGCCCTGGATCCCGACCTGCCGGACCGGCAGTGGGCGGGGAAACTGCGCGCTGCGAGGATTCCTGTGATTACGGTGATCAACAAGTGGGAGCAGCTGAATGAAAGCGGAAGACCCATTGCGATGGAGGCGGCAAAGCGGATCATGCAGGCGCAGAGTTCCGAAGGAGATGCCGCGGCGACGCAGCCCGTGATCCCTGTCAGCGCAAAGACCGGCGAGGGCATCGAAGACCTGCGCCGGGCAGTGGCAGAAACGGTGCCGGAGGATCAGATGCGGGAGCAGATCGTCGGAAGTCTTTTTTCAGAGAATGATCTGGTTCTGCTCGTCATGCCCCAGGACATCCAGGCGCCGAAGGGCAGGCTGATCCTGCCGCAGGTCCAGACGATCCGGGAACTGCTGGACCGCAGATGTACCGTTGTATCGACGACGGCGGACGGTCTTACGCGGGCGCTGGATTCCATGAAGCGGCCGCCGGATCTGATCATTACGGACTCACAGGTGTTCGGGGAAGTGTATGAGAAAAAACCGGAGACGAGCAAACTCACATCTTTCTCAATTCTGATGGCTGCGAGCAAGGGAGACATCGCGACGTTCATTGAAGGTGCATCGGCAATAGACGATGCACTGCGCAGCGCCTTGGGGAGCGGCCACGACGAAGCCCCCTTCCGTGTACTGATTGCGGAGGCCTGCACCCATGTCCCGCTGAATGAGGATATCGGCAGCGTGAAGATTCCGCGGCTGTTAAAACAGCGGCTCGGGGACCGGGCAGTGGTCACCGGCGTGCGGGGCAAGGACTTCCCGGATGCCGAAGAACTGAGTCAGTACGATCTGATCATTCACTGCGGGGCCTGCATGTTCAACCGGAGCCTGGTGATGCACCGGGTCCGGATGGCGCGTGAGGCGGGCGTTCCGATCACCAATTATGGCGTATTTCTGGCGAAGATGTCGGGAATCCTGGATAAGGTAGTCTTCTAAAAAAGTCAATAACAGACAAATCCAATCTATAAGAACCGAAAAAGCACCATAAGTGCACCAAAAAGACACCAAAAATACACCAAAAGCGGTTGACTTCAGAACCGCTTTTTTGTAATATGGTCATAACATAACAAGGCTTGCGGCCGAACGGTACGAGCCGAGATGATACGGAGGGGGATAAGGTTATGACGATCGATGAGATGATTCGCAGGAAGCAGGAGCTGGGGTATTCCTACGAGAAGATCTCGGAACTGTCCGGCGTGCCGGTCGGGACAGTACAGAAGATCTTCAGCGGGCAGACGAAGTCGCCGCGGTATATGACGCTGCTCGCTCTCGAGAGAATGTTTGAAGAGGTATCTCCCGGGGGCTCCGGATCTTCCTTCGTTCGGGAGCCGATGTTCGCCTATCAGGCGGGAGCGAGCCGGGATAAGTATGACGGATGGAGGGGAAAGAGACAGGGCGAGTTCACCCTGGAGGATTACTATGCTCTGCCGGAGGATCAGCAGGCGGAACTGATCGACGGAGTGATCTACGACATGACGGCGCCGGCGCTGACCCATCAGCAGGCCCTGGTCTTTCTGGTTAGAATCATTGGTGATCATATTATCTCCCACAAGGGGAAATGCGTCCTGAGTGCAGCGCCCACCGACGTCCGCCTGGACCTTGATGACCGGACGATGGTACAGCCGGATGTGCTGGTCGTATGCGAACGGAAGCAGCTGATCCGAAGGAGGGTAGAGGGGGCGCCCGATCTGGTCATTGAGATCCTGTCCCCGTCCACCAGGCGCAAGGACCTCCACATCAAATCGGGCAAGTACGCCCGAGCCGGAGTGGGGGAACTCTGGCTTGTCGATCTCAGGGACCGGAGGATCATCGTATACGAATTTGATCAGGAGGACCGGATCAGTCTTTATTCGATTCGGGATCAGGTGCCGGTAGGCATCTTTGGCGGGGAACTCGTCATAGATTTCAGCGAACTCGATGATTATCTGACCGATCTGTTCGGAGAAGACTGGAATTTGGAGGAAAGTGAAATTTCCGGTTGATTTGACCTGCCTTTGTATGATATAGTATACAGGCTGCGACAGGCAGTGGTATTTATTTTGATGCGCAGCGGCAGAAGGCCCTGAGCGTAAGAAAGAGGTGAACAGCATGAAACAAGGAATCCATCCTGAGTACAAGGAATGTAAAGTTACTTGCGCATGCGGCAATACGTTCATGACGAAGTCCACAGAGGCTGAGATCAGAACAGATATCTGCTCCGCTTGCCATCCGTTCTTTACTGGCCAGCAGAAGTTCACTCAGCGCGGCGGACGTGTTGAGAAGTTCAAGAACAAGTACGGTCTGTAGGAACAACTGTAACTGGAAGAATGAGCGCCCGGAAGTGTCCGGGCGTTTTTCTTTTTTAGCTCGCTTTTTACGGCGATGCCCTTCAAATCAACAAAAAAACACTGTATAATGTATCTATGTATAGCCAAAACAGCAAGATGATGGGGAAACGGCGCGGGAAGAAGGTCGCTGCGGCGGTCGGCATCCTGATCGTCCTGGTCGGCCTGGCCGTATTCAGCTGCAACGCTTACGTGACATCGTCCACGCAGGATGAGATCGTCGGAGCACTGAATTCCCATGATGATATATTTACGAAAGAAGAAGTTGCCGCATATAAGAAGATCGCTCCGGAGTGCATTATGGTGCTCGGCGCGTCGGTGAATTCCGACGGGACGCCCTCGGATATGCTGCGGGACCGGCTGGACGTCGGAATCGCGTTATATAAGGCGGGGGCCGCGCCGAAACTGCTTTTGACCGGGGACAACGGACAGGTGGAATACAACGAGGTCGAGGTCATGCTGCAGTACGCGCTGGCCAGCGATGTGCCGAAGGAGGATATCTTCCTGGACCACGCCGGGTTTTCGACCTACGAGTCCGTCTACCGGGCGAGGGCGATCTTTGAGGTGAGCAGGATGATCGTGGTCACCCAGCGGTACCATCTGTTCCGCGCGCTGCATGGATGCCGGGCGATGGGCATTGAGGCGTTGGGCGCGGGAGCGGACCAGGAGGTTTATTCGGGAAGGGAGATGCGCGAAGCCAGGGAGGTCCTGGCCAGGGATAAGGACCTGGTCAAATGGGCGCTTAAGACCGAGCCGACCTTTCTCGGCGAGCAGATCCCGATCACCGGTGACGGGACATCGACACAGTAGTGGAGGTAATGATGGCAGAATTACAGGAACGGTTTCAGGCCAGATATAAGGGCCGCAAGGGACGCAAGCGCCTGCAGGAAATCTATGCATCGATCGATGAGATGCATCGCGACATGGGAAACAGATACGATCAGTATGAGGAGATGGCGGCGCTGGAGGCGCTCCTGCCGGATCCGGAGGTCAGACTGTATTTCATGAAATACCTGCGGGATCTGGATGCCATGTGGAGCGGCGTACAGACGTACGGACTGCTCAGGCTTTGCGGCAAGTGGGTCCGGCAAAAGCAGATCGAAGAGCTGACCCAGCCGGAGGTGGATGCCATGCTGGAAGGATTGTTGCCGTCAAAAGAATGGAAGCTGCTCACGGAAGGCCCCGCGGAAGGCGGGCCGGGAAAAGCCGCGGTAAACGCAGCAGAAGGAGCGTAGGATATGAACTTCACCATCACGCTTGACAAGAAGGTGCAGGCAAGGATCGATGCCGGAAGGTGCATCAATTGCCGGGAGTGCAGCAAGATCTGCCCGACAGGCGCCATCAGCGAATACCAGAAACCCGTGTCGGGACTGTTTGCAGCAGGCGGAAGCCTTGCAGCCGCAGGCGGCTGCAGCCTCGGCTGCCCGATGGGTGTCATTCCGCAGGCGGTCGCGTCTCTGCTTCGCGAGCAGGAACCGGACAAGGCCTACCGGCACATCATGGAACAGAACCCGCTGGCCTGGATTTGCGCGGAGATCTGCAATTATCCCTGCTACGAATCCTGCAAACTTCGCAATATCGACAAAGAGCCGCTGAACATGCGGCTTCTGGAGAGAGAGACCCTGCGGCAGGGGGAGCCGGCTGCGTACAGTTTCACGAGACCTGCCTTTGATCGGGTCGCGGTGGTCGGCGGAGGCCCGGCCGGAATCATGGCTGCTTTCGAGCTGCGCAGGGCGGGATATCGGCCGGTGATTTTTGAAAAGCGGGACCGTCTGGGCGGCGCCATGAGCTGGGGTATCCCGGATATAAGGCTGGATAAGACCAGACTGCACGAAGAACTGGACCGGCTGACGGATGCCGGAATCGAGGTCAGATACAATCACGTCCTGGGAGAGAACTATACGCTGAGACAGCTTCGCGAGGAAGGCTTCGCGGCGGTGCTCCTTGCGATCGGCAAATCGGAGTCCATGAAGCCGGCAAAACAGGACCTTGAAATCAAAGGCGTCTTCGACGCCATGGAGATCCTGCGTGAGAGCAACGACGGCGGCTACAGCGTCAGAGAAAAGAAAACTGCTCCGGCCGGCATCGAAACGATCGGGGAGCGGGTCGTCATCGCAGGCGGCGGCGCCCTGCTGACGGACACTGCCCAGATTCTGGCGGCCGCGGGGAAACAGGTCACCTGCCTGATCCCGGAAGCAACGGCGAGAGAGGCGTTGCCTGAGAAAACGAAGAAGGCATTAGAAGCGGCCGGCGCTGTATTCAGAGATGTCACCGGCGTGCGGCAGATCATTCACGATGCGAACGGCGTGAAAGCCGTGGAGATCATCGAAGATAACCATGCAAACAACCTCTTCTGCGACGCAGTCGTCTACGCCTTCGGGAGAAAATGCACCCCGGAGCGGATCATCAAGGTGGAGACGCATCCGGATGGGTGCATCCGGATCGACCGGGCTTGCAGAACCAACAAACCGGGAATCTACGCCTGCGGTGAAGTGACCGGAGAGACTTCTTCTGTTGTGGAAGCGCTTGCCGCAGGACGCAGGGCAGCGCAGGCGATCGACGCCGACCTCCGCAAGGCGGGGGAGACCCTGCACGAGCCATCCTTTGAAGAGGCTCCCGCCGGGGAGACCATTTATCCGGAGAACATCGCATGGGAGGATGAGCGGGATGGCATCGGCAGTCCCGGAGAAGAAGCGGCCTCCGGCGACATCATTCCGATTCTGCGGGCTGCAGGCGTAGCCGAAGACATGCCGGCATTCTTTAAGGACGAGGGCCCTGAGACGGCGGCAGGTTATCATACGGCGGCCGTGGTCGGCGGCGGCATGGCAGGCGTCGCGGCGGCGATCGCGCTGGCTAAGAAGGGAATCCGGCCGACGATCTATGAGAAGACGGGCAGGCTCGGCGGCAGCTGCCGCTGGCTCGCGACGAACCGGCGGTTTGACC
>JAZNNY010000002.1:0-4477 GCA_045580505.1 Lentihominibacter sp.
CGTCCACGCCTACAACTCCCGCCGCGGCATCTGCGTCACCAGCGTCCACGATCCTGGCAGAATCCTGACGATCAGAAGACTGGTTGAGTAGTACAAGAGAAATAAGACAGGGGACGGTTCCCTGTCTTTTTTTTAGGACAGAGAACCGTCCCCTGTCTTACCTGTCTTATGAAAAAAAGAGAGGCTCGATTGAACCTCTCTTTTTATTGCACTTTTAGAAACTACTCAACCAGTCTTCTGATCGTCAGGATTCTGCCAGGATCGTGGACGCTGGTGACGCAGATGCCGCGGCGGGAGTTGTAGGCGTGAACGATCTTGCCTCCGCCGATGTACATCGCATAGTGATGTCCGTAGTAGACGACATCGCCCGGCTGCGCTTCAGCGAGGGCGACGCCCCTGCCGATGTTCTGCGCGCCGACACGCGGTACGCTGGTGTATCCGAAGTGGTGATAGACCGCATAGATGAATCCGGAGCAGTCAGCGCCGTTGGTCAGGCTGGTGCCGCCGTATCTGTACGGGTTGCCGACGAAGTTCAGACCGAAGTTGGCGATGGCTGCGCCGTTGCCCTCTCCGATCACGCTGCCGGAGTAGTCAGCCCAGACGGTGTCGTTCGGGCGCTTCTTGGTTCCCTTGTGGATGACCTCGCTGGTGGACTCGTTGATGACAGTCGATCCGACCTTATCCGTGTTCAGGACGGCGCCGTTGACGCTGATGACCTGATCGGTCACAACCTGCGTTCCGTCTTCGCCTTCCCGCTTCTTCTCGGTGTAGCCTTCGAACATCTCGTCGTCAGCCTTGTATTCCGTCTTAGCCTCAACGCCCTCTACATCGGAGACGTTGGCCTTGACGGTGACGCAGAACAGCGGATCATCTCCGGCATTCTGTTCGATAACGTAATCGACGGCTTCTTCCTCGCTCATGACCTCGGTGTCAGCCTTGTCCTTCTTGACGCTGGAGGACACGGTGCTGATCTTCTTGTCGACGACGATCTGATTGACCTGCGCGCCCTCCGGCGTGTACTCATTCATGACGTCCTCGATGACCTTCTCCGCGGTCTCCTTATCCTTTACCTTGAACAGCTCATCCGTTCCCGCCTTGACCGCGTAGACCGGCTCATACTGTGCAACTTCGATCAATACGACTCCTGCCGTAAAAACAACAATAACAACAGCGCAGATCGCCGCCGCAATCGTTCTGTGTTTTCTTATATATGTCATTTTATCACTCTCGTTTTAATGTACTTACCAATAAACGATCAATCAAACACAGATATTATACAACAAAAATCCCACGCAGTAAAACACTACGCGGGATTTTTTTGAAAACACATTGCTTCTTTTCTTATATTATTTCGTAATTTTCTCAAGTCCCCCCATATATGGACGCAGCGCCTCAGGAATGACGACCGATCCGTCCTCCTGCTGGTAGTTCTCCAGGATGGCCGCAACCGTTCTGCCGACTGCCAGACCGGATCCATTGAGGGTGTGTACAAAGGCAGGCTTGGCCTTTTCCTCCGGCCTGAACCGGATGTTTGCCCGGCGGGCCTGGAAATCTTCGAAGTTACTGCAGGAGCTGATCTCCACGTATCTGCCGTAGCTCGGCATCCAGACCTCAACGTCGTAGGTCATCGCCGAAGAGAACCCGAGGTCACCGGAAGACAGGCGTACCACGCGGTAAGGAATGTCCAGCTTTTGCAGGATCTCCTCCGCGTTGTTCGTCAGGGACTCCAGCTCATCGTAGGAAGTCGACGGCTCAACGAACTTGACCATCTCGACCTTGTTGAACTGGTGCTGGCGGATCAGCCCTCTGGTGTCACGGCCCGCGCTGCCGGCCTCCGCACGGAAGCACGGTGTGTAGGCGGTATAGTAGATCGGCAGGTCCTCTGCCTTCAGGATCTCATTGTCCAGCAGGTTGGTCACCGGAACCTCCGCGGTCGGGATCAGGAAGAAGTCCTTCTGCGGAATGTAGAACATGTCCTCTTCAAACTTCGGCAGCTGGCCGGTGCCGGTCATCGCCATCCGGTTGACCATGAACGGCGGCAGGATCTCCGTGTAGCCCTGCTCCTCGGTGTGCAGGTCCAGCATGAAGTTGATGACCGCGCGCTCCAGCCGCGCGCCCGCTCCCTTATAGACCGTGAACCGGGTGCCCGCGATTTTGGCCGCGCGCTCGAAGTCCAGGATGTCCAGGTCCTCGCCGATGTCCCAGTGCGCCTTCATCTCGAAGCTCTCTTCTCTCGGCGTTCCCCACTTTCTCAGTTCCACATTATCGCTGTCATCCACGCCTTCCTGTACGTCTTTATAGGGCGTGTTCGGCACGTTCAGCAGCGCGCTCTTCAGTGCTTCCTCGGTCTCGGAGACCTGCGTGTCCAGTTCTTTGATGTCATCGGACAGTTTCTTCAGTTCAGCCATCAGCTCGGTCGTGTCGCGGCCTTCCTTCTTGTAGATCGGAATCTGCTTTGAGGAGGTCTTCTGATGATTCTTCATCTGCTCAACGGTCGCCAGCAGTTCTCTTCTCTTCTTGTCAAGTTCCACGACATCAGACAGTCCGAAGTCTCCCTTGCCTCTGAGCTCGACCGCTTTCTTAACGCCTTCATAATCTTCTCTGATTCTCTTGATATCTAACATCTTGTTCCTCCAATTGCTTTAAAACAGATTCTTTTTATACTTCAGATACATCTTGATCAGTTTTTCGATCTCCGCCTGCATCACCACCTGCAGATCGGATGCCGTCTGATAATCATCTTCTTCAAGCGCGTTGACGATCTTCGTCAAAAGGCAGGTCTCCGCGACTGTATTCCTGCCCAGCTGATCCCGCAGTTTTGAGATCTTCTCCCAGCTGCGCCGGTCGTAATCGACACAGTCGTGATCGGAATGGGCCTTACGGCAGCGGCGCAGGGTATTCATCATATCCGGGATGATCCTGCTGCGCAGCTCCATCTTCCACTGGGAAATGACCGCCTCCCGGTAGGACTCCAGGGTGGTGTCCGTCATGACCTCGTCCCGTTTGAAGATCTCGAGCTTCTCCGGATACAGGTCAAAGGCGCAGATGTTCTCCCAAACGGTCTGCGGCGCGCGCCCGAAGAAGCGGTCGCGCTCCTCCTCCGTGTATTCTTCGAACACGTCCTTCTCGGTCCGGTAGACCCGGTCGGTGTCAAGATAGAAGTCCTCCTGTCCGTACTCCTTGGAAATGGACTGTTCCAGTTCCTCCGGACTCTTGCCGGCTTCCAGCGCCGCCTTGATCCCATCCAGCATGGCCATGTAGGAAGCGGCCAGCACCAGGTAGGTGTTGCTCTTCGGGTTTGGAGACCGTAGTTCGAACCGGGTAGCCAGCGGATTTCCGACCTCTCTGACCAGGCCGACCAGGACCGTCCTGTTTCTGGACGGAACCTCAGCCGTATGTCCGAGCGAGGTCACTGTGCATACCGGCGCTTCAAAACCAGGCTTGAGCCGGTTCAGCGCGTCATTGGTTGAGCTGACGAAGGGGTTGACCACGTCGTAGTTCTTGAGCAGCCCCATCAGTGCACCGAATCCCACCGGATTCAGGAACTGATTCTTCGGATCCTTCGTCGAGAACAGGTTGACGACTTTGCCGTTTTTCAGTTTTGCCGCTACGCCCATGTGCGTATGTTCACCGCTGCCGGCGATGCCGACCATAGGCTTGGCCATGAAGGTGACATCCAGTCCGTACAGCCGGAAAATATCCCGGACAACATATTTGATATGGTTTTCATTGTCCGCCGCCTGGATGGCGGAGGAGTATTTCCAGTCGATCTCCAGCTGCTCCATGACATGGTCGTAGTTGCCGGAGTTCTCCAGCTTGGCCTTGACGCCGCCGACTTCCTTATGGCCCATCTCCATGTAGAAGCCGTACTGCTGCAGGACCAGCATGACCTCTTCAAGCGCGGTCCTGACCGGACCCGATGTGCGTTTCCAATACTGCTCTTTGAGCATCTGAGCCGTAGAGAGCTGCTCGCGGTCCGCGTCATCCTCCGGCGATCTGACCCAGAATTCCAGTTCTGTCGCCGCCGTGATCATGATCTCATCGATCTCATCTACGCTGCCGATCTCCATATATTCGAGCACATAGGGGTTCTCCCGCAGAAGCTGCATCAGATCCGCCTTGAAGTTGCGGATGGCATCCCGCAGGATGACCCTGGAGCCGACGCCTTCATTGTCATCGTGCACCAGAGAGGACGGGATCCGCAGGGTTCCGATCGGAAGCCCGGTCTCCGGATCCGGATAACTGAAATTGTGGTCCACGAACCAGTTGACCGTGGTATCCGGAATGATGTCTACTTTCGCGTTGTTCAGTTTGGCGATTTTCGGCAGCACAACGGATGATCCGTCGGTCTGCACGCCTTCCTTCAGGAACTTCTTGATGTCCTTCAGGAATTCGCTGACCGGGATCTTCTCATCTGTATCGTGTCCTCCGATGTCGATTCCGACCAGGGATACGATCTTCAGCTCCGGGTGGGCCA
>JAZNNY010000003.1:0-10125 GCA_045580505.1 Lentihominibacter sp.
GCCAGATGCTGCCTTTATCAAAGTCTATGAGCGTCGTCGCAAGCGCTTCTTCCACCGCTTCCGGATCCTCCGCCGGGATACCGAGGCGCGTCATTTTAAGCGCTGCGGCACGGTACATGGCGCCGGTATCGATGTAGTCTATGTGCAGGGCGCTCGCAACGGCCTTGGCAATGGTGCTCTTGCCGGCACCGCTCGGTCCGTCAATGGCAACTCTGTAGATTTCTTTCATATGGTACTCTCCTGTTAGTGCTCCTTCTTGCTGGTCAGAAGTTTCTCTACTTCCTGAACGAAGGTATTGATGTCAGTGAACTGCCGGTAAACGGAGGCGAACCGTACATAGGCGACCTCGTCCAGGTCGCGCAGACGCTCCATGACAAGTTCTCCGATAAAGGTGCTCTGTACTTCCTTCTCCATCATGTTGTTGAGGCCGCGTTCGATATCGTTCACGATTTTCTCAATCTCATCAACGGAGACCGGACGCTTCTCACAGGCGCGGATGATTCCGTTCATCAGTTTGTTACGATCAAAGGCCTGACGGCTTCCATCCTTCTTGACGACCATCAGGATCATTTCCTCTACCTTCTCATAGGTAGTAAATCTGCGGCCGCAGGCTTCACACTCACGTCTTCTGCGGATCGCCCTGCCATCTTCTGTGTGTCTGGAATCGATGACCTTGCTGTCTTCATTCTCGCAGTACGGACACTTCATGATACTTTCCTCCCAGGTAAAGTGGTAATTGATTCTATACATCATTATTGTACTATATCTTGTGGTTCTTGCCAATAGTTGTTCTGATGAACGGGCTTGAAATAAGTATCAGATATGGTAAAATAAGACTGGAAAATAATGCTAAATACCAGAAAGGAGATTGGGATGAACGTGAAAGAACTGCCTGCTTGGGAGAAACCGAGAGAAAAACTGCTGCGTGAGGGGGCAGCCTCCCTGAACAATACGGAGATCCTGGCCATTCTGCTGCGTACCGGCAGCAGAACCAAGTCAGTGATGGATCTCGCTGCCGAAGTTCTGTCGGCGGATGAGGGAGGAATCCGTTATCTCGCTGACTGCACGCCGGAAGAACTTCGGAAGATCAGCGGGATGGGGGATACCAAGATCTGCGCCCTGCTTGCGGCGGCGGAGCTGGGACGAAGGATTGCAGCCTGCCGAAGCGAGCCGCTTGGCAAGGTGGTGAATTCAAGAGATCTGGCCGATCGTTACATGGAGAAGATGCGATATTACAAAAAGGAACATTTCATCTGTCTGTGCCTGGGCCCCCGCGGCGAGATCATTGAAGAAACAGAGGTGTCCGTCGGAAACGTCAACTCTGCGGCTGCGGACCCGCGGGAGGTGTATGCCAATGCGATTCGAAGAAACGCCAATTGTGTCGCCTTCCTGCACAATCACCCGAGCGGGAATCCGGCGCCAAGCAGTGACGATGAGGAAACAAACAGGCGACTTGTAGAGGCGGGGAAGCTGATGAAGATTCCTGTTTTGGATCATGTCATCATCGGTGACGGGGTCTATACCAGCCTGAGAGAGGAAGGAATGATGTGAAAAAGCCTTGACGAATTCAAAAAATGAGGGCAAAATAACAAGGTACGTTATTCAGCACGGGGAGTATTGTGTTCACATGGGAAAAGTCTTCTTGATCGCATCAGGAAAGGGTGGAACCGGCAAAACAATGTTTGCCGTTAATTTTGGTGCGCTTCTTGCCAACCAGGGGAAACGCGTCGCTCTGATCGATATGGATCTTGGGATGAGAAATATGGATCTGTATCTTGGAATGGAGAACCGCGTTGTTTTTAATATTATGGATTGTCTCCAGGGAATCTGCCGGCTCAATAAAGCCTTGCTGAAGGTAAACGGCTTTGACTCCCTTTATTTCATGGCGGCTTCGCCGAGAAAGGATGACCGGAGAATCACCGCCAAACACATGAGCGTTCTCTGTGACGTACTGAAGAAGTATTTCGATTATGTGATCATCGACTGCGGCGCGGGCATCAGCGAACCGCTCGAGGTGTCTGTTCCCGCGGCAGATTGCGCGATCATCGTAACGGAGCCTGAATTCGCGGCGCTGCGTGATGCGGATACGCTCGCAGGCTGGCTCCTCGACCACGGTCTGAAGGATACCTGCATGATCATCAACAAGATCGACGTAGACCTCATTCGGGAAGGTGTGCTTCCTGATGTTCCGTACATCGTCAACAACCTGACGACGCCGGTCGCAGGATTCATCGAGATGGACAGAAACATCCGCATATCGACGAACCGCGGCATTCCGATCGTCTGTAATGAGGGAACCGAAGTAGAACAGAACCTCAGGACTATTACGGAGCATCTCACCGCCCAGGCGTAGAGAGAAATCGGAACCGGAAGAAACATAAAAATGACAGCAGGACTTCACCGGAGAGGTCCTGCTTTTGTATTGACTGGACAGGCAAAAAAGAATATAATAACTGCGTATGTTTTTAACTTTTTATATATATTACTTTCACAGTAATACTCTTGATATTTTGAGCGAAAATATCAAATACAAATAGAATTGAAGTTTGACAACTGAATAAGAAGGAGGAAAACAGTATGACGACAATACTTCCGATCATTATCGGAGTGGTTGCTCTTGCCATAGGTATACTGGTTGGATATATATTGCGAAAATCCATCGGCGAAAAGACCATCGGAAATGCTGAAACGAAGGCACGAAATCTGATCCTTGACGCCGAAAACAGGGCAGAGACCATCAGGAAGGAACTGGTTCTGGAGGCTAAGGAAGAAGCCCACAGACAGAGAAATGAAGCGGAGAAAGAGATCCGCGAACGCAGAAACGAAATACAGAAATCTGAACGAAGACTGATCCAGAAGGAAGAGTCTATCGACAGAAAGCTTGAAAATATTGAGAAAAAAGAAGAAAACATTACAAAACAAGAAAGAAATATCACAAGAAAACAGCAGGAAATGGACCGCGCGCTGAAGCAGCAGCTGGAGGAACTGGAGAAAATCTCCGGTTACACCATCGATCAGGCGCGTGAGATCATCCTGGAGAAGGTGGAGAAGGAAGCCAGAGGAGACGCGGCGCTTCTCTACAAGGAGATCGAGAACAAGGCGAAGGAAGAAGCGGACAAGAAGGCCAAGGAGATCATTACAGGCGCCATTCAGCGCTGTGCGGCGGATCATGTCGCAGAGTCCACGGTGTCCGTAGTGCCGCTGCCGAATGACGAGATGAAGGGCCGCATCATCGGCCGTGAAGGAAGAAACATCAGAGCCATCGAGAACGCGACAGGCATCGATCTGATCATCGATGATACGCCGGAGGCGGTGATCCTGTCGGGCTTTGATCCGGTCAGAAGAGAAGTGGCAAGACTGGCGCTTGAGAAGCTGATCGTGGACGGAAGAATTCATCCGGCAAGAATCGAGGAGATGGTCCACAAATCCGAGCGGGAGGTCAACGCCATCATCAAAGAAGAGGGCGAACAGGCAACTTTCGAAGTCGGCATACACAACCTGCATCCGGAACTGGTCAAACTGCTCGGTCGCCTGAAATACAGAACATCGTATGGGCAGAACGTGCTCAAGCACTCCGTCGAGGTTGCCCTTCTCGCCGGCCTGATGGCGGGAGAGCTCGGACTCGATGTGACGCTGGCCAAGCGGGCCGGCCTGCTGCACGATATCGGCAAGGCGCTTGACCACGAAAGAGAAGGCACGCACGTGGACATCGGCATGGAGGTACTGAAGAAGTACAAGGAATCCGAGGCGGTCATCAACGGTATGGCGGCCCACCACGGAGACTACGAACCGAAGTCCATCGAAGCGGTCCTGATCGCCGCGGCGGACGCGCTTTCAGCAGCCAGACCTGGTGCCCGGCGTGAGACGCTGGAATCCTACATCAAGCGTCTGCAGAAGCTGGAAGAGATCGCCAACACGACGGAGGGTGTCGAAACATCCTACGCGATCCAGGCAGGCAGAGAGATCAGAATCATCGCCAAACCAGATGAGGTCGGTGATGATGCGATCGCACTCCTTGCGAGAGACATCTCCAAGAAGATCGAATCTGAACTGGAATATCCGGGACAGATCAAGGTCAATGTCGTTCGGGAAACGAGAGCCATTGACTACGCGAAATAACAGAATAACCAATGGAGAACCGCTTGTCAGGCGGTTTTCCTCATGATAGGAGAAAGAATGATTTACCTCGACAACAGCGCAACGACGCGGCAGGACCCGGCCGTGACCGAACTGATGCTCCGCTGCATGCAGGAGCAGTTCGGCAATCCGTCCTCTCTGCATCGCATGGGACTCGATGCGGAGAAGCTGGTCAAGGCCGCCCGGACCCAGATCGCGGAAGCTGCGGGAGGCTCTGACTGGCGGGTCGTCTTCACGTCCGGCGGCACGGAGGCGGACAACACCGCGATCTTCGGTGCTGCAAAGGCAGGCCGGCGCAGGGGAAAGCGCATCATTACGACGGCGGCGGAGCATCCGGCGGTTCTGGAATGCTGCAGGGCGCTTGCGGAAGAAGGCTATGATATCGTGACCATCGGGACGAACCGAAATGGCTTCCCTGACCTTGATGCCCTGGCCCAGGCAGCCGATGCGCAGACGATCCTGGTAAGCGTCATGCAGGTCAATAACGAATCCGGGACCATCTTTCCAATCGGCGAAATTGCGGAGATCGTCCGCAGGCAGGCGCCGCAGGCCCTGCTGCACTGCGACGCGGTGCAGGGCTTTGGCAAACTGACCCTGCCGCAGGAAGCCGACCTGATCTCCATCAGTGGACATAAGATCCACGGACCCAAGGGCAGTGGGACGCTGCTGATGCGAAAGGGACTCCATCTCCCGGCCTACCTGCACGGCGGCGGCCAGGAAGGCGGACTCAGATCCGGTACGGAGAACGTCCCGGCGATCGCAGGACTCGGCCTTGCAGCCTGCCTTTGCATGAAGGAGAGGGAGCAGAGAACCGAGAGAATTGCGGGACTCCGCGACCACCTCATGAAGGGGTTCGAATCGGAGATTCCGGACACCGTGATCAACAGCGTGAGAGAGAGCGGACAGGAGCCGGGGCTCTGCATTGCGAATATCCTGAATGTGAGTTTTCCGGGGACGAGAGGCGAGGTGATCCTGCATACGCTGGAGCAGGACGGCATCTGCGTATCCACCGGATCCGCATGCTCCTCCAATAAGAAGGGAAGAAGCCATGTGCTGCAGGCGATGGGCCTGAAGGAGAAGGAGATCGAGGGCGCCCTCAGATTCAGCCTCTGCGGCGATAACACGAAGGAAGAGATCGAAGAGACCATAGAGAAGACGGCAGCAGCCGTGAAGCGGTTTCGGCGGCTGGGAACGTTCCGCTAGGGACGCCGCGCGGGCCGGCTAAGGAGAGTAGCAGACTATGAACGAAGAACATATCTTTATCGTACGGTGCGGCGAGGTCGCGCTGAAGGGAATGAACAAGCCGTATTTCGAGCGGATGCTGGCGGAACGGATCCGCAAGCTTCTGAAGAAGTTTGACGGCGTCAGCGTTTACCGGCACGAGGGCCTGATCTTTGTGCGGGCGGACAGAAGCCTCGATAAACAGGCGATCATCCGGGAGATCTCGAAGGTGTTCGGGGTCGCTTCGATCAGTCCTGCGGTTGAGTGCGAGAGCAATATGGAGGCGATCGGGCAGGCTGCGGTAGCGTATATGCTGGAGGCGATCGAAGAGCGCGGGGTGAAGACATTCAAGGTCGAAGCCAAGCGGGCTGACAAGAACTTCCCGGTCAAATCCCCTGAAATCGGAAGGAAGATCGGGGCGGCCGTATTGAAAGGCTGCAAGGTGCTGAAGGTAGACGTGCATCATCCGGACTGCAGACTGTTCGTCGATGTAAGGCACGATAAGACCTATATCTATCAGGATAAGATCCCGGGCTTCGGGGGCTTGCCGCTTGGGACCAACGGAAAGGGAATGACCCTGCTGTCAGGAGGCATCGACTCTCCGGTCGCGACCTGGATGATGGCCAAGCGGGGCATGCTGATCGAAGCGGTTCACTTTCACTCCTACCCGTATACCAGCGAGCGGGCGCGCGAGAAGGTCGAGGAACTGGCTTCGCTCGTGGCGACCTACTGCGGCCGATTCCGCATGCATGTGATCAATCTGCTGCCGATCCAGGAACAGATTGTCCAGAACTGCCCGGAGGAGGAGACGACGATCCTGGTGCGCCGCTTTATGATGCGGATCGCGGAGCGGCTGGCGGCTCAGACGGAGTGCGGCATGCTGATCACGGGTGAGAATCTGGGGCAGGTGGCAAGCCAGACGGCCGAGGCGCTGATCGTCACGGATGCATCGGTCAGCCTGCCGGTCATGCGGCCGCTGATCGGTCTGGACAAGGTGGACATCATGGACCTGGCGAAAGAAATCGGCACCTATGAGAAATCCATCGAGCCCTACGAAGACTGCTGCACCGTATTTCTCCCGAAGCACCCCGTGACAAAACCGAAGCTGGAACGCATTCTGGCCTCGGAGGCGAAGCTGGACTGCGAAGGTTTGATTCGGGCGGCTGTGGAGTCGGATGAGATCGTGAACATCTTTCCGGCATAGTGACCGAACACAAATTAATACAAAAATTATTGTGAAATAAACACAAAGAAAAATTGACATAGAGACGCTGCTGCGTTAAACTATACAGGTAGTTTTTTCGCAGGATTCTGCGATGGTTTTTTTGAAATCAGAAAGGATCTGACAATGAGCGACAAGAAGGGTCAGACGGTTGAAATACGCTGGCACGGCAGAGGCGGACAGGGCGCGAAGACGGCATGCCTTCTTCTGGCCGAGGCGGCATTCTTCTCGGGGAAATATGTACAGGGATTTCCGGAATACGGTCCGGAGCGCATGGGCGCGCCGATCACGGCCTATAACCGGATCTCAGATGTGCCCGTGACGGTCCATTCGAATATCTATACGCCGGATCACGTCGTCGTCGTAGATGAGACGCTGCTCCATACGGTGGATGTCCTGAAGGGTCTGAAGGAGGGCGGGATCCTGATCATCAACAGCAAGCACCCGGCGGAGGAAATCCGAAAGACGCTGGGCGGCTACGAAGGACCGCTGTGCATCGTTGATGCGGAGCGGATCTCGACGCAGACGCTGGGCCGCAATTTCCCGAACACACCGATGCTGGCTGCTGTCGTGAAGGCCAGCGGAGTGCTGGATCTTGAGCAGTTTACCAGTGACATGAAGAAGTCCTTCGGACACAAATTCCGGTCCAAGCCGGAAGTGATCGAGGGGAACATGAAGGCTCTGCAGATGACACTGGATGAGGTATATGTAGAATGAGTAAGATCAAAGCAGCAGATATCAATGAGAACATCAGCTGGCAGGAGATCACGCCCGGTGCGGAGATCTATGAGCCGGCGACGTCGCGGTACATCAACACGGGCGAATGGCGTGTGATGACCCCGGTATTTCTGGAGGACAAGTGCAAGCAGTGTCTCCTCTGCGTTCCTTTCTGCCCGGACAGCGCGATTCCGGTGCAGGATGAGAAACGGTCGGACTTCGACTTTTATCACTGCAAGGGCTGCGGCATCTGCGTGAGCGTCTGTCCTTTCGAAGCGATCGAATACAAAAAGGAGGAGAAGTAGGTGGCGATAAGAGAACGTATGTCGGGCAACGAAGCAGTTGCTACGGCAATGAGACAGATCAACCCCGATGTCTGCGGGGCATTCCCGATCACGCCTTCCACGGAGATCCCGGAATACTTTTCCCAGTTCATGGCGAACGGCCTGGTGGACACCCAGTTCGTTCCGGTCGAGTCGGAGCACAGCGCCATGTCCGTCTGCATCGGAGCATCCGCGGCGGGAGCACGGGCAGTCACGGCGACCTCATCGTGCGGGCTCGCCTATATGTGGGAGCTGCTCTATGTAGCGGCTTCTTCGCGTCTTCCGATCACCATGGCGGTTTCAAACCGGGCGCTGACCGGTCCGATCAGCATCGGCAATGACCATTCCGATTCCATGGGAGCACGGGACTCCGGCTGGCTGCAGATCTATGCGGAGGACAATCAGGAAGTGTACGACAACTTCATTCAGGCGATTCTGATCGGGGAAGGCACGAGACTTCCGATCATGGTCTGCCAGGACGGATTCATCACCAGTCACGGTGTTTCCAATATCGAATTGATCGAGGATGAGAAGGTCAAGGCCTTCGTCGGCGAATACGAACCGGAGGACTACCTGCTCAACGCGGGACATCCGCTGGCCGTGGGTCCCTACGGAACGGCGCCTTATTACATGGAGGTCAAGCGCAAACAGGCCCAGGCCATGAGAGACGCCGGGAAGGTGATCGCGGAGGTGGCGGAGAAGTTCGAAGCCATGACGGGACGGTCCTACGGCTTCATCGAGGAGTACCGGATGGAGGATGCGGAGACCGCGGTCATCGTGATCGGATCGAGCGCCGGCACGGCCAAGGCGTGCGTAGATGAACTGCGCAGCCAGGGAAAGAAGGCCGGTCTCATCAAGATCAGAGTCTTCCGTCCGTTCCCCGCGCAGTTACTCGCATCCGCTCTGGAGCATGTAAAGGCAGTCGCGGTCATGGACAAGGCGGACAGTTTTGCAGGGATCGGGGGACCGCTCTTCGCGGAGACCAGAAGCGCCCTGTACGATCTGCCGCAGCGGCCGCTGATGATCAACTATATCTACGGACTCGGCGGCAGAGATGTGACGGTGGATCATTTCACAGAGGTCTTCGGCCAGCTGGAGCAGATCGCCCGGACCGGGGATGCCGGGGAAATCTACCGCTATATCGGTGTGCGTGACGCACGGAATCAGGAGTAAGAGATGGCATATAATCTGAAACGGGAAGTGAATAAGCCGGAACGGCTTGCGGGAGGACACAGGCTCTGCGCAGGCTGCGGCGCCGGAATCGCCGTTCGCGGCGTCCTGCGCGCGCTTGAAGAAGGCGACCGGGCGGTCGTCGGCAATGCGACCGGATGCCTGGAGGTTTCGAGCTTCATTTATCCGAACACGGCATATTACGACAGCTACATCCACAGCGCCTTTGAGAATGCCGGAGCGACCATGTCCGGCGTCGAGGCCGCCTACAATGTCCTCAAGAAGAAGGGCAAGGTGAAGGACACCTACAAGTTCATCACCTTTGGCGGTGACGGAGGAACCTACGACATCGGTCTGCAGTCCCTGTCCGGCGCCATGGAGCGTGGCCACGATTTGGTCTACGTCTGCTACGACAACGAGGCTTATATGAATACGGGAATCCAGAGGGCGTCATCCACGCCCCGGTTCGCGGACGCAACGACATCACCTGCGGGAAGCGAGATCCCGGGTAAGGTGCAGAACAAGAAGAACCTGACGGAGATCATGGCTGCGCACAACATTCCCTACGCTGCGCAGACGACCTTCATCGGAGACTTCCGTGACCTGCACGCTAAGGCGCATAAGGCGATCTATACACAGGGACCCTGTTTCCTGAACGTACTGGCTCCCTGTCCGAGGGGCTGGCGCTATGAGGCGCAGGACCTTCCTAAGATCTGCAAGGCAGCCGTCGACACCTGCGTCTGGCCGCTCTATGAGATCGAGAACAGCGTCTGGCGTCTGACCTATGAGCCCAGAAAGAAACTGCCGGTCGAGGAATTCCTGTCCATGCAGGGCCGGTTCCGCCATATGTTCAAAAAGGGCAACGAATGGATGATCGAAGAGACGCAGCAGTACGTCGACGAGCAGTGGGAGAAGCTGCTGCAGAAGTGCGAATAATATCATATAAATATCAACTACGAAAGGGAAACAAAACAAAATGAGCAAGAGAATCATGCTGGGCAATGAAGCCTTCGCAGCGGGCGCCTGGGAGGCGGGTGTCACCGTCGTGTCCTCCTATCCGGGAACACCGAGTACGGAGGTGACGGAGACCGCAGCGAAATACGATGAGATCCACGTGGAATGGGCGCCGAACGAGAAGGTCGGCGTTGAGGTGGCTATGGGCGCATCCGTTGGAGGCGCCAGAGCCCTGAGCTGCATGAAGCACGTGGGACTGAACGTGGCTGCAGACCCCTTCTATACAGCGGCCTGCACGGGCGTGAACGGCGGACTGGTCGTCCTCTCTGCGGACGATAACGGCTGTCATTCCAGCCAGAACGAACAGGACTCCAGATTCCA
>JAZNNY010000004.1:0-29433 GCA_045580505.1 Lentihominibacter sp.
ATCGGAGGTCAGGGTGACATCCAGCTGAACATCATGAAGGATAAACTCAAGGACAAGTTTGGCGTTGATGTCAACACAGTACCGCAGAAGATCGCTTACAGAGAAACGATCAAGGGTACATCCGATGTTCAGGGTAAGCACAAGAAGCAGACCGGCGGTGCCGGACAGTACGGTGATGTATGGATCAAGTTCTCACCGTCTCAGGAAGAGTTCGAATTCGGTGAGGAACTGTTCGGCGGGTCCGTTCCGAAGAACTATGTACCGGCCGTTGAGAAGGGCCTGAGAGAGTGCATGGAGAAGGGACCTCTTGCCGGATGTAAGGTACAGAACGTCAAAGCAATCCTGTACGATGGTTCCTACCACGAAGTAGACTCCAACGAAATGGCATTCAAGATCGCCGCTTCCCTGGCGTTCAAGAAGGGTATCGCAGAGGCGAAGCCGTGCCTGCTCGAGCCGATCATGAAGCTGGAGATCCACGTACCGGACGACTTCGTCGGCGCAGTCATGGGCGACCTGCCGACACGCCGCGGCGCAGTTCTGGGCATGGAGCCGACCGCAGGCGGCGGACAGAAGCTGATGGCGGGAGCACCGCAGGCTGAACTGCTCGACTACGCGATCGCGCTCAGAACCATGACACAGGCCAGAGGCGTCTTTGAGATGGAATTCTCCAAGTACGAAGAAGTTCCTTCCAACATCGCTCAGAAGATCATCGACGACTACAAGAAGGAACAGGAAGCGAAATAAAACGCGAAATAAAACACAAGCCCTCACTCAGGTGGGGGCTTTTTTATTACCTTAATTGCTTTACTTACCGGGATTACCGTCTCCGTCTGCGCGCGCCCCGCGGCCGGTGCCGGTGAAAGCACGCATCACAGATCCCATACGGCCAGGTGGCCGGAAGAGATCTTCCGCAGCGGCGGCACCGTTTGCGGAAGTTCCTTTTGTCTGTGAGCAGCAGCTGGTTGATCTTCTCGCAGAGCTCCAGTTTCTCATCCATGCGGGGCTCTTCGATCCCGATCCGACGCAGCAGCTGGTGGCGTACGTCGAGCGCCTTGTACTGGAGCTCGCAGCCTTCCAACGTGTCGGTTTCAAACATGGGAACCTCGGGAATGGCGTCCACGCTGATGGCGATGACGCTCTCCAGCCAGTAGAGGACCAGCTGTTCATTCTTGATATCGACCGGGCAGGTGATGAGCTCGTAGAGCAGCTGGCGGTCCAGGGTGCGCGCAATCGTTCCGCCGAGTTCATTCAGCAGGAAGGCGGCCTCCGTCATATCCTCCCGGGTGAAACCGGAAATGATCGGCAACTGCTGCCATTCATAAAAGAGCTTGTGGAAGGGGAACCCGGTCTCGATCGCTTCGCGCGGGAAGGGAATCGTGATATCGCGGAGCTGCCGGCCGGTGCGGCGCAGGGCCTTGCTGACGATCTCGGGCCCCGCCATGCTCAGGACTTCTCCCTTGTTATAGATCCCGTAGCGGCCCGCGCGGCCTGCGATCTGGCGGATCTCGCTGTCCGTGAGCGTCCGGTCATCCTCTCCGTCGAATTTGGTCAGTTCCCGGAAAATGACCCTGCGGATCGGCAGGGAAATGCCCATGCCGATGGCGTCGGTAGATACGACTACAGTGTTTTCACCCGCGGCAAACTTACGGACCTCCTCCCGGCGGGAAGCCGGAGGCAGAGCTCCGTAAATGACGCTGGCCCGTTTGCCCAGCCTTTGCAGCTCTCCGGCGGTGGCGAGGACCGCCTTTCTGGAGAACACGATCACCGCGTCTCCGTCCTCCACCTGGGAGATGTCATCCAGCGTGCCGGAAAAGACCAGGGGCGCGAGCCGTTCATGCTGCTGCACCTCGTAGTCCGCTCCGAAACTGTCCAGAAGTCGGCAGATCAGCTGCTCCGCATCCGGCGAAAGGCAGATGTGGACCTCCGCCGCATCCACGAGAAAGATGGCCTTGGTCCAGGAGCCGCCGCGGTAGGGGTCGGAGATCATCTGGGCCTCATCGATCACGGCAACATCGTAGCGCTTTGAGAAATTGCAGAGCTCGATGGTGGAAGCGGTGATTCGGGCGCCTTCGGTGCGGATGAACTCCTCCCCGGTCAGAAGTTCGCACTTCACCCCGTTTGCGTTCATGGTATCGTACATCTCCAGCGCCAGAAGCCGCAGGGGGCCCAGATAGACACCGGTATCCGCGGCCTGCAGCGCCTGCAGGGCGTCATAGGTCTTGCCGGAGTTGGTCGGTCCGATGTGAAGGATGAACCGGCGGTCCAACTGAGCCGCCCGTTCCCGGTACTCTTCGATATCAAACTGCTTCAGAAAATTACATATATCCGTACGGACCTGTTTCGCTTTCCTGCCCATCAGAAGATTCGCACTCCTTCCATCGCCAGCCAGAGCAGGACCAGCAGCTGGGCTCTGGCGCCGGTCTTCACCTTCGGATCGGTCATGATGGCGAGCGCCTCCCCATAGGAATACCAGCGGCTGGTGATCTCTTCGTTTTCTTCCTGGGCGGTCTGCCCCTGCTCGGTCACCGTCGCGATCACGCAGCTTGCCGTCTCATCGGTGAGCCCGATGCATGAAAAGGCAGGCGGCAGCACGATGATGTCTCCTGCGATACAGCCGGTCTCTTCCCTGAGTTCCCGGGCTGCGGCGGCCTTGACATCCTCTCCCGGATCGACGAGCCCCGCAGGGACGGCGACCAGGTAGTCGTTGACGGGCATCCGGAATTCCTTCGTCAGGAGGACGCGGCGCTGAACCGGGTCGACCGGAAGGATGGCGACCGCGCTCGTCGGAAGGTCCCGGCCGAGATTTGCCTCTGTCAGATTCTTATTTCGTGAAATGAGGTCGTACTGTGCTAAGTGTTCCGTCTGCTGATTTTCGTACATGGCGGAGTAGACCTTGAAATAGGGCAGTTCAAGAACGTCCCTTAATTCGTTCAACTTCATTTTTGGCATAGATCAATTCTCCTTTTGTCTGATTGTATCACCGGAGACAGAGGCAGGGCAAGATGGTATCGAAGCGGGAAAAGTCAATATCAGACAAGTTTGGATAGACTAACTTGAGTTTGGTATGACATACTAAAATTAAAGACACTTAATCGCAGGAGGATCGGTAAAACATCATGACGACACTCAGAGAACTGACGCCGGGAGAATTCGGGCAAATTACATCTGTCGGAGGCGAGGGAAGCCTTCGGCAGCATTTCCTTGATATGGGAGTGATCCCCGGGGCGGAGGTCGCTGTCGTGAAGTATGCGCCCATGGGCGATCCGGTCGAACTGATCGTGCAGGGGTATAAGCTGACGCTTCGGTTGGCGGACGCAGAGCAGATCGAGGTTAAGCGTCTGGATGGGCCGCTTACAAAGGCAGGCCAAAAGTCTTTAGCCCGGCCCTATGAGCATCCCGGTCTTGGAGAGGGCGGCCGCTTCCATCCAAAAGGCAGCGGACATCCTCTGCCGGAGGGGGAAAAACTGACCTTTGCGCTGGTCGGAAACCAGAACAGCGGCAAGACGACCCTGTTTAATCAGCTGACCGGTGCCAACCAGCATGTGGGCAATTTCCCCGGCGTCACGGTAGACCGCAAGGATGGCATGATCAAAGGCCATCCGGAGACCGTCGTGACAGACCTTCCTGGCATCTACTCCATGTCTCCCTATACCAGTGAGGAAATCGTGTCCAGAAACTTCGTGCTTCAGGAAAAGCCGAAGGGGATCATTAACATCGTAGATGCCACCAACATCGAACGAAACCTGTATCTGGCCATGCAGCTGCTGGAGATGAATATTCCCATGGTGGTCGCCCTCAACATGATGGATGAAGTGACCGACAATGGGGGCAGCGTTAATATCAACGAGATCGAAGCGCAGCTCGGCGTTCCCGTGGTGGCCATCTCCGCAGCGAAGAACCAGGGCGTGCAGGAACTGATCGACCACGCCATTCACGTGGCCAAATATCAGGAGAAGCCGGTGCGTCAGGATTTTTGCGACGCGAGCGCAGCTGGCGGTGCGGTGCATCGGTGCCTGCACGGGATCATCCACCTCATCGAGGATCACGCCGCAGCGGCGGACCTTCCGGTGCGGTTTGCGGCGAGTAAGCTGATCGAAGGAGACCATCTGATTGAGGAGCAGCTGCAGCTGGAACAGAACGAGGCCGAGATGGTGGAACACATCATCCTGCAGATGGAGAAAGAACGTGGCCTGGACCGCAGCGCTGCCATTGCGGATATGCGGTTTTCCTTCATTCACAGAACCTGCGATGATACGGTGCGAAAGCCGGAGGAGAGCCGTGGGAGGGTCCGCAGCGAGAAACTGGACCGGTTTCTGACCGGAAAGTACACGGCCATTCCTGCCTTTATAGGAATCATGGGCCTGGTCTTCTGGCTCACCTTCAATGTCATCGGCGCCTGGCTGCAGGGGTTGGTCGAGATGGGGGTCGGCGCGCTGACCGACCTTGTGGATCAGCTGCTCACCGCGGGGCACGTCAATGAAGCGGTCCACAGCCTGATCATCAAGGGCATTTTCGAAGGCGTGGGGACGGTCGTCAGCTTCCTGCCGATCATCGTCACGATGTTCTTCTTCCTTTCTATATTAGAGGACAGCGGCTACATCGCCCGGGTGGCCTTCTTCATGGACAAGCTGCTGCGGAAGATGGGCCTGTCCGGCAGAAGCATCGTGCCCATGCTGATCGGCTTCGGCTGTACGGTGCCGGCCATCATGTCGACCAGGACCCTGCCAAGTGAGCGGGACAGAAAGGTTACCATCCTGCTGACCCCATACATGAGCTGCTCGGCCAAGCTGCCGATCTACGGCTTCTTTGTCAGCGCCTTTTTCCCGGGCCACGGCGCGCTGATCATGATCGGCCTTTATGTGCTGGGAATCGTGCTCGCGATCCTTGCGGCGCTTGCCTACAAGAAGCTCTATAAAGGGGAAGCGGTCCCCTTCGTCATGGAACTGCCGGACTACCGGCTGCCCGGGATGAAGAGCGTGCTCCGACTTATGTGGGACAAGGCCAAGGACTTCCTGCAGAGAGCCTTTTCGATCATCCTGATCGCTACGATCATCATCTGGTTCCTGCAGAGCTTCGATCCGCGTCTGAACATGGTGACGGATTCTCAGGACAGCATCCTGGCCATCGTGGCGGGATGGATCGCGCCGGTCATGGCGCCGGCTGGCCTCGGCGACTGGAAGATCTGTACGGCGCTGATCGGCGGCTTTATGGCCAAGGAGACGGTGGTTTCCACCCTGGGAATCCTCTTCGGCAAGGGAATCGCCGGGGCGATGACCCACCTGACGGCCATGTGCATCCTGGTCTTCTCCCTGCTCTATACGCCCTGCGTGGCGGCGATCGCCTCTACCAAGCGGGAACTCGGCTGGAAATGGGCGGCCAGCATGGTCGTCTGGCAGTGCTTCATCGCCTGGGTCTGCGCTGCGATCGTGCACCTGATCGGGGGAGCCCTGCTCTGACAACACAACATCGCTAAGAATGGACGGCTGCGCATGCGGCCTTCTTTTTTGTAGAAAAAATGGTGTTTTCCACACGCGGCTTTCACATTGTGAACAAGGTGGGTACAAAGATCAAGGATACAATACATCCTGACACAGGAGGAAGGATGTTACTTTTATGATTGCAAAGGTAGGACAGTCCATAAAGAAAAAAGTGCTGATTGCAGCAGCGGTAGTGGCACTGGCGCTGGCAGTGGCCCTCGCGATCGCCACGCGCTCTGCAGATGGCGAAGCGGTGACTTATGAAGAAGCGCAGGCCGGGGCAGTGACGATGGAGCAGACCCTGACGGCAGCCGGTCAGATCAAGGCGGCGGAATCGGAAGAGATCGCCTTCAGCACATCGAAGTATTTCGCGGGAATGTGCGTGGAAGAAGGGGATGCCGTCCGCAAGGGCCAGCATCTGATCAGCTACACGGACGGGACCTATGAGGATGCGCCGGACGATGGGGTGGTGACGGAGATCAATGCGCCTGAGACCGGATCTGCTGCGGATGAGGACAATGTCCTGACGCTGGAATATACGGATGAACTCGTGTTAGAGGTCGAAGTGCCCGAAGATGATATCGGCAAGATCAGCAAGGGGGACAGCGCGAAGGTAACGGTGAACGCGGATTCAACGAAGACCTTTAACGGGACCATCTCCTCAGTGAAAGCCATCCCAGCCGATCTTCTGGAGACGCAGACAGATGCAGCAGAGACGGAGAAGGATGGTGAAAGCGGGCAGCCGGAGGGCAGCAGCGCCGGGAGTGGGGGCGCCGCATCGGAAACCGATGCATCGGCGACCTATACCGTGGCCATGACCCTGACCAATGACGGGACCCTGAAGACGGGCATGAGCGGAAACTGCACGATCACTGTTTCCGCGAGAAAGAGCGTTCTGGCCGTGCCGATCGAAGCAGTGCTGTTTGATGGAGAGCAGGCTTACGTGGAACTCGTCAGCGGAAGCGGCGCGGTGAAGACCGAGGTGACGACCGGGGAAAGCGACGCGAATTACGTGGAGATCGCAGAGGGACTGAGCGAGGGAGATACCGTCCGGATCGAGGTCCGGAGATGACATATACGGAGGAAACAGAAATGATCAAACTTGAAGGACTAAGCAAACGGTTTGTCATGGGTGATGAGGTCATCACAGCGGTGAATGAACTCAGCCTTGAGGTCGAAGAAGGTGATTTCATCTCGATCGTAGGCCCGTCGGGATCAGGCAAATCCACACTGATGAACATCATCGGAATGCTGGATACAGCGGATGAGGGTTCCTATCAGTTCGACGGGATGGACGTGACGCAGCTGGATGACGATGCGCAGACGCAGCTGCGCAACAAAAACATCGGCTTTGTGTTCCAGAGTTTTCACCTGCTGCCCAGGCTCACAGCGGAGGAGAACGTTATGGTCCCGCTGCTGTACCGCGGCGTCAGTGAAAAAGAAGCGAGGGAAAAGGCGGACCTGCTTTTGCAGAAGCTGGGTCTGGGAGAGAGAAAAACCCATCTGCCCTCGCAGCTTTCCGCCGGACAGCAGCAGAGAACGGCGATCGCGCGTGCGCTGGTCGGGGAGCCGAGGCTGATCCTGGCCGATGAGCCGACCGGAGCGCTGGACTCGGCAACCGGGAGGGAGATCATTGCACTGCTAAAGGAACTGAACGAAGCGGGACAGACGATTGCCCTGATCACGCATGATATGAGCATTGCGGAGCAGGCGAAACGGATGATCCGCATTGAAGATGGGAGGCTGGTATCGTGAATCCGATCATGACGATCCGGCTGGCATACAGAAATATCAGGGATAACCGGCTCAGATCTTCTCTCACCGTCCTGGGCCTGGTGATAGGAATCGCATCGGTCATCATCCTCGTCGGAATCGGAAACGGCGCGGCAAACCGGGTGCAGGATCAGGTGGCATCCCTTGGAGCGGATGTGATCACGGTCAGCATTTCGGACACCGGCAGCGCGCTGAGTGAAGAGGAAATCAACGGACTGGAAGAGTTGACTCAGGTGGATTCGGTCACGCCATATCAGATGCTGAGCGCGGAAGTATCGCGGGACGGGGACACCTCAGGAAAGGCAAACCTGATCGGCACGGGAGCAGACTACGTCAGCCTCATGGGCTATACAGTGGAATCCGGGCGTGATCTTTCGAAGATCGATGTGGACAATGTGACCAAGGCTGTCCTGATCGGAAGCAACATCGCGGAGGAATTCTGGGGTAGCGCGGATCCGGTCGGTGAGCAGATCCGGATAGACGGGGACAGTTATACCGTTGTGGGCGTGCTGGAGAGCACCGGATCCTCCATGGGAAGCAATGTGGATGAAATGCTGCTGGTCCCGATCACGACCGCGGAGTATCTTGGAGCGAGCGGCTCGGTCACGTCCCTCTATGTCAAAGCGGCGGACGAGAAAGCAGCGTCGGATGCGGCAGCGCAGATCGAGCAGTATCTGGGGCAGACCTGCGGAATCAATGAAGACGATTACGATGTCTCGACCCAGGACATGATGCTGGATGCCATGGAGGACATCAACGACACCCTGTCACTGCTCCTCGGCGGGATCGCGGGCATTTCCCTGCTGGTCGGAGGAATCGGCGTCATGAACGTCATGCTGGTTTCGGTAACGGAGCGGACCAGGGAAATCGGCATCCGTAAATCCCTGGGCGCAAGAAAGAAGGACATTATGATCCAGTTCCTGATGGAAGCGCTGGTGCTCAGCATGCTGGGAGGAATCATAGGGATCGTCTGCGGCTTTGGAGGCGGGCAGGCGGCGGTGCTTGCCGGAGCATCCTTCGCGCCGGGCGTGAAGATGGTGCTGCTGGCCTTTGCGGTCAGTGTGGCGGTAGGACTGGTTTTCGGGATCCTGCCGGCGCGGCGGGCGGCGGGCCTGCAGCCGGTGGAGGCGCTGAGATACGAATAGGAGGAGAACATGAAGAGAAGGATCATATATATCGCGGTCTGCCTGCTGGTCATGATACCGGCAGCCCTGTCCTATGCGGGCGGCGGACTCCTGTCAGGATTTCCGGGGTCGGCGGCAGCAGGAGACACGATCACCTTCAGCCCTGCTCTGGAAGACGGGGAGAGCGGCAGCCTGGAGGCATCGGTCAGCCCATCACAAGGCGCGAATCTATCTGTCAGCGGGGACAGCATCAAGGTGACATTCAGTGAAGCCGGTACCTATACGATCTCCGCCAGCGCGGGGGACCGGTCGGACAGCTGCAGCGTTACGGTAAGCGAGGATACCTCCGCGGACACCGGCGGTGAAGATGCTGACGATACCGGCGGAGCAAGTACGGAGGACGGGGAAAGCGCTGACAATACCGACGGGGAAAGCGCCGACAATACCGACGGCGAAAGCGCTGACAATACCGGCGGGGAAAGCACGGATGCCGGCTCGGGTAGTGAAAAAACCTCCGGCGATGGCAGCGCCGCCGAGAGCGACAACGCATCCAGTCAGGATCAGACGCAGGATCAGGAAAAAAAAACGGCAAATCCGCTGGCTCGCCATCCGGCGGCATGAAAAAGCAGGCCGGCAGCGGTAAGGCTTCCGTCTCCGGGGGCGGAAGCGGTGGAAACGCGGCAGGAGGCAGTTCCTCAGAGGAGGACAAAACCACCTACACCGGATCGGCGGATAATTATCTGGAGTCGCTAAAGGTGAAAGGCCATGAGTTTTCTCAGACCTTTCATAAGACAAACGATACCTATTTTGTGACAGCGGACGCTGAGACGGAAAGCGTAACGGTAACAGCGGTACCGTCGGATGACGATGCGGAGGTCGTGGTTACCGGAGCGGAAGACCTCTCCGTTGGAAGAAACAAAGTCATGGTCAGTGTGACCGCGGAAAACGGGGATGTCAGAGTATACCGGATCTATGTAGATATCAAGTAATGGGGAAATGCGATGAGTGAATATCAGAAAAGAACAACAAAAAAGCACGGTCCGGGTCGGAAGAGACTGCTGATCATCGGAGGCGTGGTGATATGCCTTGCAGTCTGCCTCGCCCTGGTCATGGGCACGGGCAGGACGTCTGCAGACGAAGAGGAAGAAAAAACGACGACTGAGCAGGCTGCGGTCATGACCATTGAAAACACACTCTCCTCCGACGGCGAAGTGACGTCCTCTCTGGAGGAGGACCTCTCGCCGCACACTTCCTATTATCTTGAGGAAGTGAAGGTGGAAGCCGGTGATGCCCTGGAGGAAGGCGACACCATCCTGACCTATACGAATGGCAGCAAGATGACAGCGCCGTATAACTGTGTGGTCAAATCCTGGTCTCTCCCGGAAGAGGAAGAGCAGCTGACCACAGATCATTCCGTGACGGTGGCAGGAACGGATGTCCTGCAGATGGAACTGTCTGTCGGTGAGGACCAGATCTCTCTGGTAAAGGCAGGAGAGGAGGCGGACGTTGAGATCGAAGCAGCCTCGGCCAGCTTTGAAGGCGTAGTCACATCGGTCAGCGAAGTAGGTGAGTACGCGAGCTCGGGCTCGACCTTTACGGCGAAGGTCACCTTTGAAAACGACGGAAGCGTGAAACTCGGAATGAGCGGAACGGCGCAGATCACTCTGGAAAAGGCGGAGAATGCGCTGTGTATCCCGCTGAACGCAGTAACTTCCAGCAAGGGAGAGAGCAAGGTGACCCTGCAGAAGGACGACGGGAGCACCGAAGAGGTGACCGTATCCACGGGAATCAAAAACGACGCATATATACAGATTACGGACGGGCTCAGTGAAGGAGATACCGTGGTAGTGCCTGAGAGCGAGGAGGACAGTTCCTCTCAAAGAGGATTCGGAATGCCCGGCGGCATGCAGGGTGAATCGGGAGGAGAAATGCAGGGCGGCCCCGGCGGAGACGGCGGACCGCCGGACAGGCAGCAATAAAAGAAAAGCAGGGAATCCCCCTCACGGAGGGGAATCCTCCTGAACAAGGGGTTCTGATAGGAGGCGGTGCAAAAATGTTTGCACCGCCTTCCTGATTGTGCTATGATTTTTATGCAACCCATTGTTTTTGCTGAGAAACCGGGAGGAAGCGATGCGGGGAAAAGATTACATGGCAGTGCTGCGGGCGGTCACCGAGGTTATGGGCGAGGCGATCCATATCGTGGATGCAAGCGGCAGAACGATTCTATATAATGAAGCGATGGCAAGGCTGGAGAAGATCTCGGTGGAGGACGCGCTGGGACAGCCTTTTCGAAAGGTTTTTTCCAATATTCCTGAATCGGAGAGCACGCTCTACCAGGCCCTGGTGAACCGGAGGGAAATCCGGAACCAGCAGCAGACCTACCTGAACATCTACGGCAAACAGGTCACGACGATCAATACGACCATTCCGATCATCGTGGACGATCAGGTGGTCGCCGCCATGGAGGTGGCAAGAGATATCACGGATATCAAGGACATGAGCGATAAGATCATGTCCCTGCAGGACAGCATCTCGGCGGGGAGCCGGGCCGCGTCTGACCGGGAGGACGGCAAGGCGCCGGAGCGGCTTGCGACCGCCCGCCGGACTGCGGGCATCCGCCAGTATCATTTTGCCGACATCATCGGGGAGGATCCGGGCTTCCTGCAGGCCGTCGACCGGGCGATGAAGGCGACGTCCAATACGGCGTCCGTATTTATTTACGGAGAGACCGGAACCGGCAAGGAACTGTTCGCCCAGAGCATCCACTACGGCGGCAAGCGCCAGAAAAAGCCGTTTCTGGCCCAGAACTGCGCGGCGATCCCGGAGAGCCTGCTGGAGGGAATCCTCTTCGGCACGGAAAAGGGCGGATTTACAGGAGCGGTGGACCGGGCCGGACTGTTCGAGCAGGCAAATGGCGGAACCCTGCTGCTGGATGAGGTCAGCGCCATGCCGTACGAACTGCAGAGCAAGCTGCTGCGGGTCCTGCAGGAGAAGTACATCCGGCGTGTCGGCGGAAGCAAGGACATCCTGGTCGACGTGCGCATCATCGCGACGGTCAATGAGTCGCCGCAGGAACTGATCGAACGGGGCGCTCTTCGTCCCGACCTCTACTACCGGCTGAATGTCATCGGGATCACCCTGCCGCCCCTGCGGGAGAGGAAGGGGGATATTCCGATCCTGGCGGACCGTTTCATCAAGAAATACAATGAAGAATATGGCCGTGAGATCTGGATGATCGCAGAGCCTGCCTTGGAGAAACTGAAGAATTACAACTATCCGGGCAATGTCAGGGAACTGGAGAACATCATCATGTCCGCGGTGTCGATGGCGGAAGAAGATCACGTGCTGACGGACCGGGATATCAATATCCAGCAGGGGTATCATGAGGCGCCGTCGGCCATCAGCGAGTTCGACCGGGAGGAGGGGACCCTGGCAGAGTACCTCGCCGAGATCGAAGCGACGGTCATCCGCGAATACCTGACTTCAAACGGAGGCAATGTGACGAAGACCGCAAAGGATCTCGGAATGCTGCGGCAGAATCTCCAGCATAAGCTGAAAAAATATGAAATATAATGAATAATATTCATTATAGCAAAAATATTTGCGGTAAAGCGCAAATATATTTGCAAAATGTGATCAAATTTACTGAACATTTTCAATTAATTCCCAATCAAATAATGGTGCACAAAGGCTGGAAACATTGCAATTCCTGCCTTTGCATTATGTTTGGCCAAAGTTGGCACGACCCTTGCTTCATATAAGGGCACAACATCAGTTATGGTAACAAATTAAATTAACACTTATACGAAAAGGAGAAAAACATGGAAAACGTAAAAGTAATCATTTGGGGACTTGGTGCTATGGGCGGCGGAATCGCAGACATGCTGCTGTCAAAGAAGGGCGTTGACATCGTAGGTGTTGCCGGAAGAGAACGTAAGCAGGGACATTCGATGTATGAGTATATCGAAACCGAGAGAGGCGACAGAGAAGATGTTATCATCAAGGCTCCGGAAGAGATCATCAAGCCGGGCGCTGCTGACATCGTTGTTCTGTGCACAGACTCCTTCACAAAGGAAGCTTTCCCGAGAATGAAGTTCATCCTGGAGCAGGGCATCAACTGCGTAACCTCCGCTGAGGAAATGGCTTATCCGGCTGCTCAGAATCCGGATCTGGCTGCTGAGCTCGACAAGATCGCTAAGGAAAACGGCGTTTCCATCCTGGGCACAGGCATCAACCCGGGCCACATCATGGACATGCTCGTACTCGTTATGACAGGCTGCATGACAGACGTTAAGCACATCCTGTCCAGAAGAGTTAACTCCCTGTCTCCGTTCGGACCGGCTGTTATGTCCGAGCAGGGCATCGGCATCTCCGTCGAAGAGTTCAAAGAAAGAAAAGCTAACCACACCATGGCTGGCCACGTTGGATTCGCAGAGTCCGTTGGCATGATGGCTGAGGGTCTGGGACTGACCGTTGAGGAGTTCTCCCAGGATATGAACCCGATCGTTACCGACGTTGACAGAAAGAGCCCGTACGGATTCGCAGCTGCTGGCTCCTGCGCAGGCGTTGCTATGGAAGCTGATGCTACTCTGTCCAACGGCATGAAGGTCAGAATGGAGCACCCGCAGCAGATCGAGCCGGAACAGGTTGGCGTTCAGACTGGTGACTATGTCATCATCGACGGTACTCCGGCAGTCAACATGGTCAACAGCCCTGAGGTTGAAGGCGGACTCGGAACCATCGCAATGTGCGCGAACATGATCCCGCAGGTTATCAACGCTGAGCCGGGACTCAAGACAATGATCGACCTGCCGATTCCTCGCTGCCTGATGGGAGACGTCAGAGACAGAATCGATCCGGCTAAGAAGATCGTTAAATAAGATCATTAACCGACAGAGTTCAACATATGAGGCACACCAGACACGGTTCGGCGTGCCTCATATTATCTAAATTCAAGGAGGAAATAATGGCTAAGAAAGGCGATTGGGTCCGCATTCACAGTGTGGTCCTGAAGGCAGAAGAGAGAACAGCGAAGCTGCCGGACGATACGAAGGCATGCGACCTGGAACAGTGGACAAAGGGATTCCTGACAGAAGACGCTGAGATCGGCGATGAAGTTACGGTTGAGACAGTCGTCGGCAGACTCGAGAAGGGTACTCTGATCGATGATGCTCCGTATTATGATCACGATTATGGTCACTTCGTTCCGGAACTGATCGAAGTAGATAAGGTACTGAGAAAAGAAATGGCAGAAATCGGAGGTGAGAGATAATGGCACTGGCAAAAGACTATGCTTCCGTCATGGGAAGATCCAATGAAATCCAGAAGAAAGCTCTGGGACTGGACTATGACGATTTCGAAACATCCCCTATTTCTTTCGACTATGATAAGCTGATGACTTCCACAGGATACACCCTGGAAGAGGTCAACAGAGTACAGAGCCAGTTCGGCGTAGGCAACACGCCGCTGCTCGAGGCAAGAAACATCACAAAGCTGGCAAGAAAGTATGCGAAGCCGGGTTACGGCGCTCGTATCTTCATCAAGGATGAAGCTGCGAACCCGTCCGGATCCTTCAAGGACAGAAGAGCTGCCTGCGCTGTATACCACGCTAAGAAGCTGGGATACAAGGGCGTTATGGCTGCTACTTCCGGAAACTATGGTGCTGCGGTTGCTTCCCAGGCTGCGATCCAGGGATTGAAGTGCATCATCGTTCAGGAATGCTACGACTCCCACGGCGTAGGCCAGCCGGAGATCGTTGAGAAGGCTCGTAAGTGCGAAGCGCTGGGCGCTGAGGTCGTTCAGCTGACCGTAGGACCGGAGCTGTTCTACTCCTTCCTGTCCATCCTGGAAGACACGGGATACTTCAATGCTTCCCTGTACTCCCCGTTTGGTATCGCAGGCGTTGACACACTGGGCTATGAAATCGTTATGCAGTGCAGAGAGAAGCTGGGCAAGGACCCGGATATGGTTGTCTGCACAACTGCTGGCGGCGGCATGACCACAGGTACTGCCCGCGGCGTAAGAATGGCTGGCTGTGACGCTGAGATCGTCGGCGCATCCATCGACCTGTCCGGACTCTCCATGGCTTCTGACATAGACTTCAACAAGAAGTCCTGCACCACAGGCCATACTGGATTCGGCGTTCCGTACGCAACCGATCCGGACCACTCCGATGTTCCGAGATCCGCTGCACGTCCGCTGAGATACATGGACAGATACGTCACCATCACCCAGGGCGAGATCATGGAGATGACCGAAATGCTGGCACAGCTGGAAGGCATCGAAAGAGGACCTGCAGGACAGACTTCCCTGGCTGCAGCATTCTCCCTGGCACAGGATCTGCCGGAAGACGCGATCCTGGTCGTTTCCGAGACAGAGTACACCGGCGCCGGCAAGCACGTACAGCCGCAGCTCTGGTTTGCTAAGCAGAACGGCATCGAAGTCAAGCTGGGCGATCCGAAGGATGAGGTCCCGGGTAAGAGCGTTGTCCTGCCGGCAAGCCCTGCTCTCTTCCAGTATAAGGAAGCTGACATCAATCACTTCAGACAGTCCCTGATCAAGAAGGCTGTCAAGAAGGCAGGCGTGAAGCCGACCGATGCTGACCTGCAGTTCCTGGCTGAAGAGACCAAGACAGACGTTGACTTCGTTAAGAAGACACTCGAAGAAAACGGACTGCTGTAAGTAGTAGTAAAACAAGGTGAGTTGCCGTGAATCGATTCGCGGCAACTCCATTGGAGGAAATAAAAGGATGAGAAGAGAAGACGATTTTGAACAGCGCAGAAAGCATATCGCGAATCTGACTGACGAAGAGCTCTACGACAGATTCTGGGAACTCACCGAACAGGTCGTAGCGCCGCTGCTCGAGCTGGGCAGAAAAAACACAACTCCTTCTGTGGAGAGAGCCGTCCTGCTGAGAATGGGCGTATCCTCCCTGGATACCCAGAAGATCGTAGAAGGCTGCATGGACAGAGGTCTGATGGGTCATGGCGCAGGCCATGTTGTTTACAAGATTGCGAAGGCTAAGGACATCTCCATTCGCGAGGCCAGCATCAAACTTGCAGAGGGCGAATACTGGGATGATGCCGTAGCATTATTCAAGAAGGAGGCGTAACATGAGCGATTTCAAATTGGAACCGAACGAAAAACTGAACGTCAGAGAACTTCTGAAGGATCTTGACAAATACGAGCCGAGAAGAAGAGGCTGGCACTGGAGAGAGCCGGCGCCGGGACTCAAGATGGGCCCGTTCGAATACAAAGACTGCTCCAAGCCGCTGAAGAACAGCACCGGCCTTCCGCCGGCAAAGTACTTCGGTGACATCGACCCGCAGCCGATGCCGGTCATCACGACCGAGATCGCATCCGGCCGTTTCGAGGACGATATCCGCAGAATGCGCATGGGCGCATGGCACGGCGCAGACCACCTGATGGTTATCCGTCACATGGGCCAGTCCCACATCGACGGCCTGATGGAAGGTACTCCGCAGGGCATCGGCGGTGTTCCGATCACCCGTAAGCAGGTCAGAGCACAGAGGAAGGCATGCGACATCATCGAGGATGAAGTCGGCCGTCCGATCAACTACCACTCCTACGTATCCGGCGTTGCTGGCCCGGACGTAGCGGTTATGTTCGCGGAAGAAGGCGTCAACGGCGCTCACCAGGACCCGCAGTACAACGTACTTTACAGAGACATCAACGCAGTCAGATCTTTCGTCGATGCCTGTGAATCCAAGAAGATCATGGCATGGGCAGGAATGCTGCAGATCGACGGCGCGCACAACGCCAACGCGACAGCAAGAGACGCGTGGAAGGTTATGCCGGAACTGATCGTACAGCACTCCATCAACTCCCTCTTCTCCGAGAGAGTCGGCATCAGCCCGGATCTGATCTCCCTGTCCACAGTACCGCCGACGGCAGTACCGGGACCGCTGCTCTACTACGATCTGCCGTACGCAGTTGCGCTGAGAGACATCTGCGGAAGATATAAGATGAGAGCGCAGCAGAACACCAAGTACATCTGCTCCTCCGCAAGAGAAGCTACCGTTACGCACGTTCTGGACATGTTCATTTCCAAGCTGACCAGCGCGGATATCCAGTCCACGATCACACCGGACGAAGGCCGTAACGTTCCGTGGCACATCTACAACATCGAAGCGTGCGACAACGCCAAGCAGACCCTGATCGGTCTCGACGGCCTGATGGACATGGTCGAGCTGAAGAAGGACGGCCCGCTCAGAGAGAACGCAAGAGAGATCAAAGAAAGAGCTCTGCTGTTCATGGAAGAGATCATCGAAGCAGGCGGTTACTTCAATGCTGTTGAGCAGGGATTCTTCGTCGACTCCGGCAAGTATCCTGAGAGAAACGGCGACGGCATCGCCCGTAAGATCGAAGGCGGCGTAGGCTATGGCTACATCTTCGAAAGAGAAGAAGACTACATGGCTCCTGTTACAGCTCACTACGGCTACAACAACGTTGAGCAGTACGGCGGCGACCCGGAGAACCCGTCCGCTCTGATCGGAGGATGCACCTTCGAAGACAGAAGCAAGATCGTCTACATCGACGAGCTGGACGAGGAAGACAATGTCAACGTCAGACTGGAGAAGGTCAAGAAATATCTGGACGGCGACTACATCAAGCCTGAGATGGAATGGTGCGGTGACGGCGTCGTCATGATGACCATGTGCATTCCGGCCAACACCCGTGTATCCGAGGCGGTTGCTCTGGAGATCGGAAACAAGCTCGGCCTGGACGAGCCGACCGTCATCAGTAAGGAAGTCCTGCAGAATGCTGAGGGAACCAGAATCGAGATGAAGGGCAAGATCCCGTTCGACATCGATCCGTCCCAGCTGGAGATTCCGGCTCCGCCGCATCACCAGAGCGACGAAGTCCTGTACAAGGAATTCGAAGAGCATCCGATGCAGGTTGTCTGCGGAACCGTCGGCAACGACGAGCACTCCGTAGGTCTGCGTGAGATCATCAACATCAAGCACGGCGGCATCGAGAAGTGGGGCGTCAAGGTAGAGTACCTCGGCACTTCCGTACCGGTTGAGAAGCTGGTCGATGCAGCTGTCGAGCTGAATGCGGACGCTATTCTGGCATCCACGATCATCTCACATGACAACATTCACTACAAGAACATGAAGCGGATCAATGAGCTCGCCATCGAGAAGGGCATCCGTGACAAGGTCATCATCGCCGCCGGCGGCACCCAGGTCGTTCCTGAGGAAGCCCGTGAGGTCGGCATGGATGAAGGCTTCGGACGTGACTCCCATGGTATCGACGTCGCTACATTCCTCTGCGAAGAGGCAATGAGAAGACGTGGCGAAGAGCCGCCTGAAGTTCAGGAAGAAATCTAAGCCGAATAACGGCATCGTATGGTAAGGATGGGATCTTAAGCGAAGGGCCGGAGCAGTTTTGCTCCGGCTCTTTGCGAACAGCCCCGGGAAATTCCGCGAAAGCCGCCGGAAGACTTGCCCTGGCGGCAGAACCTGATATACAATGAAAACAAAAACGGAGAGATACGAAATGAAGGTAGATGTGCTGGTAGCCGAGATCGGCTCAACGACGACAGTAGTAAACGCGTTCAAGGATATTGATTCAGAGGATCCCATCTTCTGGGGACAGGGGCAGGCTCCTACGTCCGTGCTGGAAGGGGACGTCCGGGTCGGTCTGCAGGGGGCGATCGATGACCTCTGCGCCAAAAAGGGCATCGAGGAACTGGAATACGACGAGATGCTTGCGACTTCCTCCGCGGCAGGCGGTCTGAAGATGACGGTCCACGGACTGGTCTACGACATGACGGCCAAGGCAGCGAAGGAGGCGGCGCTCGGCGCGGGCGGCATCATTCATTTCGTTACGGCGGGCAAACTGCGCAGGACCGACCTCAAGAAGATCCAGGAGATCCAGCCGAACCTGATCCTGATCGCCGGCGGCGTTGACTACGGCGAACGTGATACGGCGATCGACAACGCCGAGAAGATTCGCAGCCTGGGGCTGAAAACGCCGATTATCTACGCCGGCAATATAGAGAACCAGGAGGAGATGGAACTCATCTTCGATGAGGAGAGCGGGCAGAAACTCTACAACGTAGAGAATGTGTATCCGAAGATCGATGATCTGAATGTCGAGCCCTGCCGCAAGGTCATCCAGGAGGCCTTCGAGGATCATATCACGAACGCCCCCGGCATGGAGCACGTACGTGACATGGTCAACGGACCGATCATTCCTACGCCGGGCGCCGTGATGGAATGCACCAAACTCCTCTACGACTGCATCGGGCCGCTCTGCGTGCTGGACATCGGCGGCGCCACGACCGATGTGCATTCCGTCTGCACGGAATCCGACCAGGTCGCCCGCATCATGATTTCCCCGGAACCGAAAGCAAAGCGTACCGTAGAGGGAGACCTCGGCCTCTACGTCAACCGATACAAGGTCATAGAGTCCATCGGCGAAGAAAACTTCCAGAAACTCTGCGACAAGGCGGGAATCGATCCTGAGAAAACGCTCGAGACCTACGTGGCGATCCCTAAGACAGAAGATGAATTCAAACTTGTCGAGATCCTGGCGGAAGAAGCCTGCATGAAGGCGGTCGAACGCCACGCCGGTCAGATCCGGTACATCTATGGCCCCTCCGGAAGATCCTCAGTCGCGGAGGGCAAGGACCTGACGCCGGTCCAGTACATCGTCGGTACCGGCGGCGCTATGACGCGCCTTCCCCACCGCGAGGAGATCATGGGCCGCATCTGTGAATACGATGAGACCGGAACCCGCCTGTTCCCGACGTCCCACGCACAGGTTCTGGTGGACAACGACTACATCATGGCGTCCCTGGGCGTCCTTTCCAAGAAGCACAGGGAGGGCACCATCCGGCTGCTGGAAAAGAGCCTGGGCGTGAATTTCGCCGACATGCGGCCGGAGGAGGATTCCCTCGGCATCAAGAAGTCTGCAAAGGCAGGAGACCCCGAAGTTCCCGCTGCTCTGGCGGGCGTCACTGCGGAACTCGCGGAGAAGGACGCGGACCGCGAAGCGATGATCAAGCACATCCTCGAATGCGAGGAGCAGGGCTATGACATGACCGAGTACAAGCTCGACTACGGTCTGATCACCGAAGAGGAAGCCGAGGCGGCACGCGCGGCCAAGGCGAAGGAAGAGGGCGAGAAGATCATGGAAGAAGCCGCCCTGAAAGACCGTAAGATTGTCCGCGCCTGCGGGGTGGGCGAGCTGGCCGAGGACGGCCGGCCAAAGTGCAACCGCGAGTGCCATATCTGCGCGCACGTACACTGCCCGTTCAGAAATAAACTGGACTAATCGAGGATAAGAGTAAGACAGGGGACGGTTCTCTGTCTTATTCTTGGATAAGACAGAGAACCGTCCCCTGTCTTACCCCTTTATCCCAGATCTTAGAAAGGAAAATGCGAGTTTATGAGACGAGTCCTGATCATAACGACCGGCGGTACGATCGCTTCGGTCGAGTCTCCGGACGGACTGGTGCCGGGCATCAAAAGCGAGCAGCTGCGCGCGTATCTGCCGCAGATCGGTCCGGACATTTCCATTGATATCAGACCGCTCTTTCATATCGACAGTACGGATATGACGGCGGAGCACTGGACCGGCATCGCGCGCGCGGTGCGGGAGAACTATGGGAACTACGACGGATTTGTGATCACGCACGGGACCGATACCATGGCCTACACGGCGGCCGTTCTCTCCTATCTGATACAGGATTCGGGCAAACCGGTCGTTCTGACCGGCGCCCAGAAGCCCATCGGCTTCGAGATCACGGATGCCAAGTCGAACCTGCAGGACAGCATACTATATGCGGCCGATCCGCGCTCCCGCGGCGTGCAGATCGTCTTTGCGGGCAAGGTCATTGCTGGTACCCGGGCCAGGAAAGTCCGGTCCATGAGCTATGCGGCCTTTGCCAGCATCAATCTGCCGGAGATCGCGGAGATCAGCGGCGGCCGGATCATTCGGTATTTGAATGACAACGCCTTCTGCGGCCCGGATCCGGAAAAGGATGGCGGGGCTGGGGAAGGCGACGACACAGTTCGGTTTTATGAGGAACTCAACCCGAAGGTGTTTCTGCTCAAGCTGACGCCGGGCATGAACCCGGCCCTGCTTTCGGAGATGTTCCGTCTCTACGATGCGGTCGTCATCGAGAGCTTCGGCGCGGGCGGGATCCCTGGCAGCCTGGAGGAGACCCTGTTCGAACTGCTGGCGAAGTATCCGCCTGAAGAAAAGGTCCTGGCCATGACCACCCAGGTTACCTACGAGGGCAGTCATCTGGAGACGTACGAGGTCGGCAGGAGGATCGCTGACCGTTTCCAGCTGCTCGAAGCCAGGGATATGACCCTGGAAGCCGCGATTACCAAGTTGATGTGGATCCTGGCAGACCGGGACCTGACATGGGAAGAGATCCGCACGCGTTTCTATACACCGATAGCGAAGGATACCCTGCTGGGGTAGAGGGGAGGAGATTGATGAAGCACGTGTTCGTGGTCAACCCTGTTGCGGGTCAGGGGGAGGCTGCAGGTCTGGTCCGGGAAATCGAGGCCGTCTGCAGCGTAGCCGGCGTATCTTATGAGATTTATGAGACGAAGGCCGTCGGTGATGCGGAGCGGTTCGTGCGGGAGCGCTGCGAGGAATACGCGGCCGGCCGGGAAGCGTCCGAGGAGTCCGGCAGGCTCCGGTTTTATGCCTGCGGCGGAGACGGGACGCTCGGAGAAGTGGTGAACGGCGCGGCGGATCATGACTTTACCGAAGTCGGATGCATTCCTTTCGGGACCGGCAATGACTTCATCCGGAACTTTCCGGAGGCCAGGTTTGATGACCTGATCGCCCAGATCCGGGGAGAGGCCTGCCTTTGCGATCTGATGCACTACGAGGGGATCTGCGATGGCAGAGAGGTCTCCCGCTACTGCATCAACATGTTCAACATCGGGTTTGATTCCAATGTGGTGGATATGACGGCGCGCATGAAGCGGCTGCCGCTGGTCACCGGATCCATGGCTTACCTGGCCAGCATCGCGACCATGCTGCTCGAGAAGAAAGGCGCTGACCTCAGGGTCGAGTATGAAGATGGGTTTGTCTACGACGGCAAGTTGCTGCTGATTTCCATCGCCAACGGGTGCTTCTGCGGAGGCGGGATCAAGGGGCTGCCCAGGGCGCGGACGGACGACGGCGTCTTCGATGTGAGCCTGGTGAAAAATGTCCCGCGGCACGTTTTTATTCGTCTCTTCCCCAAGTACATGAAGGGGACCCATCTGGAGGAAAAACGGCTCGCGGATGTGGTTCGGTACACCCACGAGCGCGCGCTCGTCATCTCGCCAAGAAGAGATGTGATGAAGCTCTGCGTAGACGGTGAAATTACAAAAACAGGACAGATCCGTCTGAAGATCTGCCCCGCGGCTGTTCGTTTCGTGGTGCCGGCTTAGAGGAGTTTCCCTCCCATGGTCAGAAGATGGCCGTACATTTCCGGCCTCCGGTCACGGAAGGTCAGGGCTTCTTTGCGATAGGCTGCCAGTTCATCCCGATCAAAGGTTGCCAGGGCGAAGCCCTCAGTCACGCCGTCCATTTCGGCCACCTTTTCTCCGATGTTATCGCTGATGAAGGAAGCGCCCCAGAAGCGGATGGCAGTGCCCGCCTTCGGCTCCTCCTCATCGCCGATCCGATTGGATGCAATGACCGGGGCCGTGTTGGCAGCGGCGTGTCCCAGCATCACATTCTGCCAGTGACGGTAGTCCGCGTCAGCTGCATCAAGCTGGTCTTTGGGAACGGCAAAGGTCCCGATCGCCGTGGGATAAAAGAGCATCTCCGCGCCTTGCAGACACATGATTCTCGCGGCTTCCGGAAACCACTGGTCCCAGCAGACTCCTACACCGATCTTCCCGAAATGGGTGTCCCATACCCGAAAACCGCTGTCCCCGGGGCTGAAGTAGAACTTCTCGTAATAGCCCATGTCATCCGGGATGTGTGTCTTGCGGTAGTATCCGAGGATGCTGCCGTCCGCATCGATCACCGCGGTGGTATTATAGCGGACCACCTCGGCATCTTCAAAGAAACTGATCGGAAGCACCACGCGCAGTTCCTTCGCCAGCGCGCGCATATGTTCAATCGTGGGATTTCCTTCCCGCGGCCGCGCCAGCTCGAGATATTCAAAATCCTCGATCTGCGCGAAATACGGGGTCTCAAAGAGCTCCTGAATCTGAATGATATTCGCTCCTGCTGCTGCGGCATCCCGGATCAGCGCTTCCGCTTTGGCTATGTTGGACTGGCGGTTCCAGCTGCACCGCATCTGGGTGCAGGCTACCGTTACTTTTCTCATACAGCACCTCCTGATACTTGCAATACCCGGATAGTATTATACAGTATATTCTGACACAAAGAAACTCTCTTGACACGGAGTCCGTCCCATGTCATAATCACAAGGATGCCAGCGAGGTATTGGAATCTAAAATCTAACGGAGGAACGAATGAGAGGACGATTCGAAGCAGGAATCAGAATAGCGGACGCGAGGGGCACCTTGCGGGAGGCTTGCTTTCCCCTTGGTGGCGACATTCATTTTAATGATTATTCTATTTTACCCGGTTTTACAGATGTACATGTTCATCTGAGAGAACCGGGTTTTTCTTATAAAGAGACGATTGGCGGCGGAACAAGGGCCGCAGCGGCGGGTGGCTTCACGCAGGTGTTCACCATGCCGAACCTGAATCCTGTGCCGGACAGTCTGGAACACCTGAAAGTCCAGACAGAGATCATCGGAAGGGACGCGGTCGTCGATACGTTCCCGCTGGCCTCCATCACGCAAGGTGAGCAGGGCAGGGAACTTTCGGACATCGAAGCGCTGGCGCCGCTCGCAGCCGCATTCAGCGATGACGGAGTCGGCGTCATGGACGATGGCCTGATGAAGGAAGCCATGGAGCGGGTAAAGGCAGCGGGCAGCATCATCGTGGCCCACTGCGAGGACACACGCTTTCCAAGGGAGAGCAGAGAAGCGGAATACCGGCAGCTTGAAAGGGATCTGGACCTTGCAGCGCAGACCGGATGTCCCTATCACATGTGCCATGTTTCCACCATGGAATCCCTCGGTCTGATCCGGGAGGCGAAGCGGGCAGGCCTTGACGTAACGTGTGAAACCGCGCCCCATTACCTGACCCTTTGCGATGAGGATCTCGAGGACGACGGCAGGTTCAAGATGAATCCCCCGATCAAAGGCAGGCGTGACCGGCAGGCCCTCCTCGAGGCAGCGATCGACGGGACCGTCGACATGATCGCAACGGACCACGCCCCGCACAGCGCGGAAGAGAAGGCAAAGGGATTTGCAGGCAGCGCCTACGGCATCGTGGGCCTGGAAACGGCCTTCCCGGTGCTCTATACGAAGCTGGTGAGGACAGGGATTCTCTCCATGGAAAGACTGGTGCATATGCTGACAGAAGCACCGAATGAACGCTTCAGATTGGAGACCATGGCGTTCTCAGAAGAGGCCCCGGCCCCGACCTTTACCGTCTGGGATCTGGAGCATCCGTACGTGATCCGGCCGGAGCACTTCCAGGGAAAAGGGCGGAGCACGCCGTTCGCCGGATGGACCGTGTACGGCAGGTGCATCATGACCGTAGTAAAGGGAACCCCGGTATACCGGAGACAGGAAAGATGAAGAATTCGAACGTAACGATAAAAACAAACCAAGCGATCGCGAGGGACACCTGGGAGATGGTCCTGCAGGTCCCGGAAGTGGATGCATGCCAGCTCGGCAACATCCGGCCGGGTCAGTTCCTCAACCTGAAGCTGCAGGGAAGGTATCTGCGCAGGCCCATCTCGATCTGTGACTGGGACCCTGCGGCGGGGACGATCACGATCGTCTATAAGACGGTCGGCCGGGGCACAGAGGACATGAGCCGGATGAGCGCTGGCGAGCGCCTGGACGTGCTTTGGCCGCTGGGCAACGGATACAAGCTGCCGGAGAGCCCGGCGCAGGATCAGGAGAACGGGAAGATTCTCCGGCCGCTTCTGATCGGCGGCGGCGCAGGCGTTCCACCGATGTTTGGCCTCTGCAGAAAGCTGGCTGAGACGGGGGCAGAGCCGGTCGTCATCCTGGGGTTCCGCTCGGCGGAAGATGCGTTCTACGAGGAACGGTTCCGCCGGGAGGGAGCACGCGTGATCGTCACGACAGAAGACGGGAGCACGGGGCAGAAGGGGTTTGTTACAGGCCCGATGAAGGAACTGGACTATGACGCCTTTTTCGCCTGCGGACCCGAACCGATGCTCCGGGCGGTATGTGAAAGCGCGCCGGAAGACATTCCCGGCTGGCTGAGTTTTGAAGAGCGGATGGGCTGCGGATTCGGAGCATGCATGGGATGCTCCTGCAGGACAAAATACGGCAGCAAGCGGATCTGCAAGGACGGACCGGTCCTGGAAAGGAGCGAAATCATATGGTAGACATGAAGACCTGTCTTTGCGGAATTGAACTTGATAATCCGGTTCAGGCGGCCAGCGGCACCTTCGGGTACGGCCGGGAATTCGCGGAGCTCTACGACATCGATCTTCTGGGAAGCTTCAGTTTCAAAGGGACGACGCCGGAGCCGAGATTCGGCAATCCCACCCCGAGGATCGCGGACTGCACGGAGGGAATGCTCAACAGCGTCGGCCTGCAGAATCCGGGGGTGGACGCGGTCATAGAAGAAGAACTGCCGCAGCTCGCCCGGATCTTTCATAAAAAGGTCATGGCCAACGTCTGCGGGGGAAGTCCCGAAGACTACGCGCTTGTCGCACAGAAACTGGAACCCTGCGACCAGGTGGGCTGGCTGGAGGTCAACATCTCCTGCCCCAATGTCAAAAGCGGCGGCATGGCGTTCGGAACGGATCCGAAGGCGGCGGCTGAGGTCATCGGGGCTGTAAGGAAAGTAACGAAGAAGCCCGTCATCGCGAAGCTGTCCCCGAATGTAACGGACATCACGGAGATCGCGCGGGCCTGCGAGGCGGCAGGTGCGGACGGGATCACGGCCATCAATACCCTGCTCGGGATGCGCATCGATCTGAAGACACGCAGGCCGGTGCTGGCCAGAGAGATGGGCGGATTTTCCGGGCCTGCAGTGTTTCCCATCGCCCTGCGCTGTGTGTATCAGGTCAGCCGCGCGGTCAGCATCCCCGTCATCGGATGCGGCGGCATTCGCACCGCGGAGGATGTGCTGGAGATGGTCCTTGCGGGAGCGACGGCGGTGCAGGTCGGCTCAGAGAACCTGGTGAATCCATACGCCTGTAAGGAGATCATCGAGGCGCTGCCGGAGGCCATGAAGAAATACGGTATCACAGAGATAAGGAGATAGAACATGGGAAAAGATGTGATCATCGCCTGCGATTTCAGCAGCGCGGAGAAGGTATACGAGTTCCTGGACCGGTTCGAGACGAAACCCTTCGTCAAGATCGGCATGGAACTGTTTTATGCGGAGGGACCGGCAATCGTCCGCGAACTTAAGCAGCGGGGACACCGGGTCTTTCTCGATCTGAAACTGCACGACATCCCCAATACGGTCGAGCACGCCATGAAGGTTCTTTCCGGGCTTGATGTTGACATGTGCAACGTGCACGCAGCGGGAACCAGGGCGATGATGGAGGCCGCGGTCCGGGGACTCACAAGGGAAGACGGAAGCCGGCCGCTGCTGATCGCAGTGACGCAGCTGACGTCCACCTCCCAGGTGCAGATGGAGGAGGAACTGCTGATTCGCCGGCCGATGGAAGAAGTCGTCTCCACCTATGCCTTAAACGCGAAGCAGGCAGGCCTTGACGGAGTCGTATGCTCCCCGCTGGAATCGCCGGTGGTGCACGGATTTCTGGGAGAATCCTTCCTGACGGTTACGCCGGGCGTGCGTCTTGCGGGCGATGCTGCGGGTGATCAGAGACGGGTGACAACGCCGCAGATGGCGAAGGAACTGGGCTCCGACTATATCGTCGTAGGACGGAGCATAACGGCGGCAGAGGATCCGGTCAGCGCATACCGGCGCTGCCTGCAGGAATTCTGTGACTAAGGAAAGGAGAACCATATGCGAGCGAAAGCAGCAAAAGCACTTCTTGAGACCGGCGCGGTCTTTTTCAGGCCGGAGGAGCCCTTCACCTGGGCCAGCGGCATCAAAAGCCCGGTCTATACAGACAACCGTCTGGTTCTGACGGATCCTGCGGCCAGAAAGGTGATCGAGGAAGGCCTGATCGAACTGATCCGCAGCACCTACCCGCAGGCGGAGGCCCTCTTCGGAACAGCGACTGCAGGGATTCCTCACGCAGCGATCGCAGGCTACGCCATGGATCTGCCGATGGGATACGTCAGGTCTGCTGCAAAAGGGCACGGCAGGGAAAACAGGATCGAAGGCAGACTCAGAGAGGGACAGAAGGTGGTCGTGATCGAAGACCTGATCTCCACCGGCGGCAGCGTGATCAGCGCGGCTAAGGCGCTGCAGGAGGCAGGCGCCGAGGTGCTGGGCGTAATCAGCATCTTCTCCTATAACCTGGACAAAGGCAGGACTGCCTTTGCAGAGGCCGGACTGGAATACAGCAGCCTGACGGACTTCGACACCGTGGTCGAGGTCGCGGCAGAGACGGGACATATCAGTGGAGAGGACACGGATCTCCTGCTTGAATTCAGAAACAATTTATAGATGAAATATATGGAGGTAAATGAATTGAGACATCTGATTGACATTATGGATCTGACGATCGAAGAACTGGATGAGATGATCGATGTGGCGAAGGACATCATCGCGGACCCGGAAAAGTACGCGCACAAGTGCGCCGGCAAGAAGCTGGCGACGCTCTTCTTCGAGCCCTCGACGAGGACCAGACTGTCCTTCGAAGCAGCCATGTATGAGCTGGGAGGGAACGTGCTCGGATTCTCCGAAGCACAGAGCTCTTCCGCGGCCAAGGGCGAAAGCGTATCCGACACCATCCGGACAGTGGGATGCTACGCGGACATCATCGCCATGCGCCACCCCAAAGAGGGCGCGCCGGTAGCGGGAACCAGAAGATCGACGGTTCCGGTCATCAATGCCGGTGACGGCGGCCACAATCACCCGACCCAGACCCTGACAGACCTTCTGACCATCAGCAGGGAGAAGGACCGGCTGGACGGTCTGACCATCGGCCTGTGCGGAGACCTGAAGTTCGGACGTACGGTCCATTCTCTGATCAATGCCATGTCCCGCTACCCGGGCAACAAGTTCATCCTGATCTCACCGGAGGAACTGAAGATCCCGGAATACCTCAAGTACGAGACCATGATCAAAAAGAATCTGGAATTCGTGGAGACCGATGATCTGGAAGGCGCCATGCCGGAGCTGGACATCCTGTACATGACCCGTGTGCAGAGAGAGCGGTTCTTCAATGAGCAGGACTATCTGAGATTAAAAGACAGCTATATTCTGACCCCGGACAAACTCGAGAATGCAAAGGAAGATCTGGCGATCCTCCATCCGCTGCCAAGGGTCAATGAGATCTCGGTCACCGTGGATGATGACCCGAGAGCCAGATATTTTGAGCAGGTGCTGAACGGCAAGTACATCCGGATGGCGCTGATTCTGAAGCTTCTCAAAGAGGCAGGTACAATACAGTAAGAAAGCAGGGAGGAAATACATATGATCATTGGTAGAATCGAAGACGGCATCGTACTGGATCACATCAAGGCGGGCAGCGGCATGCGCCTCTATGACATACTGAATCTGGATAAACTGGACTGCGAGGTAGCCCTGATCCAGAACGCGCCCAGCGAGAAGATGGGCCGCAAGGACATCCTCAAGATCGACAAACTGATTGACCTGAACATCGACGCGGTCGGCTACGTTGACCCGGGCATCACGGTCAACATCATCAAGGGAGGCGAACTGGCCAAGCGCACGCACCTGGAACTGCCGGACGAGGTCGTGGACATCATCAAGTGCAAGAATCCGCGCTGCATTACGACGGTGGAGCAGGAACTGCCTCAGGTATTCAAACTGACGGACAGGAAGAATAAGATTTACCGGTGCAGATATTGCGAGAGCAAAGCTAAATAATAAACAGGGTAAGACAGGATAAGACAGGGGACGATAAGACAGGGGACGGTTCTCTGTCTTATTCTTGTAAGACAGAGACCCGTCCCCTGTCTTATCCTGTCTTATCCGTCTTATCGAAAAAGACCCGCCCGGGCAGGCAGGTCTTTTTCTTATGGTGCTTCTTGCTGCGGTATCCCGCAGTTTGAGGAGTGCTATTTGCTGGCCGCCTCGATGTCAGCGATCTGAGCGGCAACGCTGGCAAAGGAAGTGGATCCCTTTGACTTCTTCGCTTCGATGCAGCTTCTGATGGCGATCTTGTCATAGATGTCCTCATCGAAGGCTTCGGAGAAGGATTTCAGTTCCTCCATGGTCAGTTCGTCCAGGGCCTTGCCGTTTGTGACGCAGTAGAGAACCATCCTGCCGATGATTTCATGGCAGTCCCGGAAGGGGATGCCTTTGCCGACGAGGTAGTCCGCGGCGTCTGTAGCGTTCATGTAGCCGTACTTGGCAGCCTCAGCCATATTCTTTTCCCGCACCTTCATGGTCCGGATCATTTCACTGAAGATCCCGAGGGAGGCCTTCAGGGTATCGACCGCATCGAAGACGGGCTCCTTATCCTCCTGCAGATCCTTGTTGTAAGCGAGAGGCAGTCCCTTGCAGATGGTCAGCAGCGCCATCAGATCGCCGTAGACCCTGCCGGACTTGCCACGGATGAGCTCCGCCATGTCCGGATTCTTCTTCTGCGGCATGATGCTGCTGCCGGTGGAGTAGGCGTCATCGATCTCGACGAAGCTGAATTCCACGCTGCTCCAGAGGATCAGTTCCTCACAGAAGCGGGACAGGTGCATCATGGCAATGCTGCAGCAGCTGAGAAATTCAAGCGCGAAGTCGCGGTCAGCCACGGCGTCCATGCCGTTGGGCAGGACGCTGGCAAAGCCCAGCTCCTCTGCAAGAAAGTCCCGGTCTGTGTCATAGGTCGTTCCGGCCAGGGCGCCGCTTCCGAGCGGCAGCCGGTCGATCCGGTCAAGGCAGTCCGCAAATCTTTCCCG
>JAZNNY010000005.1:0-8246 GCA_045580505.1 Lentihominibacter sp.
GAGATGAAGAACTTCTACGGCAACTTCCTGGTCGTCGTAAAAGCCCTGACCTATATCAAGATGCTTGGCGCATCCGGCATCAAAGAGGCTTCGGCAAATGCGGTCCTGAACGCCAACTACATGATGGCGAAACTCAGAGACCTCTACAACATCGCCTTTGACACCAAGGTCTGTATGCACGAGTTCGTCATGGACCTGTCGGCGCTGCTGAAGGAAACGGGCGTCTCAGCCATGGACATCGCCAAGGGGCTCCTGGATCACGGCATCCATCCGCCGACGATGTACTTCCCGCTGACGGTGCACGAAGCCCTGATGGTGGAGCCGACGGAGACGGAGACCAGGGAGACGCTGGACGAGGCCATCGAAGTCTTCCGAGACCTCTATCAGCTGGCCCATGACGATCCGGACTACCTGCACACGGCACCGCACAGCACGCCGGTCACCAGACTGGATGAGGTAAATGCCGCACGGCATCCGGTGCTGAAGTATGACTTTGAATGAAGGGAATGACGATATGAATCAATTTGATCTGATCGTAATCGGCGGCGGCCCCGGTGGATACGTGGCCGCCATCAAGGCTGCAAAGGCAGGCCTTTCGGTCGCTCTGGTCGAAAACCGCCGCGTCGGCGGCACCTGCCTGAACCGCGGCTGCATTCCGGCCAAGGCCATGATCCACGCCTCTTCTTTGTACAGGGAGGCGCTGGAAGGGGGCAGGTTCGGTGTGCACGCGGAAGAGGCCACCTATGATTATGAAGAGATTCTGAGCTATAAACAGAGCTGCATTGACGGCCTGGTCGGCGGTGTAGAGCAGCTGCTGGCCGGTAACGGCGTGCAGGTCATCAATGGGACCGGCCGGCTCGAGCAGCCGGAGGACGGGAAGAATGTGGTGAGCGTGGACGGAGAAGAAGTCCTGCGCCTTGCCGCACGCAGCGTGATCCTGGCAACTGGATCTATGCCCGCTTCGATTCCCGTGCCCGGCATGGACCTTCCGCACGTAGTAAACAGCGACGGCCTGTTCGCCCTGGACCATGTGCCCCAGAGCCTGGTCATCATCGGCGGCGGCGTCATCGGCGTGGAATTCGCCACGGTGTTCTCAAATCTCGGATGTGAGGTCACCATCGTGGAAGCGCTTCCGAAGCTGCTCGACAATTTTGACCGGGAGATCTCCCAGAACCTGAAGATGATCCTGAAGAAGCGGGGCGTCGAGGCGCACCTGAACGCTTCCGTGAAGGAATGCCTGGCATCGGATGACGACTGGGTCGTCTGCTCCTTCGAAGAGAAGGGGAAGGCCCAGGAGATCGCTGCGGAGTATGTGCTCGTGGCGGCGGGAAGAGCGCCGGTAACGGAAGGGCTGTTCGGGGAAGATGTACCGATCCGCATGAACGGCAGGTATGTTGCGGTCGATGAGAACTTCCGCACAGGCATGCCGGGCGTCTACGCCATCGGCGACCTCACCGGCGGCATTCAGCTTGCGCACGCTGCATCCGCGCACGGAGCGCGTGCGGTGGAAGCGATCCTGGCAGAGCGGTCTGGCGCGGGCAGCAGCGAATTAGGCAAGCCCGACACGGACGGGCCTGCCTTTGCACAGGACATCGATGTGATTCCGGCAGGCGTCTATACCGACCCGGAAATTGCGACCGTCGGGCTGACTGAAGCCCAGGCCAAAGAGCAGGGCAGGGAGGTCATCACCGGCAAGTTCATCATGAGCGCGAACGGCAAGTCCCTGATCACCGGGGATGAACGCGGCTTTATCAAGGTCGTGGCGGATGCCGCATCCGAAGAAATCCTGGGCGCGCAGATGATGTGCTCCCGCGCGACGGATATGATCGCGGAATTTGCGACTGCCATTGCGAACCACATGACTGCGGACGACATGCTCCGCAGCGTCAGACCGCATCCGACCTATAATGAGGGCATTGCGGAGGCACTGGAAGACCTGCACGGGGCTTCGGTGCATACGATGCCGAGAAGGAAGCGGTAGTTTTCTGAACCATAAATGCGACCAGGAATGTCTGCAATCTTTGAAAGCAGACACTGCTTGGTCGTTTTTTTAATTAGTCAATAATAGACAACACTTCCTGCAGTTAGTTAGATATAATTAATCAGGTTAGTTTGATTGAACGAACTAATATATCCAGAAGAAAGGGGAGACGATCATGGAGAATACGGCAGTCATGAGTGGACTTTTCGGAAGAAACAAGGCGAAAGATACTCCGGACGAGCAGGTAACGGATAAGATGAATCTGCTGCAGGCGGAGATCGGACAGACATACATTATTAAAGAGATCGATACGACAGATGAGGAGATGAACAGTTTCCTGTTCCGGCTCGGATGCTACAGCGGAGAGCCGATCACATTGATCTCCAAGAAGAAAAAGAGCTGCATCGTGGCCATCAAGGACAGCCGCTACGGGCTGGACAACCAGCTGGCGGAGGCAGTGATCATCTAGGATCATATTTTAAGAAAACCGGCGCGCGGCCGGAACAAGAGAGGAGCCGTGCGCCTTATTTTCTGCCCGGAGGTTAGTTAAATTGAACTACCGGCGCGGACGAACAACACAGTCAGCAATAATTTACATTATAGAAGGAGTAACACTATGAGAATTGCATTTGCCGGCAATCCGAACAGCGGTAAGACAACCATGTACAACCAGCTGACCGGATTAAGCGAGAGAGTGGGTAACTGGGCCGGAGTTACCGTAGGTAAGAAGGAGGCACCGCTTCTGAAGGAGTTCTCCGGTGGACAGGATGTCACAGCTGTGGACCTTCCGGGCGCGTATTCCATGTCCCCGTTCACACCGGAGGAGAGCATTACCAGTGAATTCGTCCGTGAGGAGCATCCGGACGCCATCATCAACATCGTGGATGCGACCAACCTGAGCCGGAGCCTGTTCTTCACCACGCAGCTTCTGGAACTGGGAATCCCGGTCGTCGTTGCCCTGAACAAGAGCGACATCAACGTGAAGGAAGGCACGGAGATCGACGTTGCCGCCCTCGAGCAGAAGCTGGGCTGCCCGGTCGTCAAGACCGTCTCTACAGAGAAGGCGAACAACGGACTGACTGAGCTCGTGAGCAAGGCAATCGCGCTGAACGGCAAGGGCCAGAAGGCTCCGTACATGCAGGCGGACATCGACCTGCGCGATAAGGCGGCGGTCGATGCGGAAGACCGGAAGAGATTTAACTTCGCCAACGAGATCGTCAGAGCAGTTGAAACCAGAAAGATCGCTTCCAGCGAGACCACATCTCACGATAAACTGGACGCAGTTCTGACCAACCCGATCGCAGGCATCATCATTTTCGCAGCCGTTATGTGGTGCGTCTTTGCTATTTCTCAGACCTATCTCGGAACCTGGATCGCAGACTGGCTCGTCGGCTGGATTGAAGCATTCCAGGGATTCGTTGCAGGCGCTATGGAGAACAGCCCGGCGCTGCTTTCAACCATTATTGCAGACGGTATCATCGGCGGTGTCGGCGCAGTCGTCGGCTTCCTGCCGCTCGTTATGGTCATGTACTTCCTGATCGCGATCCTCGAAGACTGCGGTTATATGGCCCGTGTTACAGCCGTACTTGACCCGATCTTCAAGAGGGTCGGCCTCTCCGGCAAGTCCGTCATTCCGATCATCATCGGAACCGGCTGCGGTATCCCGGGCATCATGGCTTCCAGAACCATCAGAGATGAGAGAGAAAGAAGAGCTACAGCCATGCTGACCACCTTCATCCCTTGCGGAGCGAAGATTCCGGTCATCGCACTGTTCGCCGGAGCATTCTTTGCCGGCGCAGGCTGGGTCACCTTCATTTGTTACTTCACCGGACTGCTCCTGATCTTCCTCGGCGCACTGCTGATCAAGGCGGTCACCGGCGCGAAGTTCCGTAAGACCTTCTTCATCATGGAACTGCCAAAGTGGAAGGCTCCGAGCCTGAAGAGAGCATTCTGGTCCATGATGGAACGTGCGAAGGCATACATCATCAAGGCCGCGACCATCATCCTGGTCTGCAACCTGGTCGTTCAGATCATGCAGCTGTTCAACTGGAAATTCCAGGTCGTTCCGGAAGGCATGGAGGACACATCCATCCTGGCTTCCATCGCATCCCCGTTCGCATTCCTGCTCATCCCGCTGGGCTTTGGCGCATGGCAGCTGGCTGCGGCAGCGATCACAGGCTTCATCGCCAAAGAGAACGTCGTTGGTACTCTGGCAGTCTGCTACGGCCTGACCGCATTCATCGATACTGATGAGCTGGCTATGACCGGCGGCGCTAACGAAATCGCCCTGACCATGGGCCTGACCGGCGTAACGGCTCTGTCCTATCTGTTCTTCAACCTGTTCACACCTCCGTGCTTCGCGGCCATCGGTGCCATGAACTCCGAGATGCAGAGCAAAGGCTGGCTCTGGTGCGCGATCGGCCTGCAGATGTGCGTTGGCTACACAGTAGCCTTCCTGATCAACCAGGTCGGAACCATCATCTTCGAGGGACACGTTGCTGCAGGATTCCTGCCGGGTCTCATCGCGATCCTGGTCATGGTCTGCTGCGTCATCGCGATCGCCAGAAAGATCCGCGCACACTTCGACCAGAAGTACGAACTGCACAAGGCGGCAGCACAGGCGGCATAAGTTTTCTGCAAAGGCAGGACACAATATGGTATAATCAGCAGGCGGGGCGGATGCTCCGCCTGCATTGATACTTAGGAGGGAAACGAGATGAACTTAGCAACAGTCATAGCCGTGATCTGCCTGGTGATCGTCGTATTCCTGGCAGTACGGTACATCTACAAAGAAAAGAAGAAGGGCTCCAAGTGCGTCGGCTGCCCCTTCGCCGAAGGGTGCCAGAAGTACCACGGAGACGGGGTAAGATGCACGAAGGAAGAAAGCTGAGCCCGGTAACATAGGACATTATAAAAAAACGCAGGTTCAAAGCCTGCGTTTTTGTGTTATCTGCTTTTGATCAGCTCCGCGTACCAGAGGGCGCTGTCCTTTAAGATCCGGTCCTGGGTCCGGTAGTCGATGTAGATGAGACCGAAGTGCTCATCGTAGCCCGAATGCCACTCCAGATTGTCCGTCAGGGACCAGTGGAAGTAGCCTGTGACGGGAACGCCGTCGGCGACAGCCCGGGAAAGTTCCCCGAGGTAGCGTTGCAGGAAATCGATCCGGTCGGGATCGTGGACTTTGCCATCGAGGAAGATTCGGTCATTGCAGCCCTGGCCGTTTTCGGTGATGACAATCGGAAGGCCGTAGCGCTCGTAGACGAGCCGGGGTCCCCAGTACATGACAGGGGGCGTAATCGGCCATTTAAGCGAAGTTCTGGGATAGCCGGCATATTTATTCGCTGGCTTATAATCATCCGTAGGATCGAGTTCTGTGCCGTTATAGAGGTTCATGCCGATGAAGTCGATCGGCTGGCCGATGACTTTCAGATCAGAGGGATCGACTGTCTCCGCGAATGGAGCCCAGGGAGATCCCGGATCATCCGGGTAACAGCCCTTGCAGACCGGATCCAGGAACCACTGGTGGTTGAACCAGGAGTTGAAGCCCGGGATACTTGCCTCTGCCAGGTGGAAGGAGAAATCCGCAAGCGCCTGCGGGGTTTCCTTCGGGTGTTCCTCTATGTAGCCGAGCGTTCCGGTAGAGGAGATGCCGATGCTCACATCCGGGCAGGATGCGCGCAGGATCTGGACCGCGCTGCCGTGGGCCAGCATCAGATGGTGCCAGCAGGTGAAGAGGTCTTTCTCCGGCAGTTTCAGACCGGGTGCGTGAAGGCCTGCTCCGTATCCCAGACCGACGATGATCTGCGGTTCATTGATCGTAATGTAATGGCGAACCCTGCCTTTGAAGTGCTCTGCGATGATGCCGGTATATTCCGCGAAAGCATCAACCGTCCGGCGGCTCTGCCAGCCGCCCTGTTCCTGCAAAGCCTGCGGCAGGTCCCAGTGGTAGAGGGTGAGCCAGGGCTCGATTCCGCGCTTAAGACAGCCATCGACCATCCGGTCGTAGAAGGCGAGACCGGCCTCGTTGACCTTACCGGTGCCTTCCGGCAGGATTCTGGGCCAGCTGACGCTGAACCTGTAATTGGGGATGCCCAGCCTTTGCAGAAGGTCGAGGTCTTCCTCCAGGCGGTGATAACTGTCACAGGCGACATCGCCGGTTTTTCCGTCGGCGATCCGTCCCGGCTCGTGCGTGAAGACGTCCCAGATTGAAAGCCCCTTGCCATCTTCGAAAGCGCCACCTTCGGTCTGGTAGGAAGCGCTGGCAGCGCCCCATATAAAATCTTTAGGAAAATTCATTTTCTTACCTCCCCATGGTGACCTGCACGTCAAGCACGCCGGGCTCGCTCGGAATCGGGAGCACGGTTCCGCTGACGGGAGCACCGTTGACTGTGATCGAAACAATTCCCTTTTCGACGCCATCCGGATTCGACACGGTGATCCGGTAAGTGGAGCCGCGGAACTTTCTCTCACATTTGAAACCGGTCCATTCAGCCGGAATGCACGGGTCGATGCACAGGCCTTCCATCTCGGGCCGAATGCCGAGAATGTACTGGCTCATGCAGGTGAAGGTCCAGGCGGCGGTCCCGGTCAGCCAGCTGTTTTTGCCCTCGCCCGGGCGCGCAGCATCCCGGCCTGCGATCATCTGGCAGTAGACGTAGGGCTCCGTTCTGTGAACCTCGCTGATGTCCTCCAGATAGATGGGGCAGGTCTTCTTAAAGAGGTCAAAGGCGCGGCCGCCGTGTCCCAGCATGGTTTCCGCGCAGATGACCCACGGGTTGTTGTGGCAGAAGACGCCGGCGTTTTCCTTGTATCCTGGAGGATAGGAGGTGATTTCACCGAGTTCCTTATGATACTGCGTATAGGCCGGCTGCAGGAGCACGATGCCCCAGTCGGATTCCAGGCGGTCCTTCACGCTCTCAAGGGCGCGCGCTGCCTCACCGGTTTCAAGGCCGATGCCCGCCATCACGCACATGCCCTGAGGCTCGATGAAGATCTGACCTTCCTTGCAGGAACTGCTTCCGACAGGGGAGGAGAAGGCGTCATAAGCACGCAGGAACCACTCGCCGTCCCAGCCGCTCTTCAGTACGGTTTCTTCCATTTCGCTGACAGCCTGTTCGGCCTGGTCAGCTTCTGAGGTAAGGCCCGCTGCCCGGCAGATCTGCGCATACTCCCGGCCGTATTTCACGAACATGCCGGCGATGAAGACGCTCTCAGCGACAGGTCCTTCACTTGGACCTGTAATCTGGAAGGATTCTCCGGGCTCTTCTGAGAAGCAGTTCAGATTCAGACAGTCGTTCCAGTCGGCGCGACCAATCAAAGGCAGGCCGTGCGGACCGCGATTGTTCAGTGTATAGTTGAAGCTTCTTCTCAGATGCTCCATCAGAGGAGCCTTGTCTTCCTCATTATTATCAAAGGTACACAGTTCATCCAGAATGGACAGATCGCCCGTCTCCCGCAGGTAGGCCGCGGTTCCGGCGATCAGCCAGAGCGGGTCGTCGTTAAAGCCGCTGCCGACGCCGGCGTTGCCACGCTTGGTCAGGGGCTGGTACTGGTGATAGGCGCTGCCGTCGGGGAACTGCGTGTTCGCGATGTCCAGGATCCGCTCTCTGGCGCGCTCCGGGATCAGGTGAACGAAACCGAGCAGATCCTGGCAGGAATCCCGGAATCCCATGCCGCGTCCCATGCCGCTTTCAAAGTAGCTGGCGGACCGGCTCATATTAAAGGTAACCATGCACTGGTACTGGTTCCAGGTGTTGACCAGGCGGCTGAGTTTCTCATCATCGCTTTCGATGTGGTAGACGGAGAGCAGGGAGGCCCAGTGTTCGCTCAGGGCAGCCAGCGCGGCGTCGACCTGCGCGTCGGTACGGAACCGGGACAGAACTGCCTTTGCAGGAGTCTTATTGATGACGCCCGGTGCCTCGAATTTCTGCTCCTTCGGATTCTCGCAGTAGGCGAGCACGAAGATGCGGCTTGCCGTCTCGCCCGGATGCAGCGTGATCTTCAGGTGGTGGCTGCCGACCGGGGCCCAGCCGCGGGCGATGCTGTCACGGCTCTTTCCATCCAGGACAGCCTGGGGGCGGGCAGGGCCGTTATAGGTGCCGGCAAACTGTTCGCGGTCCGTGTCGAACCCGGCAAGATCCGCATTCACGGAGAAGACCGCGTAGTGGCGGCGGCGCTCTCTGTATTCGGTCTTGTGGTAGATCTCGCTTCCTTTCACTTCAACTTCTCCAACCGAATAGTTTCGCTGGAAATTGGTGGAGTCATC
>JAZNNY010000006.1:0-2211 GCA_045580505.1 Lentihominibacter sp.
ACGGGGTTGGAAGCGGTCTGTCCGAGTGCGCAGAGGCAGGAAACCTTCATGTGCGCTGACAGCTCTTCGATCTTGTCCAGCTCTTCCATTGTGGCATTGCCCTTGGTGATATCTTCGAGCATATGAAGAAGACGTTTTGTGCCGATCCTGCAAGGCGTACACTTGCCGCAGGACTCCTCGCAGGTGAATTCCAGATAGAACTTGGCGATATCGACCATACATGTGTCTTCATCCATGATGATCAGTCCGCCGGAGCCCATCATAGAGCCGATCCTTGCAAGGCTCTCATAGTCGATCGGCGTGTCAATGTGGACAGACGGAATACATCCGCCGGAAGGTCCGCCGGTCTGGGCCGCTTTGAATTTTTTGCCGTTCGGAATGCCGCCGCCGATCTCCTCGATGATCTCGCGGAGGGTTGTTCCCATGGGAACTTCCACAAGACCTACGTTTGTGATCTTTCCGCCGAGTGCAAAAACCTTGGTGCCCTTGGAGGTCTCGGTTCCGATGGAGGAATACCACTCCGCTCCCTTGCGGATGATCTGAGCGACGTTTGCATAAGTCTCAACGTTATTGAGGACAGTAGGTTTCTTGAAGAGTCCTTCCACTGCGGGGAACGGAGGTCTCGGACGAGGCTCGCCGCGCTTTCCTTCGATGGAAGTCATCAGAGCTGTCTCCTCGCCGCATACGAATGCGCCTGCGCCCAGACGGATCTCTACGTCGAAGTTGAAGCCTGTTCCGAAGATATCCTTGCCGAGAAGACCATATTCTCTGGCCTGCTTGATAGCGATCTTAAGTCTCTCGACTGCGATCGGATACTCAGCACGGACATAGACATAACCCTGGCTCGCGCCGATTGTATAACCTGCGATCGCCATTGCTTCGAGGACTGCGTGAGGATCGCCTTCAAGGATGGAGCGGTCCATAAACGCGCCCGGGTCACCTTCGTCGGCGTTGCAGCATACATATTTGATATCAGACTTTGTAGCTTTACAGAAAGCCCATTTCCTGCCTGTCGGGAAGCCCGCGCCGCCGCGGCCTCTAAGACCGGAAGCCAGCATCACGTCGATGACCTGGTCCTGGGTCATGCTTGTCAGCACCTTGTGAAGAGCTGCATAGCCGTCCAGAGCGATGTACTCCTCGATATTCTCGGGATCGATCACGCCGCAGTTGCGAAGCGCGATTCTCATCTGCTTGGCATAGAAATTAGTCTGGCTGAGGGGGAGGATCTCTCCGTCTTCGTGAACTGTCTCAGGGTACAGAAGGTCTTTGCAGATCGAGCCCTTGATAATGTGCTCGTTGATGATCCTCTTAGCTCCCTCAGGTGTTGTCTGGGAATAGAAAGCGCCTTCAGGATAAACGATAACGACAGGGCCGAGTGCGCACAGACCGAAGCAGCCGGTCTTGACGATGAGAACGTCCGTAAGTCCCTTCTCTTTGATCTCGCTCTCGAGCGCATCTGCTACCTTGTGGCTTCCTGATGAAGTACATCCGGTACCTCCGCAGACAAGGATCTGCTTGCGGTAAGCCGTGTGCTTAGCCATTTCTTCCGCCTTGGAAGCGACCAGTCTGCGGACCATGACCAGCTCTCTGTTCTTTTCCTTGATCTGCATGAGCTTTTCATATGTCATTGTCATGGCTTACACCTCCTCGTAGTAGGAATCAATAATCTTAACTGCGGATTCCGGTGTGCATTTGCCGTAAACTTCACCGTCGACAGTCATGACGGGCGCAAGACCACAGGCACCAAGACAGCGGCAGCTGTCAATGGAGAAGAAACCGTCAGGCGTGCATTCTCCCGCCTTGATCCCAAGGCGGTCCTCGATCGCGGCAAGAATCTTATCTGCCCCTTTTACATAGCAGGCCGTGCCGAGACATACGCTTACTGTATGTTCTCCCTTAGGTGTCAGTGTGAACTGTGAATAAAATGTCGCGACGCCAAAAACCTGTGAAAGCGGTACATTCATCTCCTGTGCAATGATCTCCTGCACTTCCCTGGGCAGATATCCGTAAATACCCTGTGCCTCCTGAAGTACCGGCATCATAGCGCCGGGCTGGTCCTTGTGCTTCTTAATAAACTTCCGAAGCTCGCGTTCCTGTTTGGGTGTTCCCCGAAAAGCTACTTTAGCCATCGATCCCCATCTCCTTTCGGTTGCGTGTTTAATTGACGATTTAAGCTGAACAGCGCCTAAACAGCCATTTTGTATGTTTTGT
>JAZNNY010000007.1:0-11865 GCA_045580505.1 Lentihominibacter sp.
TCAAGATCCTCTTCGATGTCCTGTACATCGCCATCTCCGCCGCGCTATGCCTGCTTTTCCTCGGCGGCCTGAAAGGCGTCAGAGAGGGAAGCATCATCGCCGCGATCGCCGTTGGCACGATCATCAAAGGATACGAGAAGCTCTACCGGGCATGCCGCGAGGGGGTGAAACGATGACATTACAGGATTTTTCAGCAGTACCTGATGAGGAATTCATGGAAATGCTGGATGCGCTCACCGAGCAGGAACAGACCGTGCTGCTGCTTTTGCGCGGGGTGGGTGGATCGGAGCCCATGAGCCACGAAGAGGCCGGCCGGGAGCTGGGACTCACGGCAGAAGAAGCGGGACAGGTCGAAGCGAAGGCGCTGGAGAGCCTCGAACGCATGAACAGCGGATGGAAGCAGGGGTCCATTATCCTGTTTCACGGGGATGGGACGGCGGAGATGTTCTAGCCTACGGAGTTTACTACGACGCAGATGGTAATATATGGATCAACTCTGCGAAATAGGAGTGAAAAGGCGTGATCTGCAGAGTTTGCCAAATTTGCCTGGACACCATTAACCGGATGCGTAAGGAAGAGAGGGAGGAAACGAGCGATGTACGGAGCAATGCTTGGAGATATGATCGGAAGCGTCTTCGAATGGGACAACCTGAAGTCAAAGGAGTTCGAACTGTTCGATGCGGGCTGCAGGTTTACGGATGATACCGTCATGACGGTCGCGGTCGCGGACGCCCTGATGGAGGCGAAGGAGCGCGGCTGCCTGGAGGACGAAGCACAGACAAAGGACCTGTTCATCGATGCCATGCACCGGTGGGGACGGACGTATCCGGACGCCGGCTATGGGGGCAGGTTCTACTCCTGGTTGATGCTGGAGCGGAGAGCCCCGTACAACAGCTTCGGTAACGGCTCCGGTATGCGGGTATCACCGGTCGGTTGGATCTCGGAAGAGATGGATGAAGTGCGAAGACTTGCCAGATGGTCCGCAGAGGTCACCCACAACCATCCGGAGGGCGTGAAGGGAGCGGAAGCAATCGCTTCGGCCATTTTCCTGGCGCGCACAGATCATAAGAAAGAAGAGATCAGAGAGTACATCACATCTGAATTCGGCTACGACCTTGACAGAACCTGCGATGAGATCAGACCGGATTACGAATTCGATGTATCCTGCCAGGGGAGCGTTCCCGAGGCCATCATCGCCTTCCTGGAGGGCCAGGATTTTGAAGATGTGATCAGAAACGCCATTTCTCTCGGCGGCGACAGCGACACGATCGGAGCGATGGCGGGGTCCATAGCCGAGGCGTATTACGGCGTGCCGGAGAACCTGAAGAGGGAATGCGAAGCCAGACTGCCGGAGGATATGCGCGGCGTGCTTCTGCGTTGGGATGTGGCGCTGGGGTGAGGTTGACGGCGCAGCACCGCGGGGTGTAGAATAAAACCGTCAATACTAGTCAAAGTGTCTAATTAACGGAGGCGCAGATGGCAAGGCCAAAGAAATCCGAAAGCCAGCAGGCGGCAACGGTAAAAATAGAGAATGCGTTCTGGGCCCTGCTGGAGAAGGAGAGCTTTTCGAATATCACGGTCAGACTACTGTCGCAGGAGGCAGGGATCAACCGCAATTCTTTTTATTATCATTACGATGACATGAACGATCTGGCGAGCAAGGCCTTTCGAAATAACGCGAACGAGGAGGTGTCCGGGCTTTTGATCTCGGCGCTGCTTTCAAGCGTGGACGGCCCGGGGCACACAGAAGGACCGGACGGCCCCGAAAGGCCTGCCTTTGATCCGGCGCTTATCGCGCGCTCAAGACGGATCATGCTCTGCGCCGGCAGCGACTCCTCCTATCTGAGGGCGCTCGTGGAGAACATGCTGAAGCGAATCTGGCTGGAGGCGTTTTCCATCCGGGAGGACCTGCTGAGCGACAGCGAAAAACTGCAGATCACCTTCATCTTCTCCGGACTGACCGCGGTGCTCGGAAGTGAGGAGGTCAGGAAAGCGCCGCTCAAAATGCTCGAACTCGCCAGGATGCAGATGGGCCGGGCCAGCATCGAAGCGCTGAAAAAGATCTCGGCTTCGCAGGACAAAGGAGGTAGGACATCGTGATCAGAATCAGACCATACATGGATTCGGATGAGGCGAAGATCCTCAGCTGGTGTGACTCGGAGGATACATTCTTCAAGTGGACTTTCGGGCTGCTCGGGGATTACCCGGTCACGAAGGAAAAGTTTCAGAAGACCGGCCAGTACATGCGGTTCACCGCGGTGGACGGAGACGAGCCGGTGGGCTATTTTATCGCGAGAAATCCCCATGGGAACCTGGACGAACTGCGCTTTGGCTATGCCATCGTAGACAAAGGCCGGCGCGGGCAGGGCATCGGCAAGGCCATGCTGTCTGCAGGGCTGGTCTACGCCTTTGAGGTCTACGGGGCGAAGCGGGTGAGCCTCGGCGTCTACGAAAAGAACGAGAACGCCATCGCCTGCTACAGCGCCATCGGCTTTCGAAACACCGGGGCCATTGAGACCTACGAGATCGGCGGCGCGGAGTATAAGGTGTATGAAATGGAGCAGTTTCCGTCCAATCTTGACACCAAACAGACGAAAACAGTATACTGAAATATAACAATTCATCAACGTAAGTATGGGAATGAATGGGCCAATGAACAGCAAAGAGAAAAGAGCCATGATCCACCGCAAACTGGAGGTCATGAAGGAATGCTACCGGCTGAGAGACCCGGAGAATTTCGATCGGTTCTACGACACTTTTTTCGACCGGAGAAAGCTCCCGATCCTGATCGGAACGGACAACGGGCCATGGTTTCGCACCATGGGACAGATTCGCTGGCTGATCGGGTATGACTGGGAGAAATGGGGCAAGGTCGAGATCGATACCTGGAACTTCCGGATCCATGAGACGGACAACCTGGATCTGGTCAGGGTAAAGGGCGTCCTGGATTTCGGAGAGGACCGGGTATGGGATCTGGAGATCCTGATGATCTTCAGCAAAAATGAGAAGGACTATCCCTGCAGGCTCATGCAGTTCAAGATCCCAAGGAACGAACTGAGGCCTGTGGTGATCCTGAATAAGAGTGAGGAAGAGCAGACCAAATCCGAAAAGGAAATGAGAGACCTGATGAACCTGAACGGCATGGTTGGCGCGGACCTGATGCGCGACCACCTGGTCGAACGGATTTCTTCCATGATCCGGGACCAGCGGCCTTACCTGGAAGGGCTCGATATCCGCAAGGAACTGCTGTACCTTGAGGAATGCGGGGACGGTTTTCTGTTTGCCATGACCGGGTTCTGCATCCACAGCGAACTCAATGCGCTCATGCCGTTTCGGGTCGTCGGGATCGGACAGGGGTATGAGATCCTGGACATGGAATTTTCTCATCCGTTCGTAAGCAATTTAGGTTAAAAGGAGGAAGTTACGATGGATAAGTCAAAGATCAAATACGTCGCAGTAATCCAGTGCGATCACACTCTGAAGCGGTGCTCCGGCTTCGCGTGCTCCTACTACTTCTATGACCGTTATGCCGGCTATGAAGGCTATCCGGAAGATACGAAATTTATCACCATGTCCTGCGGCGGCTGCTGCGGCACCGGCGTTGCGGGCGTGCTGGAGCATTTCGGCAAGAAACTGCGCACCCTGACGGACATCGATAAGTCAGAGGTCGCGGTCCACCTGGCCACCTGCATGGTGACGGACAACCGGCACCACGACAGATGCCCCTATGTAGATTACATCAAGAGGATCATCAGGAAGAACGGCTTTGAGAACATCGTGGAAGGAACCTATCAGAGCCAGGCCTCCCGTAAGCTGCGTGAAATGGGAGAATACAAGACCTACGACAGCGTGGTTTTTGACTGATTCCGGAAAGAAGAGCAGATGGACATTAACCGCATCATAATATATATTATGGTCTTCTTTGTCCTGCTGGGCGCAGCGGACAAGATCACGGGCAACCGGCTTCGGCTGGGAAACAAATTCGAGGACGGCATCATGGCCATGGGAACGCTTGTCATTTCCACGGCTGGACTGCTCGTCCTCGCGCCGCTTCTCGGAGGGCTTTTGCGGCCGGTGATCGGACCTGCCTTTGCAGCGTTCGGGGCGGACGCCGGCGTATTCGGCGGCATGATCCTGGACCTCGATACCGGCGGGGCGGCGCTCGTGCAGCAGCTGGCCGGCTCAGCCGATGGGTCGGCCCTCGGGATGATCACGGCCGCGATGCTGGGAGCGACCATCACCTTCAACATCCCGGTCGCCATGAGTCTGACCGCCAGGGAATACCAGAAGGACGTTGCCAAGGGGATCCTGATCGGCATCATCACCATTCCGCTCGGAGTGATCGCGGGGAGTTTTTTTGAGGGCATTCCTGCGGGAACGCTATTGATCAACATTCTGCCGGTTGCGGCCCTGTCCCTGATCATCATCATCTGCCTTTGGAAGTGGGAGCAGACCATCGTGAAGGTCTTCATCGTCTTCGGCAAGGTGATTCTCGGGATCAGCGTGGCGGGGACCTGCGTCGGCGTGCTCTCCGAATTCGTGGGATTTACGCCCTGGGAAGGCATCATGCCGCTCGGGGAGGCCTTCGCGATCATCGGAAATGTGGCGGTGATCCTGGCCGGAGCCTTCGTGCTTGTCGAGATCATCACCAGGCTTCTGCGGACGCCCCTGCAGCGAGCCGGAGAGCGAATCGGGATCAACGAGACCGGCGTCAGCGCGCTGCTCGTGACACTGGCCAATGCCATACCCATCTTCAGCATGATGGGAGAGATGAACGAGCGGGGACGGATCATGTCCTCGGCCTTCTGCGTTTCGGCGGCCTTCGTTTTCGGTGACCACCTGGGATTCATCGCGGGCTTTGCGCCGGACATGGTCGCGGCCATCGTGCTTTCGAAGCTGGTGGGCGGGATCAGTGCGGTCATCCTCGCAGGAATATTGACGAGAAAATGAGAATCAAATACGATAACGACAACAGAATATTCAGCGTCCATACGGACGGGATTCCATATCTTTCGGTACGCATGCTCGATACGCTCGGCGTACCGAATCTCTATTCGACCAGGTACAAGTCGTACGATCCGGAGAGTGCGTCGGGCGAACCCGGGATGCGGATCGTTGTCATGAAGGACGAGGATCCGGCGCAGGCGGCGCCCATCGTGTTCAAAGGCAGGAATGACCTCGCCCGTCAGCTCGGTTCCTCGATAGAGCGGGAATGTGTCTCGGATCAGATGCATACGAACCGGGTCTATCTGGTGAGGGAAGAGGATCTGGGACCGATCCTGCGGGAAGACAAGCCGGAGCGCAGAAGGTCTGTCGACGGTCTCATCACGGACATGCCGGACGTGCTGCTGACCGCCTTCGGAGGGGACTGCCCGCCGGTCTATATTGCCGATCCTGTGCGGAAGGCCGTGGGCCTGGTCCACGCCGGCTGGAAGGGGACGCTGGGAAAGATCCCGCTGGTCTGCGTCGAAAAAATGCAGGAAGCATTTGGGAGCAGGCCTGAAGATCTGTACGCGGCGATCGGGCCCGGCATCTGCATGGACTGTTATGAAATGGGAGATGAGATCTATGATCTTTTCGCGGATCAGTGGGGCAGCGCGCAGGCGGACCGGATTCTGAGAAGGTTTCCGGGCGGCAAATACCACCTGGACCTTCGGGAAGCGAACCGGATGAGCCTGCTTGCGGCAGGGCTCGCAGAGGAACGGATCGCGGTGTCCAACGTCTGCACGAAGTGCAACGCGGATGTCTTCTACTCCTACCGGGCGCACCGCATGGAAAATGAGCAGGCGGCCATGATCGTAAACCGGTTCGCGGACTAGGGACCGGCTGCCGGAGTACCGGCGTTCGGGCCGGGCCTGCCTTTTCACGGCCTACACGAAGAAGAAGGCCGCTGCGATGATGACGTAGGCAGCGACGAGCTGCAGCCCCTCAAGCCAGTTGGACTCGCCGTCAGAGGCGACGGCGTTGGCGATGAGCACGGAGGCTGCGACCGCGACCAGCTCGAACGGGGAGAACACGATGCTCATCGGCGTGAAGAAGAGACTGAGCAGGATGAGCACGGGAATGACGAACAGGATGATCTGCAGGCTGGATCCGAGCGCGATCTCGACCGCGGCGTTCATCTTGTTTTTATATGCCATGATGATGGCGGTCGAATGCTCCGCCGCGTTGCCGATGATCGGGACCAGAATGATGCCGACGAAGGCGGTGGAAAGCCCGGCGGACTCGGCCATGGGCTCGACCGTTCCGACGAAGATCTCGGAAAGAACGGCGATGCAGACTGTGGCTGCAACGAGCAGTCCGATCGAGACGGCAAGGCTCATGGACGGCTTCTCCTCTTCGCTCGCAGCGACGGTTTCCTCATAGAGCGTGCGGTGCGTTACGAAGGAGAAGACGAACTGCATGGCGTAGATCAGGAGCATGAGGCCGGCGATGATGATGCTGAGTCCTTCAAACTGGGTGGTCAGGGCGGATTCCGGCATGGTGTGGGTGAAGATGGCCGGAATCGAGAGCCCGAGGACGGCGAAGAGCAGCATGCTGGCGGTGATGTTAATGGATTGCTTGTTGAAGAACTGTGTTTTGTATTTCAGTCCGCCGACCAGCATGGACATGCCGAGCACCAGCAGGATGTTGCCGATCACGGAACCGGCCAGGGAGGCTTTCACCACATCGAACATGCCCTCCTTCATGGCGACGAAGGCGATGATGAGCTCCGTCGCGTTCCCGAAGGTCGCGTTCAGCAGCCCGCCGATCTTCTGCCCGGCATAGCATGAAATCACATCGGTACTCTTTCCCATCAGACCGGCCAGGGGGACGATCGCCAGGGAACTGAAGAGGAAGAGGAGGGGGTCCGAAAACCCCATGATCTCACCGATGATCGTGACGGGAAGAAAAACGAGCAGGATGTAAAGGTATTTCATCTGAACTAAAGCCTCCATATGATAAAAATCTCTGCGTTATTATACCATATTCTGCTATAATGCATATAAGCGGAGAGGAAAAGATCTCATGGATAGTAAGAAAAAGTCGGGAATTCTATATCAAATATATGTCATCGCCGTCATCGGTCTGATCGTGATCGGAATAGCAACGTTTTTATCGCAGCGGGAGATCTCACAGGAGAGCGTCATCGACCATGTCTCCGATCTGATCGATGAAGTTGCGGAGGAGACCTCGGATTCCATTTCGGAATACCCGGGCTATCAGTGGCTGCTCCAGTACTGGTATACCCATGCGGATGAGCTTGACATCGAATATGATGTGGACTATCGGCCCGGAACGAAGACCGAGGAGAAGACCAGACTGCTGGCCGAGCGGCATCCGGACTTTCAGCCCAGATACGCGGGAATAGAAGACATAGAGAAACTTCCGCCGGAGGACCAGAAACTTTACGCGGAGATCATCTATTCCTGGATGACGACCCGGATCAACCAGATGAAACACAATTATAAGCTCAGCTTCCTCTTCTGCCTGGCTACGCCGACGGAGGGGAAGGGCGCTTATGAATCGCAGTTCTTCCTGCTGAGCGGGGCGGACCCCGGCGCGCTGCGCGGTACGGAGTACGAGCAGGTTTATCCCCTGGGCAAGGTCTCTTCGATCAAGAAGAACAAAAGTATGCAGAATGCCATGCGGGAGGCTTTCAAGAATAAGGACTCCGATATAAACCAGGTTTACATGGCGGAAGCGGGAGACTACGTCGACTACTACGCCTATGTGACCGAGTTTGACGACCAGGCCATTCTGATCGGTCTGACCTACGACCTGACGGAGATCATCAAAGACGTCAACGACTCGACCGTGCAGGGAACCTCCTATGCGGTCATGTATCAGGTCGTGCTCCTCTTCATCCTCATGCTGATGATGTATTTTGCTGTAATCCGGCCGCTGCGGGAGGTGCAGGCCAACATCCGGCTCTATGCGAGTACGAAGGAAAGGAGCAGTATTGCCGAGGGCCTTGCAGGCGTTCTTGCCGGACTCAAAGGTTTCCTGACGCGTCGCAACGAGATCGGGCTCCTTGCGGAAGATGTTTCCGAACTGGCCTATGAGATGGACGATTATATCGACCGGATCGAAACTATTACTGCGGAGAAGGAGAGGATCGGCGTGGAACTGGAACTCGCTTCCCGCATTCAGAGGAACGCCCTGCCGGATTCCCCGCCGGAGCGGGAGGAATTCGATCTTGCGGCATCGATGAATCCGGCCAGGGAGGTCGGAGGAGACTTCTACGATTACTTCATGATCGATGAGGATCACATGGCCATCGTCATCGCGGATGTCAGCGGCAAGGGCGTCCCGGCGGCTCTCTTCATGATCAGTTCCATGATGACCATGCGCAACATCGCCATGAACGATTACAGCCCGGCGCAGACGCTGGAGACGGTCAACAACGAGATCTGTGAGAAGAACGATGAGGAGATGTTCGTAACTGCCTGGCTCGGCATACTGCAGATTTCCACCGGCATACTGACGGCCGCGAATGCGGGCCATGAATATCCCATCCTGAAAACGGCAGACGGAAACTTCCGCCTGTTCAGGGACATGCACGGACTCGTGATCGGCTGCCTGGAGGACCAGCAGTACCAGGATTATACGATCCGGATGGAGCCGGGCACCAAACTGTTCGTCTATACCGACGGACTGACGGAGGCGACGAATGCGGAGAAGTCCATGTTCGGCAACGCGCGCGTGCTCCGGGCCCTGAGCAGAAGTCAGGACGAGAGCCCGAAGATGGTGCTGCGTTCGGTAAACGATGCGGTAACGGAATTTGTTGGTGAAGCGGAGCAGTTCGACGATCTGACCATGCTCTGCATTGAATACAAAGGCAGGAAAGACCAGTAAAAATGACCGATGAGAAGAAGCTATCAATAGGAATTTACTTTGTCATAGGATTTGCTCTGTTCTCGATGCTGTTCGGCTCGGGAAACCTGATTTTCCCACCCGAGATCGGAATCGTCGGTGGAGAGAACTGGGCGGAAGGGTATATCGCCTACTTCCTGGCGGACGCCGTGCTCGGTATCTGCAGCGTATTCGCCATGCTGAAGGTGGACGGCAGCGTGGACAGGCTGACCGGACCGGTCGGCCGGGCAGGCTCAGTCGCCATCAATCTGGCGGTGATCATCTGCATCGGCCCGCTGCTCGCCATCCCGAGAAATGCGGCAGTAACCTTTGAGATGGGCATGGCGCCGCTGTTCGGGATCGATCCGCAGAACCGGATCCTGCGCCTGGTCTTCTCGCTCATCTTCTTCGGGATCGTCTATCTGCTGACGGTGAGACCCTCCAGAGTCGTCGATATACTGGGCAAATACCTGACCCCGATCCTGGTCATCGCCATCGCGGTACTGATCATCCGCGGCATCACGGCGCCCGCCGGGTCGCCTGGACCCGCGACCTCGGAGAGCCTGATCAAGGACGGAATCTACAACGGCTACCAGACCCTGGATCTGATGGCGGCGATCTTCTTCGCCATTCTGATCATCGACTCGATCCGCAGCAAGAATCTCCCGTCAAAAAGGGACGAGCGGAAGACGGCCGCTTTTGCCGCGCTCATCGCCGGAGCCATCCTCTGCTTTGTCTACGGCGGCATGGCCTACCTGGGAGCCAGCACAGGGACTCTTTGGCAGGCGGAGTTCGCTTCGGGCGAGATCAACCAGGCGGGCCTCGTGGTCAACATCACGGGGGCGCTGCTCGGGAATCTGGGCGTGGTCGTGCTGAGCGTCATCGTATCGCTGGCCTGTCTGACCACGGCCATCGGTCTGACTTCATCCGCGGCGGAATATTTCAGCGAGCTGATTTCTGCGCTCAGCTACCGGGCTGCAGTGATCATCATGTCCGCGCTCTCCTGTCTGCTCTGCAACTTCGGCCTTTCTGCGATCATCTCGATCGCGGTGCCGGTCCTGATGCTCTGCTATCCGCCGGTCATGTTCCTGACCCTGTCGGCCCTGGCAAGAGAGAGGCTGCGCAGGAAATACTATTATGTGTTCGGTACGGGCGTCTGCCTTGCGATCAGTCTGATCACGACCCTCGCGGACACCTTCAGCCTGCCGGCGCTGCAGTGGATCCACGCGCTGCCGCTGGACACCTTCGGCTTTAACTGGGTCCTGCCAACCCTGATCGCAGCGCTGATGGGCCAGGTGGTGCCGGGACCCGCGATCGATGAACGTTTGTGATGAACTATTTCTGGGAACAATACGAGAGCCTTCCTGATGGGATCGGATACGGCAGATTCAGCCCCGAGCACTGGTGCACCCTGGCCGTGCTGGCTGTCCTGCTCGCAGCTGCGGTCTTTGCCTTTCGCAAAAGCAGGCCCGCCGCAAGAGAGCGCATCATGCGCCTGATTCCTCTGATCATGATCGCCCTGGAAGTGTTCAAGGATGCCTTCCTGATATGCGAAGGCGCCTTTGATGCGGGATACCTGCCTTTGCATCTGTGCAGTCTGGGCGTGTTCGTCTTCCTGGCCTCGTCTCTGTCAAAAACCGAAAAATGGAAGGGGGTCTTCGGGGAGATTGCAGTCACCCTGATCCTGCCGGGCTCTGTCGCAGCCCTGTTTTTTCCGGACTGGGCCCACCTGTATCCGGTGTGGAATTTCATGAACCTCTACGGATTCACCTGGCACGGCCTGCTGGTCCTTTACCCGCTGCTTTGCCTGGCCCAAAGGCAGGTCCGCCTTCCCATCCGCCGCATCCACTACGACCTGCTGTTTCTGGCCTGCGTGGTTCCGCCGGTCTACGCCTTTGACCGGGCCTTTTCCTGTAATTACATGTTCGTGAACTGGCCCCCGGCAGGCACGCCGCTCGCCTGGATCGCGGAGATCACCGGCCCGCAGTGGTACCTGGCCGGGTATGGCATTTTCTCTGTCATCGTGATACTATTGATTTATTTAGGGGGGAATTTACTATGGATAAGAAAACAAGGATCATCATCGCGGCCGTAGCCGTTGCCTTCGGCATTTTGCTGGGCCTGACCCAGGCAGAGGACAGAAAGTAAGACAGGGGACGGTTCTCAAGTAAGACAGAGAACCGTCCCCTGTCTTATTCAGTTTACATCAACTTCCGGAACATAGCTTCCAGGTCTTCCAGGGAAGCTTCACGCGGGTTGCCCGGCGCGCAGGCGTCAGCGGCTGCGGACTCGCACAGGAACGGCAGGTCCTCTTCCTTCAGCGCTTCCAGTTTGGTCGGGATGCCGACGTCAACGGAGAGCTGCTGAACGGCGTCGATGGCGGCCTGGCGGTAGGTATCCTGGTCCATGCCGGCGGTATCAACGCCGAAGGCTTCTGCAATCGCCTTGAATTTCTCGCCAGTGTACTCCTTGTTGAAGTCCATGACGATCGGGAGCATCATCGCGCAGGCGACGCCGTGCGGGGTATCGTAGACCGCGCCGAGGGTGTGCGCCATGGAGTGGGCGATGCCGAGTCCTACGTTGGAGTAGGCCATGGCGGTGACGTATTGGGCGAGGGCCATTCCTTCGCGTCCGTCCGGATCGTTTTCGACGGCGGCGCGCAGGTTCTTCGCGATCAGCTTGATCGCCTCCAGGTCAAGGCAGTCGGCCAGAGCCCATGCGCCCTTGGTGGTATAGCCTTCGATGGCGTGGGTCAGGGCATCCATACCGGTGGATGCGGTCAGGCCCTTCGGCATGGTGGACATCATGTCCGGGTCAACGACGGCAACATCCGGAATGTCGTTAGGGTCGACGCAGACGAATTTACGCTTTTTCTCCGTATCGGTGATGACGTAGTTGATCGTGGATTCTGCGCCGGTCCCGCCGGTGGTCGGGACGGCGATGGTAAACACGGTCCTGCTTTTGGTCGGGGCACCGCCTCCCAGAGAGCGGACGTCATAGTATCCCGGGTTGTTGACGATGATGCCGATG
>JAZNNY010000008.1:0-28810 GCA_045580505.1 Lentihominibacter sp.
CCGCTTGGCCTCCGACTTCCTGCTCATCTCCGACCTGTCCGTCACCCAGGGATATCAGAGAATGGAGAAGGCGAGCGACCGGTACATTACGGCGCAGATCGCGGCGAGCGATGTGGAATCCGGCTCGGACTATCTGACCGACCGGGTCCGGTGCTTTGTCGCGACCGGTGAGATTGAATACCTTGAGGATTTCTTCGAAGAGGTCGAGGTGACCCGGCGAAGGGACCTCGCGGTAGAGAACTTGGAGAAATTGCTGAAGGGGTCGGATACCGAGGCGATTGAATCCCTCAACACGGCTCTGGACCTGTCCAATGAATTGATCGAAACCGAGCATCTGGCCATGCGGCTCATTCTTGAAACGGGCAGTTATGACATGTCGAGGGTGCCCGACCAGATCGCAGAGATCGAGGTGCCGAAACAGTATCAGGGACTTTCGAGAGACCAGCTTTTGCACGCGGCGCAGGACCTCGTCTTTAACGACAGTTATATGCTCTACAAGGATCGGATCAGGGAAAACGTCGCGCTGTGCACCCAGTCCCTCATCCGGATCTCCAGCAACGAGCTTGAGAACGCTTCGGCGAGGATGGCCCTGCTCGTGCAGCTGCAGACCGGTCTGACCATCCTGCTGCTGCTGATCGTGCTGGGCATCGTTCTCATCATCAGCAGGGAGATCCGTAAACCGATCTCGAAGATGGTAGCGAAGATGCAGAAACAGGAAATGATGACCCCGATCGGCGCAGAGGAGCTTCGCTTCGTCACCAGAACCTATAATACCATCCTGCATGACAATCACCTGGCAAGGGAGCGGCTTTCCCATGAGGCATCGCATGATGCCCTGACCGGCCTTTTGAACCGCGGCGCTTACGATATGCTGATGGACAGCGTCGATACGAAGCATATGGCGCTGATCCTGGTCGATGTGGACGATTTCAAGGGTGTCAACGATACCTACGGACATGCGGTCGGTGACCGGGTGCTGAAGCGGGTCGCTGAGATCCTGCGCGGCAGTTTCCGTTCCGTCGACCTGCTCTGCCGGATCGGCGGCGACGAATTCGTCGTCGTGATGACCCGTGCCAACAGCAGTATGTCACAGCTTGTGCGAAACAAGATCAGCAGGGCGAATGACCTTCTCCAGCACCCGAAGGACGGCCTGCCGTCGGTTTCACTCAGCGTCGGCGTCGCCTTCTCGGATCGAAACAATCCGCAGGGAGACATCTTCAAGGATGCGGATACGGCGCTTTACGCTGTGAAGGAGAGCGGAAGGAACGGCTGCCGGATCTACGGAGAGGACTGAGGCCAGAGGATAGGCTAGATCTCGCGGCCGGCGAACTGGCTCTGGTAGAGCTCGTAATACCTGCCGCCCTTTGCCAGCAGTTCCTCGTGTGTGCCGGTCTCGGCGATGCTGCCCTGATCCATGACGACGATCTGATCGGCGTCGCGGATGGTGGAGAGGCGGTGGGCGATAATCAGACTGGTGCGGCCCTGCATCAGCCGGATCATGGCGTCCTGGATGTGCTTCTCAGTGCGCGTATCAATGTTGGAAGTCGCCTCATCGAGAATCAGAATGGATGGCTGCGACAGGAAGGCGCGGCCGATGGATAACAGCTGGCGCTGTCCCTGAGACAGGTTGCCGCCGGACTCGGTGAGTCTGGTCCGGTAGCGTCTTGGCAGCGCCATGATCATTTCACGGCTGTGGCTGAATTTCGCGGCCTGTACGATCTCGGCGTTGGACGCGTCCGGCCGCGCATAGGCCAGGTTGTTCCGAATGGAGTCGGTGAAGAGGATGGTGTCCTGCAGCACGATGCCGATCAGATCGCGCAGGTCGTCGCAGTTGATGTCCCTGATATTGACTCCATCGAGCAGGATCTCGCCGCTGTCGACATCATAAAACCGCATCAATAGATTAACGATGGTCGTTTTCCCGCTGCCGGTGGAACCGACCAGCGCTATTTTTTTGCCCGATTCCACGCGCAGATTGAAGTTTCGGATCACCGGTTTGCCGGGAACGTAGGAAAAGTTGACGTTTCTGAACTCGATGACGCCGTCCGTTTTCTTCATGCGGATATGTCCGCTCTTATCCTCCGGAGCGGCATCCAGGATCTCAAAAATCCGTTCTGCGCCCGCGATCGCAGTCTGGATCTGCCCGTAGAGCTGGGACAGTTCATTGATCGGCCGGGAAAACTGCTTCGAATAGATGATGAAGGCGGAGATGACCCCGACGGTGATCGTTCCCTTGATGACGAAATAACCGCCGAATACGGCCACGATGACAAAGGAAATGTTGTTCAGCATATTCATGACGGGACCCATGGTACTGGAGATGATCTCGGCGATGATGCCGGTCCTGGTCAGCTCATCGGACGTTCTGCTGAATTCATCGACGACAGCCTCTTCCTGGCTATATGCCGCGACCGTTTTGAAATTGGTGACCTTCTCCTCAACGATGCCATTGACCGCGCCGAGCAGCTGCTGTCGTTTCACATAGTAGCGGCGGATCAGCTTTGACAGGATCCTGGTGAAGATGACCGATAAAATGATCGTGGAGCAGGCGAGCAGGGTGAGCTGCCAGCTGTACCAGAGCATGATCGTAAGAGTGCCGATCAGGGTCAGAATCCCGGAAAACAGGGAACTCATGGATTGGGATACGACGTTCGAAATATTCTCCGCATCATTCGTCATTCGGCTGATCAGATCACCGCGGGAGTGCCCATCCAGATAGGAGACCGGCAGCCGGATGACCCGGCTGAAAAGATCGCTCCGCAGGCGCCCAACGATGCGCTGCGACAGGTGGGCGGACAGGATCTCCTGCGCCATCGTGCAAAGGCTGGCCAACGCGTAGATGATCAGCATGAGGACCAGGATCTTCGGGAGCCGGTCAAACGAATGGGCTGTGATGCAGTCGATCGCCCGGCTGAGAAAACTCGGCGCCGCGACCTGCAGGGCGACAGCAGCCGTCACGATCACAAAAAGAAGCACGACAAGCAGCCGCTGCTTCCCAAAGTAGGACAGCAGACGGCGAAGTGTCTTCCCGCCGTTTTTGGGCTTTTCGACCGGAACGCCCATGGCGCCCGGCCCCCGCCGGCCAAAGTTCATCTTCTGTGTCATTGTATGCTCCTCTAAGCGCCGGCCGCCTGGCCGTCAGCGCCGGCCTGCGACTCGTAGATATCCCGGTAGACCGGGCAGTGTTCCAGTAATTCTTCGTGGCTTCCGCAGCCTGCGATCCTGCCGTGGTCGAGGACCGCGATCCGGTCCGCGCGGCGGGCTGTCTGGATCCGCTGGGCGATGATGATGCAGGTGAGTCCGTCATAATGGGTGCGCAGCGCCTCATAAAAGGCGGATTCCGTTTTCAGGTCCAGGGCGCTGGTCGAATCATCCAGAATCAGGATCCGGGCACCGTCAGTTCCGGATTCGCTTCTGCCTGCCTTCAGCAGGGCCCGCGCGATCGCGATCCGCTGCCGCTGCCCGCCGGACAGGCTCATGCCGCCCTCCGCAACGGGCGTATCGTAGCCTTCGCGCTGCTGAAGGATGAAGTCTTCGGCCTGGGCGCAGCGCGCGGCAAAGGAAATCTCCTCTGCGGAGGCGCCGGGCCGGCCGATCAGGATATTATCGCGAATCGTCGTACTGAACAGTTCATTCTTCTGCGGTACGAAGGCGATGCGTTTTCTGAGGAGGGGTACGGGATAGTCCCTGACATCGACGCCACCCACCAGAACCGAACCTTCCGCAGCGTCATAAAAGCGCGGGATCAGGCTGACCAGGCTGGATTTGCCGGAGCCGGTCGCTCCGACGATGGCCAGGGTCTCACCGGATCTGATGTGAAGGGAGACCTGCCGCAGAACGGAACCCTCGCTGCCGATCTGCGGTTCTGGATTCTCTTCGAGCAGTGCGGGGGCTGCTTTCGAGACAGTATCGACGGTGGCCTGATCGCCGGCCCTATCCGCTTTCGCATAGCGGAAGGACACATTCCGAAGCTCAACGCTGTCATCCCGGGCGGCGTTTTCAGTGAGCGCCGCGCTACCTTCGCCGTCCCGGATCACCGGTTCGGTATCCAGAATCTCGCGCAGCCGCCGGTAGGAGGCCGTGCCGCGGGAGAGGGTCTGAAAGATCATAGCGAGCATCATCATACCTCCCAGAATCTGCGATATGTAGGTGACGGCAGCCATGACTTCGCCGGGCTGCATGTCGCCGCGCTGTACCTGAACAGCCCCGACCCAGATCAGGGCAACCGTGGCCAGATTGAGCACGATGTTCATCACCGGCCGCAGGTAGGACATGAGGATCAGGATCCGCAGCTGTGTCTTCACGAGCGCCTGATTGGCCCTGTCAAACCGGTCTTCTTCGCGGTCCTCCTGAATGAAGGCCTTGACCAGCCGCGCGCCGGCGATGTTTTCACGGATGACTGTATTCATATTGTCGATGCGGCGCTGCAGCCGCATGAACAGGGGATTGGTTTTCCAGAGGATGAAGATGATATCCAGAAGAACCAGCGGGAAGGCAATCGCCAGGATCACCAGGAAGTGCTGGTTCAGGGAAAGCAGGGTGATGGTACCGACGACCATGAACATCAGGCAGCGGACAAAGCCGCGAACTGACTGCTGCACGAGCCGCTCAAGCTGCGATACATCATTGGTGATGCGCGTGATCAGCGAGCCGGTCGTGAAGGCATCGGTCTGCTCAAAGGAAAGATGCATGATGCGGGCAAAGCATTTTTTCCGGATCTCATTGCCGAAGCGCTGGCTGCAGAGGTTGGCCATGGTTCCGCTCAGGATCCCGGACAGACCGCCCGCAAGTACGACAAGGATCATGAGGATGCCGACGCGGCGAATCAGGTCAAGGTCCGGCCGGCCGGTTCCGGACAGCCCAAGAATGCCGTCGTCAACGATCGTTGCCATCAGCTTTGGCTGGATCATGTCGACGGTGACCTCACAGATCATGAACACCACTGCAAGCAGCGCGAAATACCAGTATTTCAAAAGGATCTTGAACATGGTCCTATTATACTGCCGGGCGCGCGGCGATTCCATATACGTTTTTGACGAAAGTATTTTTTCTTGACAATAACTGAATGTTCATTTAATATTAACATCGTAGAAAGGCAGGTCTTGCGAGCCGAAGAAGGAGGCGAAGCGGATGAGAACAAGAGACTACGACAAACAGCGCCGGATCAAGGAATCCATGGTGCGGCTGATTCTGCGGGACGGTCTTGCCGGCGCGTCTGTGGCCAAGATCGCGAAGGATGCGGGCGTATCCCCGGCGACGATCTACGTCTACTACGACAGTAAGGAGGCCATGGTTGCGGAGGTGTTCCGGGAATGTTCCAGGCAGTCGTATGAGTATCTGCACGATATGCTTCGGCCGGAGATGGACGGAGCGCAGCTGATCGAGACCATCGTGCGCGGCTACTATGACTACACGGTGGAGCACGAGGCGATGTTCAGCTTCGTAGAACAATGCTCCCGCTGTCCGGGCGTGGCGGCAGAAGTGTCCGAGGAGGACTGTTGCTGTCAGATCTTCGATCTGATCCACGAGTACCAGCGCCGCGGGATCCTGCGGGAATACAGTGACCAGAACTATGCGGCAGTCCTGTTCGCTCCGGTGAAATTCATCGCGACAAATCACAGCTGCGGGAGCACGGATGTCGGCGTGCAGCTGACGGAACTTGCGGCCATGCTCCGGCGGATGCTGCTCGTATAGGGACAGGCCTGATTTTGCATCAAGAGAAGAAAGGGGATTTAAGATATGTTAGTTATACCGGTATATAATATGATTCTGACACCGGACGCGACGGTGTTCTTTCAGATGGACCAGATCAAGCGCAGTGCCGGAACCAGGGGCATCGCGGTCAGCGAGAAGGTCATTCTGATCGTTGCGAAGGAGAACGAGGATTACAAGAATCTTGACGAGGACAGCTTCTATCCGATCGGCGTTGCAGGTACCGTGACGGAGATCAACCAGCAGGGCTTTGTCGCCATTAAGACCCAGTACCGGGTCGACATCGAGAGCGTCGGGGTCAATCCTGACCATACCTTCCAGCTGACGATCTCAAGAAGGCCCGATGTCGATGACCTCGACAGCGCGGTCGAGGCAGAGAAGCTGAAGAGCCTGAAGAAAGAGATGCTGGATTTCGCGTCGGGGTTTGAATGGGCGGCGTCCGCGGAATTCTACATTCGGGGCCTGAGGACGATCGGGATGGCGGCCTGCATGATGTCACCGTGGCTGAAGCTCGATAATGAGGAACGTTACGCAATTCTGGCTGAGGACAGCCGGCTGAAGCGCGCGGAGCGGATCGAGGAGATCCTGTATGATTTTCTTGAGGTCGGAAGGATCACCAATGAGGCGGTCAGCTCCCAGCAGCAGGAGCAGCAGCAGATGTACCGGGAATCCGCCATCAAGCGGCAGATGGAGCACCTGCAGAAGGAACTGGATGAGATGCATCCGGAGAACGTTTCCGATGTCCAAAAATTCGAGAAGAAGATCGCCGAATCCGGCATGAATGAGACCGCCCGAAGAGAAGCGGAGAAGGTGCTGAACCGGCTTAAGCAGGAACGCAAGGAGAGCGCGGAATCCGGTCTCCTCTATGATTATCTCGACTTCGTGACAGGCCTTTCCTGGAAGAAGGAGGAGGCCAATCACATCGACCTGAACAAGGCGCGGCAGATCCTGGATGAAGACCACTACGGCCTGAAAAAGGTCAAGGACAGAATCATCCAGCAGATCGCGGTCATGAACCTGAAGGAGCAGCAGTCCGGATCCATCCTGCTGTTTGTCGGTGCTCCCGGCACGGGCAAGACCAGCATCGGACGGAGCATCGCGCGGGCTCTTGGCAGGGAGTATGTCCGGGTCAGCCTGGGCGGCGTGCACGATGAATCCGACATCCGCGGGCACCGGAGGACCTACATCGGGGCCATGCCGGGCCGGATCATGGACGGCATCAGCAAGAGCGGCGTCTCGAATCCGGTCATGGTGCTGGATGAGGTGGACAAGATGACGGCTTCCTTCCAGGGGAGTCCGGCCAGCGCTCTGCTGGAGGTACTTGATCCTGAGCAGAACAATACCTTTACCGATCACTATATGAACGTGCCGTACGACCTCAGCGACGTGCTCTTCATCTGCACGGCGAATACGGCGGATACGATTCCGGAGCCACTGCTGAACCGGATGGAGGTCATCCAGTTCACCGGCTACACACCGCTGGAGAAACTGCAGATCGCGAAGCAGCACCTGGTGCCGAAGTCCATGGAGACCATGGGCATTTCGAAAGAGCAGATGCAGATCGAGGATGAGGCGCTGGAGACCCTGATCTCCGACTATACGATGGAAGCCGGCGTGCGGGGCCTGCGCAAGAGGATCGACACCCTTTGCCGGACACTGGCGGTCCGCGTGTCGGAGCATCCGGAAGGCACGGAGATCGTAACGGCGGAGTCCGTGCGCGAGGATATCGAGGACCGGCCGATCCAGCATAACAGGATCCTGCCGAAGCCGAACCCCGGCGTGGTCACAGGGCTTGCCTGGACGCCGGTCGGGGGTGAGATCCTGTACATAGAGACCATGCTGACGAAGGGCGAGGGGAAGCTGACCATCACGGGCCAGCTCGGAGATGTCATGCAGGAATCGGCGAAGCTGGCCATCAGTCTGGTCAAGGCGATCTTCCCTGAAGAGGCGAAGCAGCTGAAGGAAAACGACCTGCACATCCACGTGCCGGCAGGCGCCGTGCCCAAGGACGGACCATCGGCCGGCGTTACGCTGACGACGGCGCTGGCGTCCCTGCTTACGGGCCGGGTCGTTGATCCGCACATCGCCATGACCGGCGAGGTTTCCCTGCGGGGCGCGGTCACACCGATCGGAGGCCTTCCGGAGAAACTGATGGCAGCGCAGCGGGCCGGGGTGACGAAGGTATTCATCCCGCAGGAGAACACGCACGATCTGAAGGACGTCGCCGCTGAGGTGCTCGAGAAGATCGAGGTGGTACCGGTAGAATCCGTGCAGGAACTGCTGGGATGCGTAGGCGTGCTGGATGAGGACGCCACGGATGAGGACGCTCAGGCTTGAAACGGCTGCGGCAAAGTCGTATAATAATCTCCATAAGAGGAGGTGCGACATGGCACGAAAAACGGATATCACGCTGGAACACAACCGGGATTTCATCCGCCAGGATTGTCTGCGGGATGCGATCATCTACGAGGTGGTGGAGTTGGAATGGAATATGATGCAGGAGATGCGGGAGGCGCAGGGAAAGCCGATCGACCAGTCTGAATTCGATTCGTTCTATCAGGTCCGCTACAGCCAGCACAGCGCCATGAACTCGGATACGCTCGGTCTTTACCGCGGAGATCTGACCGTGGCAACGCATACGGGCCGGAACTTCATGGCGGAGAAGTACGACTACATGAAGGATCCGACGAAGCTTCCGGCCGACCCGATGATCCAGGACCTGATCCGTCAGATCGTGCCCATGATGCTGGAGTCTCAGAATAAGTTCGAAGCGGAGTTCCCGAATCTGGCCGGCATGGGTCGCGCCTTCGATCCGAGCGAGAATACCGTACCGATCGAGGTGTACATTACCAGTGAGCTGGTGTTCCGGTCCGATACGACCCTGCAGATGATCCTTCGCGACATCCGCCTGAATCCGGACTATATCCGGGACATCTTCGAGGTGTTCGTCAGCTTCTTCGGGCAGGATTCCCTGCAGAAGGCTGAGGTCCTGGCAGCGGCGCAGCAGATGAAGCCGTGCCGGGGCGCGACGCTGTAGATAAAAAAGCATACGAAAACCGCCTTCGGTGAGGGCGGTTTTTTTGGTGCTTAGCGGCGGAAGATCAGCTTTTTCTGAATGATGTAGTTCATGAAGAAGAGGACGGCTTCCACGCAGAATTTGCAGACGATGGCCGGCAGGGGCAGGTGAGCCGTGAGGAAGGTGACGGCGAGCCCGGAGATGGTCGCCGAGAGCGCGACCAGGGCTATATAACCGATGAACTGGACCGCGGGATTTCCTTCGCTGCGGAAGACGCCGTTTCGGTTCAGCAGGAAATTGACCACGCAGGAGCAGGCCCTGGCGATATAGGTCGAGAGCATGATGGAAAGCCCCGCATGCAAAAGCAGGGCAAACATGCCGTAGTCGACGAGGAAGGATATGACGGAGGAAACTCCGTATTTCATGATCGTGGATCTCAGCAGGGTGAGCAGATGTTTCATAGGGATATCGTAACACATTTTCCGCCCGAATGCGCGGCCGCTGTGATAAAATAACAAAGAGAAAGAAAGGTCGGGGAACCGGAGGGGAAGCAGTGAGGAATCATACCGAGAAAAAGAGCAAGTTCACAGTGGTCAGCGTAGGACATTTCCTTCGTCTGGCCTACCGGGCGATTCTCTTTATTATCTTTGCGATTATTTACGTGGACTTCCGCCTGGACCTGGGGGATGGCTCCGTCCTGCAGACCGGGGCAGGATTTCTGACGGACCTGAGCCAGTCGGCATGGATCCGGACTGCGGTGCTCGGGCTCATCTGGGTCTCCTTCATGGTGGAGATGGTCCTGCGGATGCTCCCTTCAAGATTTGAGAGCCCGGGCTCGCAGAAGCAGTTTGCCGGAAACTATATGAAGACCGGCAAGACGCAGATCGACATTCCGGACAATAACGCGACCATGCTGGTGGCGCTCGTCTGGGTCTGCTTTAACGCGCTCTTCGGGGCCTTCTACCTGGCGGGGATCCTGGACGACGGGATCATGATCCTGCTCTCCTGCGCCTTTTCGGTGTGCGACATGATCTGCATCCTGTTCTTCTGCCCCTTCCAGACCTGGTTCATGAAGAACAAGTGTTGTGGCTCCTGCCGGATCTACAACTGGGACTACGCCATGATGTTCACCCCGCTCTTCTTTGTCCGCACTCCCTACACCTGGAGCCTTCTGTTTATGTCGCTTGTAATCCTCTTCCGCTGGGAAATCACATTCTACAAGTCTCCGGAACGGTTCTCGGAACAGACCAATGCCTATCTGAAGTGTGCGAACTGCACTGAAAAACTCTGTTCTCACAAGAGGCAGCTGCACAGGCTGTGGAAGGATGTAGCAACGTTTACCGCAGAGCGGAGAAAACGCCTTGGAAATGAAGAAGCGGAGGAAAAGACCGCAGCTGAACCGCATAGTTAAAAGAAAACCCCGGAGTTGAGCTCCGGGGCTATAGCCGCTTACAGGTAAATTCTATGGAACGATTCTCTCGGCAGCCGGTCCGGCGCGCCGGGCTTCACCTTCATGCGAAGAACGCCGGCAGGGCAGCGGACAACACACTGTCCGCAGCCGACGCAGGATGCCCCGATGGAAGGGCCGGCATCGGTAAAGCCGATGGCTGACATCTGGCAGGCCTCGGCGCACTTTCCGCAGCCGACGCAGGCCTCGGGGGCTGCGACTTCCGCGAGGAACCGCGACGGTGTTGCCAGGTAGCTTTCATTTCTCGCCAGGGTATTCAGACAGATGCAGCAGCAGGAGCAGCAATTGCACATGGACAGGGGACGCTCGGCATTGCTGATGACCTGGATCAGGCCCATGTCACGCAGCCGGTGCATCAGTTCGATGCCCTCCGCATTCGTGACCTGTCTCCCGTAGCCGACCTTGATCGCCTCATCAGCTGCCTCATTGAACAGGAAGCAGACCCCTTCGATCGGATAGTCGCAGCTGCGGATGTGCCTGGCTTCTGTCGCCGCGCGGCAGACACAGTCGATGACCGCCATCCGGTCCACGGCGCCGAGAACGGCATCCGAAAGATCTGAAGGCAGGACCTGCCGCTTGTCGGGAATCTGCATCTGCATCGAGATGCGGCCGTCCGACGAGGCGCTGCCTGCAGCGGGTGCCGCGGCCATGCCGGCGATGGACATCTGGTGGGGGATGACCCGGTGTTCCGGCTGCACGGTCCGAAGATGTGCGTTCTCATTCAGCACGTGAAGCCACCAGTCGATGAAGGCCTCCGTCAGGGGCGCGTGATCGTTTTTCAGAACAGAGCCGAAAGCCAGGTAAAGCATGTAGGAGCGCATGTAGCCGAGCTGCCCGTCCGAGCGGGGAACCTGCACCAGGAAATCCTGGTCGATCAATCCCTGCGCAAGTTCACGGAAGGCTGCGCGGTCTTCCGGGTCCGCCTGCTGCGCGGCTTCATCGATCAGAAGCGCGTGTGATTCATAACTGAAATCCGGGAAGGCGAACCAGGCCCGGACCTGGGCCGGGCTGAAGGTCTGCTTCAGGAGGGCGAGCACATGGTCGTGCTGCGGCATCCGGTTGTAGGGAGCCTCCAGAAAGCGAAGCATCTTCTCGTAGATGTCTACTTTACCGGCTTTTTCATCCTCGTAATCCTTCACAAAATTGAGAATGGACTGCTGAATGTTTTCGATGTTGTCGAACATGACGGATACCTCCTGACGCGCTGCGTTTGAGGGTATTTTATCACAGAATCCGCGTGAAGGGGAAGAAAAAGATGCCTTGCGGCGGTCAGATGATTGACTTAGAATATACTCGGAATCACCGTGAAAGGGAGGAGAGATTATGTCCGAAAGAGTACTGATCGCAATGAGCGGCGGAGTGGATTCATCCGTGACGGCCAAGCTGGTGCAGGAGGCCGGATATGAGTGCGTCGGCTGTACGATGCAGCTGTTTGACGCAGAGGAGGCCGCAGAGGACAATGTCCGCGATGCGAGCGCCGTCGCGAAGCGGCTTGGCATGGAGTTTCACGCGCTCGACTACCGCGAGTTGTTTCGCGAGTGCGTGATGCAGCCCTTTGCCAGAAGTTACGCTGCAGGAATTACGCCTAACCCCTGCATCGACTGCAATCTGCACCTGAAGTTCGGCCAGCTCCTTGCAGAGGCGGACCGGCTGGGCTGCCGGTATATCGCCACCGGCCATTACGCCAGAATCGACCGGGATCCGGAGAGCGGCCTGTACCGGCTGAGAAAGGCCCTCGATGAATCAAAGGACCAGAGTTATGTGCTCTACCAACTGACCCAGGCGCAGCTCGCCCGGGTGCTTCTGCCCCTTGGAGAAATGACCAAGCAGCAGGCGCGAACCCTCGCGGAGGAAGCGGGATTCGTCAATGCGGACCGCCCGGACAGCCAGGACATCTGCTTCGTGCCGGACGGACAATACGCAGACGTCGTGAAGAAGATCGCGGGAAGGGATTTCCCGCCGGGCGATTTCATAGATCTGGAAGGGAACGTCATCGGGACCCACAAAGGCATCATCTATTATACGATCGGTCAGACCCGGCGTCTCGGCCAGGCGTTCGGGCGCCCGCGCTACGTCTGCCGGATCGACGCGGAGCACAATCAGATCGCGCTCGGCGGTCCGGACGACGTCTACTCCTCTCATGCAAAGGCAGATCAGTTCCATTGGATTTCCGGCCGGATCCCGGAGCACGAGGTTCGCTGCAAGGTGCGAACACGCTACAAACAGAAAGAACAGTGGGCCACGGTGCGGCCTGCCTTTGGGAGCACCGAGATCCTGTTCGATGAGCCGCAGCGCGCGATCACCCCGGGTCAGGCGGCCGTGCTCTATGACGGTGATGAGGTCCTTGGCGGCGGCCGGCTGGTCTAAGGGCTGATATGGTAAGGTGGATTATGACATGACTGCCTCGGCCTTGGCGGCGGATTCGTCCTGGTCGAGGTTTTTCCATCCGAACCGGAAGATGGAGATGATGATGGAAGCCAGCGTGATGGCTTCGCTGAGCGCGCCTCCCCAGGTGTGCACCAGGATATCGTAGAGCAGGGTGCAGGGGGAGCCGAACAGCTGTGACAGGCGGATCTTCTGGGCGTTGTTGGTCCAGTAGCCGATGCTGGTGACGCCGACCGAGGCCAGCGGCAGCAGGCTGATCCAGCCATCCCAGGTGAACGCCGTCACTCCGAGCAGCAGGGTCAGGACCGCGGCAAGCGTATAGCGGCTTTTCACCCAGGCCCAGTCGTTTACCTTCAGCAGAAGAACATTTCTCAGGATATTGACCAGAAGTCCCATCGCGCCCGTGTAGGCGCCGAGCAGGAGCATCTGGATACAGATGATCAGACAGCCGATCAGCTGACAGAGGAACAGAGCCCGGTTCGACCTGATCTGATAGGAAATGATGAAGAATATGACGGCGATAAAGCCCATTGCCTGAATCAGAATTGCGCTCATGTTGGTTCCTCCTTTCTATTTCCGTCTTCTTGCATCTTCAGAATAACAGTGTATAATGGATTTGTAAAATTGATAGATTTTATCATGACGATCAGTATTATTAATTGATAAAGGAGCGTCTGTGATGGAACTGAGAAATGCGGCGACCTTCGTGAAAGTCGTGGAGTTCAATAATTTTACCAAGGCAGCTGAGAGCCTGGGCTACTCCCAGTCGGCGGTGACAACGCAGATCAAGGCACTGGAAGCCGAGCTCGGCGTTCCTCTGTTTGACAGGATCGGGCGGGGCATCGTCCTCACCCAGGAGGGAAGAACCTTTCTCCCCTATGCACTGAACCTGCTGAAGGCGGAGGAAGAAGCCATCAGCAGCGTACGCCCGACGGAGCACCTGAGCGGTCAGCTGAAGATCTGTTCGGCATCCTCTTATGCCATGGGCCCGTTGCCGGAGATCCTGCTTCGCTTTCAGAAAGCACATCCGGATGTCAGCGTGACGGTCAAGGTTTCCGACTTCCTCGAGGACACGACCGGGAGACTGGCACGGGGGGAACTCGACTTTCTCGTCTGCATGGACGAAGAGAACGCCTATCCCCAGTTTCAGACGGTCGTGACGAGACCGGAGGAAATCATCTTCGTGACCTATCCGGACAATCCGCTCTGCAGGAAAAAGAAACTCACCGCGGCTGACATCGTGGAGCAAGAGTTCATCCTTTCCGACAGGGAGATCGGCTATTGCGCCATTTTAGAAAAGTATCTGAGAAAGAACAATGTGGAGATCAGGGAAGCCATGGAACTCGGCTCCGTTGCCGCGATCGTGCAGCTCATGCTGCGGGGCTTCGGGGTCTCCTTCATTCCTGCCTTTATGGCAAACGACCATATCCAGCGCGGAGAACTGGTACAACTTAAAGCCAGCGACTTTGAACTCACCCTGCAGTCCTATTTCCTCTGCAGCCGCGACCGCTGGGTCAATCCCATCATGCGGGAGTTCATCCGCATCATCGAAGAGAAATGAAGAAGACATCAGGGAAGACTATGAAGAAGAAATTTTGGCTGATCCCGCTGATCCTGCTTGCTCTGATTGCAGCCGGCTGCGGGATTTATCTCGGGACGGGACAGTATCCGGCATCTAAAGAGGCTGCGGATCTGCTGCGCAGTACGGAGGACGTCCAGGTGAGTGAGGTTTCACACGGGCTCCTTCTGGACGGCCCCGGAGAGGATACCGCGCTGATCTTTTATCCCGGCGGCAAGGTGGAATACACGTCCTACCTGCCTTTGCTGCACCGGCTCGCAGAAAGCGGAACCGACTGTTTCCTCGTTCACATGCCGGCAAATCTTGCCGTGTTTGGGGCTGGCCGGGCGGAGAGGATCCAGAAAGACTATGATTACGCGCACTGGACCATCGGCGGGCACTCGCTCGGTGGCGCGATGGCGGCGGACTATGCGGCGGAGCATGGGGCGGACTTGGATGGCCTGGTTTTGCTCGCGGCCTATCCGGTCAGCCAAGTCAGCGTGCCGACCCTGGTACTCTACGGAAGCGAAGACCGGGTGCTGAATCAGGAGAAGCTGCGGGAGGGCATGGAGTATCTTCCGGAAGATACGAAAATCCGCGTCATTGAAGGCGGCAACCATGCCCAGTTCGGAGACTACGGCATCCAGAAGGGAGACGGCAAGGCGAGCATCAGCAGGGAAGAGCAGATCGAGATCACGGCGGAAGAAATCGAAAAGAGACTGCCGAAGCAGCCTCTTTCAATTGATTGATGCAGTAACCTTACATCTCCCCGCTCAGTCTCAGGTACAGCGCCGCGTTGGCGTTCTGCCGGTAGGGCTCGGTCCAAAACAGGTTGACCAGACCGCAGGTCAGGCCGCCCAGAATGTACCAGCCGATGAAGGACAGGTCGAGCACGAACGTGTTCCACTTGTGTCCGTCCATCATCTTCCGCGAATAGGTGATGACCTCGGTGGCGGACAGTTCCGGATGATCCCGCAGGATGAACGGCACCATGCGGTAGGAATAGATCTTGATGAACGCAGGGAAGATAAAAAGGCAGGCCCACAGAAGCAGGAAAATATCACGCAGAAGCAGCGTGACGAAAGTATGCCCATAGTTCTGAAATCCGGTTTTGATCACGCCGAGGTCCGTGGCTCCGCTGCGCACGTTCTCACGGAAGAATCCGAAGCAGCCTACCTCCAGCGGGTTGAATACGAACACCTTCAGAATAAAGCAGATGATAAAAACGACCGAGAGCGCTGCCAGTGCGCCGGCAGCAATCAGTCCGGTTGTTCCGGGATCCTGAGCTTCAAGATCCTGCAAGGCCTGATCCATGCCTTCAGTGCCTTCCTGCCCATTCGCTGAAGTCGATCCCGAGAAGGTTGCTCCCGCTGTCAGGACCATCAGCAGGAAAGCGCAGAGAACGCTTCGCCAATAGTTCATTTTGAAGGCAGTCTTACCGCGAGCTTTAAGATCCTGTCTGTTCCACATAGTAATCTCCTCCTTTTAAAAATGAGTGATAAAGAATATAAATACACTTATAGTATAGCACAATTTTTGGAAATTAGACGTGCTTATCATACCAATGTGTTAAAATAAAAAAGAGGTGACCAGAATGAATGAAGAACTGAACAAACTGAGCAAAGAGCAACTGATCGAACTGGCTGAGATCTATTCCAAGAACTGGTTGGCCTGCGATGGCCTGTGGTTTCAGGCGGTCGAGAAAAGGCAGGGCATGGATGGCGCCATGGACTGCGATAAGGAGATCTGGAGGACGTTCACCGTCACGGAGGCTAAGAGGATCAAGGCATTTTTGGGCCTGCCGGACAGGGCGGGCCTTGCGGGGCTGGAGCAGGCAATGCGCCTGCGCCTCTACGCCAATCTGAACGATGAATCCTATGAAATCTGCGGAAACAAGATGGTCTACCGCACCCTGAACTGCAGAGTCCAGCGGGCAAGAAGCCGCAAAGGCATGGAATGGCATCCGTGCAAGGCCATTGGGGAGATCGAATACGCGGATTTCGCCAAGGTGATCGATGACCGCATCTCCTGCAGATGCATCAGCTGCTACCCGGATCTCACCGAGGATGAGCGCGACGGGTGCTGTGCATGGGAATTTACAATCAAGGCAGAAAAGGAGTGACTATGAAAACGAATGTATTAGACCATGAAGTAATTAAACTGTTTGCAGAACTTTCAAAGATTCCGAGAGAGTCCGGCAATGAGAAGGCCGTGAGCGACTGGATCAAAGGCTGGGCCGAGGAGCGCGGCCTCACCGTAAGGCAGGATGAGATCTGGAACCTGATCATCAAAAAACCCGCGGCAAAAGAGTATGAGGAGCATCCGCCGGTCCTGATGCAGGCGCACATCGATATGGTCTGCGAGAAGGATGCGGGCAGCAATCATGATTTCGAGAAGGATCCGATCGAGCTGAACTTCGATGGCGAGTGGATCAGCTCGGCGAGCGGCACGACGCTGGGCGCTGACGACGGCGTAGGCGTTGCGGCGGCCATGGCGATCCTGGCGGACGATGCGCTCAAGGCGCCGCCGCTGGAAGTTGTATTCACGGTGCAGGAAGAGACGACCTTTGCAGGAGCGGAGACCGTGGATGTCAGCGACTGCAGGGCCATGCAGATGATCAATCTGGACCATGCGAATGAGCGCGAGCTGATCGTCGGAAGCTGCGGCGGCACCGGAGCAGAATTCACCATGCCGCTGAAAAGGGAACCTGCTGCCCCGGAAGGCTGGCAGGGATTCTGCATCCAGCTGACCGGCCTGCAGGGAGGACATTCCGGGGAGGACATTCACAGGGGCAGGGGAAATGCGATCAGCCTGCTTTTGCGCCTGCTGGAGGCACCGGAACTAAAGGTCGTTTCGATAAGCGGCGGCACGAACCGTCTGGCGATTCCGCGGGAGGCGGAAGCGGTTGTGCTGGCGGAGAGCCGGGAAGCCGCAGAGCGCTGTGCAGCGGAGGCGAAGGCCGTATTCTGCAAGGAGTACAGCGGAGCGGCCCCGGACCTCGACATCATCGTGCGTGAAGCGGAGGCAGCCCCGCCGCTGACGGAAGGAGCCTTTCAGAAACTGGCGGCCGCCATCCGGCTCTATCCGAACGGGATCGCCCAGATGAACGGCAACCTGGAAGGCCTGGTCGAAAGCTCGGACAACATCGGCATCATCTCGACCGAGGGGGACTGCCTGAAGCTGACCTCGGAAGTCAGGGGCGCCTACCAGTCGACCGTGGATGATCTGGTGAAGACGATCGATACCCTGGCCGCCCTGCTCGGAGCGGAGGTCAGATACTTCAACGCCTATGTACCCTGGGAGTTTGCCGCGGATTCGAAGCTGCGGCCTCTGGCGATCAGCACCTATCGGGAACTTTACGGAGGGGAGATGAAACAGCTCGCCCTGCATGCGGGCCTGGAGTGCGGCTTCTTCGCGGAGAAAAAGCCCGGGATCGACCTGATCTCCATCGGACCGGACTGCGAGTTCTTCCATTCGCCGAAGGAACGCGTCAGGGCAGAATCGATCGAACATTTCTACGAACTGCTCAAGGCGATGCTGGGGAAACTATAGGATAAGACAGGATAAGACAGGGGACGGTTCTCGATAAGACAGGGGACGGTTCTCTGTCTTACCGGAGATAAGACAGAGACCCGTCCCCTGTCTTATCCCATAATAGAAAAGGATCCTATGAGAATAAGAGGTTAACCGGGTCATGAGGAAGTACGCCGGACTTTTGCTTGTCATATTAATATTAACCCTGACCCTGCCCGGCTGCGGGGACCAGGCGGCGAGTTCCGCAGGGGCTTACCCTGACCGGGCCGCGGAGGAGAGCGGAAGCGCGGCCGAAAGCACCAGTCCGGCTGAGAGCACCGGCGTGGTTGAAAGCACTGCCCCGCTTGAAAGCACCGCTCCGACTGAGTTCGAGATTCCGGCCTACCAGGGGGAACCGTCTGTGCAGATCAACGGTGGTGTGCCTGAGTTCGACGAGTCCGAGCTGACCACCGAGTCCTTCGAGGAGTATGGCGCGCTGGACAAGCGGGGCCGCTGCACCATGGCAGTCGCCAATCTGTCCGTGGATACGCAGCCCGGCGGAAGTGAGTCGCGCGGTGATATTTCAGCGGTGCATCCTTCAGGCTGGAAGTCGGGTCAGGGCTGGGAGCGGTGTCATCTGATCGGCTGGCAGCTTTCCGGGGAGAACGACAACCCGAAGAATCTGGTGACCGGGACTCACTACATGAATGTGGACGGCATGCTCCCCTACGAGAATCAGGTCGCATATTATATCGAGGAGACCGGCAACCACGTGCTGTACTCGGTGAGACCTGCCTTTGCAGGAAAGAATATGGTCTGCTCCGGCGTGCAAATGCAGGCCAGATCCGTCGAGGATGACGGGGAGGGGGTGTCCTTCAATGTCTTCTGCTTCAACGTCAGCCCGGGAAGGGAGATCAACTACAAGACCGGGGAGGTCACTGTGACCGATGAAGAACTCGCTGCGGCAAACTCGTTCGAGCGCGGCTATGTCCTCAACCGGAACACGATGCGCTTTCACTATCCGTCCTGTTCGAGTGTGGCCAAGATGGCGGAGCACAACCGGGAATACGTAACCACCTCCAGAGAGAAACTTGTAGAAGAAGGATACCAGCCATGCGGGGCCTGCGAGCCATAAGAGGAGTATATATGAAAGAAGAAACCATAGAAAGAATCAGAAAGTTTACGGAAGACCGGGACTGGGACCAGTTCCATACGCCGGCCAATCTGGCGAAATCCATCTCCATTGAAGCGGGCGAGTTGCTGGAGTGCTTTCAGTGGTCCGATACGGACTTTGACCGGGCCCACGTGCAGGAGGAACTCGCGGACGTGATCGTCTATTGCCAGAACATGCTGGACAAGCTGGGCCTTGACGCCGATGAGATCGTGAACGCCAAGATGGACCAGAACGAGAAGAAATACCCTGCGGACAAGGCCAGGGGGAAGGCGACGAAATACGATAAGTTATAATGATCAACTATTGGTATGGAGTTTCCGGTACTCCGACGGCGTCTGGTTATGGAATTTCTTGAAAGCGCGGTAGAAGCTGCTGTCTTCGGAGAAGCCGGAGGATTCCGCCACCTCGTGAATGGTGAGCGAGGGGTTCCGCAGGAGGCTTCTCGCATGCCGCATCTTGATCCGCAGAATAAAGTCGCTGAGGGTGAAGCCGGTGTTGGCTTTGACGAGCCGCTCCATGTGGCCTCTGCTGTAGCCGAAGTGGGCGGCGACAGATTCCACTGTGACCTCGGACAGAGTTTCATCCAGATAATTGAGAAGGGACATGATGCTGATGTCCTTTTTTTGTTTGTCCCGCGTGTGAAGGTCGGTCAGGTGGTGCTCGATCACCTCGAGACAGATCAGCTCAAACAGGAGATTGGCGCGCCGGTTTGAGATCCGGCTGGACGGATCAAATCCCTGGAACATACGGAAGACCATGTCCTGGATCCTTGGGTTCTCGCCGGTGTGAAAGAGGAGAAAGCGGTTTGAGCCCTCCTTATAGATCGTATCCGAAAAGAAGACGGAAAGGGCATCTTCGGAGCTCAGCAGCGACAGGAAGGCGTGTTCGAAGGTAGACCGCCTGACCATGATGTAAAAGAGCAGGGTGTCATCCCCGCGCACATCCCCGCAGTGGTCGGTGCCGGGCGCCAGAAGAAAAAGGTCGCCAGGCTTCATCTTATAGGTCTTCTCTCCGATGGTCTCCGCGCAGTCCCCCTGCAGCAGGTAGATGAATTCGATGTATTCATGGTGGTGCAGTTGTGTTTTCAGGTAGCGCGCCTCCCGCAGGATCATGACGTCGCTTCCCGCCGGAATGGTCACATCCTCTCCGACATTGTCCTGCTTTCTTGCAAAATGGGTCAGCACATCCTCCCGGAATGTGCGGATCTGCTCCGCAGTAAACCCCTCGGGCTCCTTCGCCCCTGAAAGATATGGGTCATAATCAAACCCGTTCAGGCACAGGTATCTGCAGATTTTCTCGGTATCGGTAAAAGGTACTTCGAACATGGTGTGCCTCCTTTATGCAACTTTATTATATCACAATTTGCAATAATACATGTTGCATGCCGTCATTGGATTCAATTTTCAGATAACTATAATACAGGTAAAGTTAAGAGAACCCCACTGAACGAAACAACTGAAAGGCGGTAAAAAACATGAGTAACAAGAACACCCCACTGGCTCAGCCCATCAAGATCGGTAACAAAATTGCAAAGAACAGATTCGTCATCCAGCCGATGGAATGCTGTGACTCCGCTCCCGGCGGCGGCTTCTCCGATTCCGTTTACGAGCGTTACAGCAAGCTGTTCGCAGGCGGCGCAGGCATCGTCGTATTCGAATCCATCACCCTGCAGTATGACAGTATCGCGAGAACCGACCAGGTAGCGCTGAACGTCAATGATCCGGAAAGCATCAAGGGATGGGCGGACTTCATCAAGAAGATGAAGGAGATCAGCCCGGACACCCTCCTCATCGTCCAGCTGAATCACTCCGGCGAGATCTCCGGAGGCGGCGATGCTAAGAGAATGACCGTTAAGCCGCTGTACGGTTTCGACGGAGAACTGATCACAGACGAGTATGCAGATGGCGTCATCGATGACTTCATCAAGGCATCCAAGGTTCTGTACGACTGCGGAGCAGACGGCGTTGACCTGAAGTTCTGCCACGGATATCTTGGTTCCCAGATCCTGAGACCGTACAACGACAGAGATTGGAAATACGGCGGTTCCTGGGAGAAGAGAAGCAGCTTCGCATTCAAGATGATCGAAGGCGTCCGCAAGGCAGTCAATGATCCGGACTTCATCGTAGGTTCCAAGATCTCGATGTGGGAAGGTATCCCGGGCGGACAGGGAAGTGCCGGTCCGGATACAGCGATCATCGACCTGACCGAATCCATCGACCTGTGCAAGGGCCTGGCAGAGCGCGGTGCCAACTTCATCCTGGAATCCACAGGAACACCGACACACACCATGGAACTGCACATGCCGAACCGCAAAAAGCCGGACGACGTATACATCCACATGTCCATGGCTAAGATCATCAAGGACAATGTACCGGACGATGTCGTCGTCATAGGCGGCGCTTACTCCGTACTGAACGATGGTCACAACCTGCTGAATGCTGTTGACCCGGCATGGAACAGCACCTTCCACTGGGGCAACTACAACATCGAGCACGGCTACACCGATATGATCGCTCTGGGAAGACAGTCCCTGGCGGATCAGGCCCTGCCGATCAAGTATCTGGAAGACAGAGAAGATGAAATCAACTGGTGCGTCTCCTGCGACTGCTGCGCAGAACTTCTGGGCAACCAGCAGCAGGTAGGCTGTGTCAGACACTATGAGAAGTACGCTGAGATCTTCAAGAAGTACAGAAAAGAAAAGGGTAAGATGACCCGTGTCCAGATCGGATAAGGAGGCAGACATGTCGAGACTGTTAACTATGATGTCACTGCAGTGGGGAGACCTGCCTTTGGAAGAGCTCTTCCCCCTGGTCAAGTCGATGGGATATGAGGGAATCGAACTTGGAACCGTTTCCAATCACCTCGACCTGAAGAGAGCATATGAAGATGATTCCTATGTACAGTACGTGAAGGACCTGCTGGACAAGAACGGACTGAAGTGTGAGGCGCTGTGCACCCACGTAATCAGCCAGTGCGTCGGCGATGATGCGGATCCGCGTCTGAACAACTTCGCACCGGCGGAACTGGCGGACAAGCCGGAGGAGATCCGGGCCTGGGCGACCGAATACATGAAGTATGCTGCGGTAGTCGCGAAGAAGCTGGGAGCATCTGTGGTCACGGGATTCCTCGGATCACCGATCTGGAAGTACATGTACTCCTTCCCGCAGACGACGGAAGCGATGATCGAGGAAGGGTTCCAGAAGATCCACGACCGGTGGGCGCCGATCCTGGATGTATTCGAGAGAGAAGGCATCAAGTTCGCCCACGAAGTGCATCCGGCAGAGATCGCATTCGACTATTACTCGACCCAGCGCATGCTGGAAAAGATGTCCGACTATCCGTGCTGCGGCATCAACTTCGACCCAAGCCATCTGATCTGGCAGGGAATGAAGCCGGAACTCTTCATCAGAGACTTCGCGGATAAGATCTACCACGTCCACATCAAGGACGCGGCGGTCACTCTGGACGGAAGAAGCAGCATTCTGGGATCGCACATCGACTTCGGATCTGCGAAGCGCGGCTGGAACTTCCGCTCACCGGGACACGGAGATGTCAACTTCGAAGAAATCATCCGTGCGCTCAACGACATCGACTATCAGGGACCGCTTTCAGTTGAGTGGGAAGATTCCGGAATGGATCGTGTCTACGGAGCAACCGATGCGGCGCAGTTCGTGAAGAAGATCGATTTCGCACCATCGACATTTGCCTTTGATGATGCCATCGCCAACGAGGCATAAGGCATACGGAGGATAGAATCATGAAACGGACAAGATTACGTTACGGACAGCTTGGGGGACGCCTCGATGCTTTCATCGGCGGAGTCCACAGGGCTGCCATAGCGATGAACAACCAATCGGATCTGGTGGCTGGATGCTTCAGCCACCAGGCCGAAGCCAATAAGGCGACCGGCCAGGCTTATGGCCTCGAGGAAGACAGAATCTATTCGGACTACAAGGAGATGCTGGAGAAGGAAGCTGCCCGCGAGGACAAGATCGACTTCGTCTGCATCTGTACGCCGAACCGGACCCACTATGAAATGGCCAAGGCCTGCCTGGAAGCGGGATTCCATGTAGCCTGCGAGAAGCCTCTCTGCTTCACATCGGAGGAAGCGGCGGAGCTGAAGGCGCTTGCAGAAGAGAAGAACCTTCTGTTCGCAGTGACCTATACCTACACCGGCTATGCGATGGTGAAGTTCGCCAGAGAACTCATCGCCCGCGGAGAGATCGGTGAGGTCATCAACGTCAACGCGGAGTACCTGCAGGACTGGCTGCTGGATGAGGTCGAGCCGTCCGGTGCGGAGATGAGTCTGGATGTTTGGAGAATGGATCCGAAGTCATCGGGAATCTCCAACTGCGTCGGAGACATCGGAACGCACATTGAAGCGGCAGTGACCTACATGACCGGACTGAAAACAAAACGCGTCTGCGCGATGCTGGATAAGTATGGACACGAGCTCGATCTCAATGCTAATATACTGGTGGAACTGGAAAACGGCAGTCATGGAGTATTCTCCAGTTCACAGGTCGCAGCAGGTCACTATAACGGACTTGTTGTACGGATCTTCGGCAGCAAGGGAGCCATCGAATGGGTTCAGGAGAAGCCGGATTTCCTCAGCGTAACGCCGAAGGGAGAGCCGACCAGAGTCTACGCGCGCGGCGCCGCCGGCGCAGACGGCCAGGCAGCCGCCTGGTCCAGACTCCCAAGCGGACACCCTGAGGGACTGACAACGGCCTTTGCCAACATCTACAAGGCATTTCAGAATGCAGTGTTGAAGGCTGTGAATGGCGAGGCATGTACATCGGAAGATCTGGACTTCACGGATGCTGACTACGGCATGGAAGGCGTGAAATTCATTGAAGCCTGCGTTGCTTCAAGCGAAAACGGAGCCGTATGGACCGACCTGTAAATAGTTAAAGAGCAAAGCTAACGCGGCTGTCAGACTGCCTCCTTAAACGTCTGACAGCCGCCTTTTTTGAACAACGGAGGGTTGATTTATGAATAACATACCAGAAGTAAAAATCGGAATCGTCGGTGTCAGCCGGGACTGCTTTCCGGCGGAACTGACCACCCGGCGGCGGGCCGCCGTCAGGGGCGCCTATGAAGCGAAGTATGGAGCAGCGGATCTCTACGAGTGTCCGGTCACGATCATCGAGAGCGAGATCGATATGGTGAACGCTCTGGCAGATGTCAAAAGCGCCGGATGCAACGCTCTTTGCGTCTACCTTGGGAATTTCGGCCCGGAGATCTCAGAGACCCTGCTCGCCAGGCACTTTGACGGCCCGGTCATGTTCTGCGCGGCAGCAGAAGAAACACAGGATGATCTGATTGGCGGCCGCGGCGATGCCTTCTGCGGCATGCTGAACGCCAGCTACAATCTGGACCTGCGGAATGTGAACGCCTACATTCCGGATGAGCCCTGCGGGGATGCAGAGGAGTGCGCCGATATGATCCACGACTTCCTGCCGATCGCCCGGGTGGCGCTTGGGCTCAGAGATCTCAAGATCATCTCCTTCGGTCCGCGGCCGGCCAACTTCATGGCCTGCAATGCCCCAATCAAGCAGCTTTTCAATCTGGGCGTTGAGATCGAGGAAGAGTCCGAACTGGACCTGTTCGAAGCCTATCAGAAGCACGAAGGCGATGCGAGGATCCCGGAAGTCGCAGCGGATATGGCTGCCGAAATGGGATATGCGGACGGCGAGGCTCCGGACATGCTCCCGAAACTCGCTCAGTACGAACTGACCCTGCTGGACTGGGTAGAGGAGCACAGGGGATACCGCAAGTACGTGGCGCTGACGACCAAGTGCTGGCCGGCCTTTCAGGACATGTTCCACTTCGTGCCCTGTTATGTCAACAGTCGGCTCATGCAGCGTGGGATCCCGGTCAGCTGCGAGGTTGACATCTACGGGACGCTGTCGGAATACATCGGCCTCTGCCTCTCGCAGGATGAGGTCACGCTTCTCGACATCAACAATACCGTGCCAAAGGATATGTACCAGGAGAGCATCCTCGGAAAGTGCAGCCGCGACTATGCGCACAGCGATACCTTCATGGGCTTCCACTGCGGCAATACCTGTTCCGGCAAGCTCTGCAGCCCGCACCTGTCCTATCAGAGGATCATGGCCAACACCCATCCGAAGGAGTGGTGCGACGGAACCATCGAGGGCGACATCAAGCCCGGCGATATCACATTCTACCGCCTGCAGGCCACGGCGGACGGCGGCCTGAGGGCTTACGCCGCTGAGGGAGAGGTGCTCCCGGTAGCGACCAGGTCCTTCGGTTCTATCGGCGTGTTCGCGATCCCTCAGTTCGGAAGATTCTACCGGTACTGGCTGATCGAGAAGCACTTCCCGCATCACGGCGCCGTCATGTTCGGCCGCTACGGGAAGGTTCTGTACGACGCCCTGAAATTCATCGGCGTGGAGCCGGCGGAGATCGGATACAACCATCCGGAAGGAGATAGATACGAAGGGGAGAACCCGTTCGCGAAATAGGAGGAGAGCATGCTGTACATCGGAATCGACCTTGGTACATCGGCGGTCAAACTGCTGCTGATGGATGAAAACGGAACGATCAGAAACACCGTCAGCCGGGAATACCCGCTGCATTTTCCAAAGGCAGGCTGGTCCGAGCAGGATCCGCTGGACTGGTATAACGAGACCATCGCCGGCATCGGAGAACTGCTGAAGGCAGAGGATCGGTCGCAGGTGGCCGGAATCGGATTCGGCGGACAGATGCACGGTCTCGTCATGCTGGACGCTTGCGATCAGGTGATCCGGGCGGCCATTCTCTGGAATGACGGCAGGACCCAGGAGGAGACGGACTATCTCAATCAGGTGATCGGCGAGGAGAAACTGGCGGACTATACCGGCAATATCGCTTTCGCAGGGTTTACTGCCCCAAAGATCCTGTGGGTGCGGGAGCACGAGCCGGAGCATTTTGCCCGCGCGGCAAAGATCATGCTCCCGAAGGATTACCTCTGCTACCGCCTGTGCGGAGCATTTGCCACGGACTATTCCGATGCTTCCGGCATGCTCCTGCTGGATGTGAAGAACCGGAGATGGGCTCCTGAAATGCTGGAAATCTGCGGAATCAGAGAAGACCAGCTGCCCTGCCTTTGTGAGAGCAGCGATGTAGTGGGGACTCTGCGTGAGGACATCGCTGCTGTCCTTGGGTTGTCGCCGGAGGTAAAGGTCGTCATCGGCGCCGGAGACAATGCGGCAGCTGCGATCGGAACCGGAGTTACGGGGGAAGGCATGTGCAATATCTCGCTGGGAACCTCCGGAACCCTGTTCGTTTCAAGCACGAGCTTCATCGATCCGGGCAACCACGCCCTGCATTCCTTCTGCCACGCAGATGGGTGCTGGCATCTGATGGGATGCATGCTGAGCGCGGCCTCCTGCAACAAGTGGTGGTGCGAGGAGATCCTGCATACGGATTACTATGAACGGGAGCAGCGGCCGATCGATCTGGGAAAGGAGCACGAAGTATACTTCCTTCCCTACCTGATGGGAGAGCGGTCTCCGCACAATGACCCGGCGGCGCGGGGAGCATTTATCGGCATGCATATGGACACGACCCGGAGGGATCTGACCCAGGCGGTGCTGGAGGGCGTTGCCTTCGGTCTGCGCGACTCCCTTGAGATCGCCAGAGAAAAGGGCCTTGAAATCAGCCGGTCCAGACTTTGCGGAGGCGGGGCGAAGAGCCCGCTCTGGAGAAAGATCCTGGCGGCCGTGCTGAACCTGGAACTGGAGATTCCCGAGGTCGAAGAAGGGCCGTCCCTCGGAGGAGCCATTCTGGCGGCTGTCGGCTGCGGCACGTTTGCCAGCGTAGAAGAGGCGGCGGGGAAGATCGCGCGTGTTGCAGAGAAGGTCAGTCCGGATCCGGAACTGGCTGCAATGTACGAGAAGAAGTATCAGAAATGGCGGAAATTCTATCCGGCACTGAAGGGACTGTTCTAAGAACCGGAGGATACAGTGTATGTATAAGAAATTATCGGCGCTGCTGATGTATGGAGACCTGGATCAGGGCAGCATCCTGTATCAGATGGGGGAAATCTTCCGCGCATTTGATCAGGGCAGCTGCGAGAGGGAAGAACTGGTCCGGCGGATCAATACACAGGTGAAGCACCTGCTGCAGACGGCAACGGACTACGGATTTGACGGAAACCTCTGGCAGGACTATCTGACCTGGTACCTGCTGATGAATGAGAATCCGTTTTCCCTCACCTGTGAGAAGACCGGCCCCGGAAACGGGACCGTGAACGACCTGGTTCGAAATGATTTTCGCATTTTCATGGACCTGTTCTCTTATGATTTCAAACCGATCGAAGAAGCGCTCGGAATCAGCACCTTCTCCATGATTACCAGTTACACGGCGATCCGGAAGACGGAGAAGATGTACAACCGGAATGTCAGCGAGAAGGTCAGGGCACTTTCGGGCAGGCTGGCTGCTGCACGCGATGAGGATGAATTCTTCACGCTGGTCACGGATGCCTACCGGGATCAGGGCGTGGGCCTGTTCGGTCTCAATAAGGCCTTCCGCCTGGACGAGAACGTGACTGACCGCCTGGTCTTCCGTCCGATCAATAACATGGATACGGTCCTGCTGGACGATCTTGTTGGCTATGAGCTGCAGAAGGCGAAGCTCGTTGAAAACACGGAAGCCTTCGTCAAAGGACGCAGGGCCAACAATGTGCTCCTCTTTGGAGACAGCGGCACCGGCAAGTCCACCAGCATCAAGGCCATCGCTAACCAATACTATGATCAGGGGCTGCGGATGATCGAAATCTATAAGCATCAGTTCCGCGACCTCTCGGCGATCATCGCGCAGATCAAGAACCGCAACTACCGGTTCATCATCTATATGGACGATCTCTCCTTTGAGGAGCACGAGGTCGAATACAAGTTCCTGAAGGCCGTAATCGAAGGCGGTGTAGAGACAAGACCCGAAAACATCCTCATCTATGCCACATCCAACCGCCGTCACCTGATTCGTGAAAGCTGGACCGACAGAAACGACGAGGACAACCAGAACGACAAGCACCATTCCGACACCGTCGAGGAGAAACTGTCGCTCTTCAACCGGTTCGGCGTCACCATCGGATACATGCGGCCGACCACGAAGGAATACTACGAGATCGTCTACGAACTGGCCCGCCGCTCGGGGATTGAGACCAGCGAAGAGGAACTGAAGAAAGAAGCAAACAAGTGGGAACTGGCCCATGGAGGTCTGTCCGGCCGGACAGCTCAGCAGTTCATCAATTACCTGCTGGCGGGACAGGAGTAGGAGGAAGACATGATGAAAATATATTCAGTGAATGACAGGGAGTTCGCTCCCTACGGGAAGGTCCTGCAGGGATACCAGACGGAAAAACTCCTGCAGGCAATGAAGCAGATCCCGCTGCCGGAGCAGGGGACTGCCTACGAGTGCAGCATCCCGGCTCTGGAGGAAGCCGCTGACTCTGCGGAATTTCAGAACCGAGGGTTCGGAGGTCTGACGGTTCAGGTAGGCATGTGCTGGGGAAAGAATACGAAGCTGAACTGCATGGAATACCACCGCAGCAGCGAACTCAACATCGGGACAGATGCCTTCATTCTGCTTCTCGGAAGAGAAGATGAGATCGAGAACCATCAGCTTGATACATCGAAGGTAAAGGCGTTTCTGGTTCCGGCGGGAACCCTCGTAGAGGTGTATGCCACAACACTGCATTACGCTCCCTGCCATGTCAGTGAGGAAATCGGTTTTCGTGTAGCGGTCATCCTGCCGAAGGGAACCAATGAGGCCATGCCGCAGATCAAGGCAAACAACATGGAGGATCAGATGCTGCGGGCAGCCAACAAGTGGCTTCTGGCCCACCCGGAGGCGCCGGAAGCGGCGCAGGGCGCCTATATTGGACTGACGGGTGAAAACATCGATATTATGAACGCATAGGAGACAAGTTAGCAGGACAGGGGACGCTTCTCGGCAGGAAAGGGGACGCTACTC
>JAZNNY010000009.1:0-12634 GCA_045580505.1 Lentihominibacter sp.
GCGATGATCGGCAAACCGAACGTCGGCAAATCCTCGCTGATCAACCGGCTGCTCGGGGAAAACAGGGTCATCGTTTCTCCGATCGCGGGAACGACCCGTGACTCGATTGACACGCCGTTTCACTTTGAAGGCGAGGACTATCTGCTGATCGATACGGCGGGGATCCGCAGAAAGAGCAAGGTAAACGAGAACATCGAGAAGTTCAGCGTGCTCCGCGCCGTAGCAGCCATCGAGCGCTGCGATGTGTGCATGCTGATGATCGATGCGACCGAAGGAATCACGGAGCAGGACAAAAAGATCGCCGGGATCGCGCATGAAGCGGGCAAGGGGATCGTGGTCTGCGTCAATAAGTGGGACCTCGTCGAGAAGGAGACGGGAACCATGAACGAATTCCGAAAGGAGATCGCGCGGGAACTGACCTTCATGTCCTATGCGCCTGCGGTCTTCATTTCGGCCCTGACGGGCCAGCGGACGGCAGAGGTCATCCGGATGGCAAAATACGTCGCCGAAAACCGCGCCATGCGGGTGCCGACCGGGCAGCTGAACACGGTCATCACCGATGCGACGATGATGAAGCAGCCGCCGTCGGATAAGGGCAAACGCCTGAAGATCTACTATGTGACCCAGGTTGGCGTGAAGCCGCCCCTGTTCTCTTTCAAAATCAACTCGCGCCCGCTGATGCATTTTTCCTACTCCAGGTACCTGGAGAACAAGATCCGCGAGGCGTTTGGATTTGAGGGAACGTCGCTGAAATTCGTCTTCCGTGAAAAGGGTGAGAAGGAGGAAGCCTAATATGGACAATGGAATCCACAGCATGCCGGCCCTGATCGCTCTGATGGCCTGCACCTGTCTGATCGCGTATTTTCTGGGCAACATTTCGCCGTCCACCATCATGGCGAAAAGGCAGGGCATCGACATCAAAAGCGCAGGCAGCGGCAACGCGGGAACGACCAATGCCCTGCGCGTGATGGGGAAGAAAGCCGGAGCCATCACCTGCATCGTTGATATCCTGAAGGGGGTAGTAGCGGTCCTCATCGGAATCCTTCTGATGGGCACGATCGGCGGCTATCTCAGCGCGCTCTTCGTATTTCTGGGCCATGTCTTCCCGATCATCTACAGATTCAAGGGAGGAAAGGGCGTTGCCACGGCGTTCGGAGCGGTGCTTGCGGTGAAACCGCTGCTGGCGCTGATCTCGCTGGTGATCGTTGCCATCGTCGTCTTCACTTCGAAGAGGATGTCGCTGGGCTCCATCGTGGGCGCGATCTGCTTTGCCGTGCTGGCGATCTTTATGGAACCGGGGTTTTTCGTCTACGCCGCGGTCATGGCGGCCGTGATGATCATCAAACACAGGGCAAATATCGTCCGACTCATCCATGGTGAGGAGCCGGTCCTGAGCATATTTGATAAAGAAAAAGGTAAGGACAAAAAGGAGGAAGATCAATGAAGACAGTAGGGATCATCGGCGCAGGCAGCTGGGGCACTGCTCTCGCAACGGTTCTGGCGGGCAAGGGCTGCGGGGTTCGCATTTACGATGTGGATGAGCAGCATCTGCGCAGAATGGAAAGCAGCCGGGAAAATACAGATTATCTTCCGGGAGTGCCTCTGAATGAGAATATTTCATTTGCCTATACCAATGAAGATGCGATCAGGGGGGCGGATGTCGTTCTGTTCTCCGCGCCGGCGCAGCATTTTCGCAGCGCCGCAGAGGCAGCAAAGCCTTATATCACAGAGGATATGCTGCTGATCAACGTTGCGAAAGGAATCGAGCGCGGTACGCATAAGCGGCTCTCAGAGATCGCGTCCGAGTATTTTAACATGGACCGGTATGTGGTTCTTTCGGGCCCATCACACGCGGAAGAAGTCGGCAGGAGAATGCCGACAACCGTGGCGGTCGCATCACAGAATCCCGAGGCTGAAAAGGCCATCCAGGACCTGTTTATGACGGACCGGTTCCGCGTCTATACGACCGATGATGTCATCGGCGTAGAACTCGGGGGCGCGCTGAAGAACATCATCGCTCTTGGCGCCGGGATCTCCGACGGCATGGGATTTGGCGATAATGCAAAGGCAGCCCTGATGACCCGCGGTCTTGCTGAGATCATGCGGCTCGGGGAAAAACTGGGCGCACAGAGAGATACCTTCGCAGGCCTTGCCGGAACCGGAGATCTGATCGTGACATGCACGAGCATGCACTCAAGGAACCGCCGCTGCGGTTTCCTGATCGGAGAGGGAATGGCGCCGGATGCTGCTGTGAAGGAAGTCGGAATGGTCGTAGAAGGCATGTACACAGCGGAGGCAGCGTATGAACTCGCTGCGGAAGTCGGCGTAGAGATGCCGATCACCGACGCGATCTATCACGTCTCCAGAGGCGAACTGAAGGCTTCCGAAGCCATCGAGATGCTGATGGGCAGAGAAAAGAAGCACGAGAGAGCATAGATGCAGGAATTAAAAGGAAAGACATATCACATTATTACTTTTGGCTGTCAGATGAATGAACACGATTCGGAGATCATTGCCGGAATGCTCCGGGAGGAAGGGTGCACGGAAGCGGCGGACCGCTCGGACGCGGATATCGTGGTCATCAACACCTGCAGCGTCAGGGAAAACGCGGACAAGCGCTTCTTCGGCACGCTCGGGCAGCTGAAGAAGCAGAAGGCGGTCAATCCTGCCTTTGCGGCATGTGTCTGCGGCTGCATGATGCAGCAGGAGCACATCGTCACGCAGGTGCGCCGGCAGTACCCGTGGGTGGACGTGATCTTCGGCACGCATAATATCCACGAGTTCCCGCAGATGCTGCAGCAGATGTACAGGGCGAAAAACGCTCTGGCGGAGGAACCGGAAGGGGCCGGGGAGAACACCGAACTGATCCCGCTGGATGACCGGGACTATACCCGGGCAAAGCATGAGATCCGAAGCGCCCGGAAAACGAGAGTGGAACGGATCTACGAGGACATGGACCGGATCGTGGAGGGACTTCCTGCCGAAAGACTCTTCCGGCACAAGGCGTTTGTCAATATCATGTACGGCTGCAACAACTTCTGTACCTACTGCATCGTGCCATATACCAGAGGGAGGGAGAAGAGCCGTCATCCGGAGGATATCATTGAAGAAATCACGGCGCTGGCTGCAGACGGGGTCAGAGAAGTCACCCTGCTCGGTCAGAACGTCAACTCCTACCGCGGGATCAGCGACCCGGCAAGGAGCGGCGAGGAAAGAACCTGGGATTTTACGGATCTGATCTACGCACTGGAAAAAATCGAGGGTCTGGAGCGGATCCGGTTTATGACGTCTCACCCAAAGGACCTGTCGGACAGACTGATCGGGGCCTTTCGGGACTGCAGCAAACTCTGCCGGTATATCCACCTTCCGGTGCAGTCGGGCAGCACCCGGGTACTGAAGAAGATGAATCGCAGATACTCTCGCGAGCAGTATCTGGATCTGGTGCGCAGGCTGCGGCAGGCGGCCCCGGACATCACGATCAGTACGGACATCATCGTCGGTTTTCCGGGCGAGACCGAAGAGGATTTTGAAGATACGCTGCGGCTGGTAAAAGAAGTCGAGTATGACTCTGCATTTACCTTCCTGTACTCGAAACGGACGGGAACGCCTGCGGCGGAGTATGAGGATCAGATCCCCGAAGAGGTCAAGCACGAGCGGTTTAACCGGCTCGTCGATACGTTGAATGCGATCAGCCTGCGAAAGAATCAGGAATATATCGGACGGACGATGCAGGTCCTGGTGGATGGAGCCAGCCGCAAAGGTGACGGGATCCTGAGCGGCAGAACCGACGGGTTCAAACTGGTGGACTTTCCCGGGGAAGAGGAACTGGTCGGACAAATGGTGCAGGTCACCATTACCGATGGGAAAACATTCAGTCTGAAGGGCAGACCGGAGGAATAAAAGAATATGAACATCAAGCAGATCGCAAAGGCTGCGGGTGTCTCGGTCGCAACAGTATCCAGAGTCATGAACCATCCTGAGACCGTAGCGCCGGCAACCAGAGAAAAAATCGAGCGGGTGATGAAAGAGGCGGAGTATACGCCGAACTGGTTCGCCCAGGGTCTGAATTTTAACAAAACGAAGACCATCGGAATCGTGATGCCCCACATGCTGCACAGCTCCTATATGGAGATTGCGGGCGGTGTGGAAGAGGTCGCCAGGGTCAAGGGGTATATCACCTTCATCTGCAGCGCGGAGAAGGACCCGCGCATGGAGCAGGAGTACATTACACAGCTGATCACGCGGCGCGTCGACGGAATCATTCTGCTCTTTTCAACGCTGGACGAGAAGCACCTTGCCCAGATCGAGCAGGAGAAGATCCCGATCGTTCTGATCGGAGAACATCTTGAAAACGACAGTGCGAACTCGGTCAAGGTCGACTGCCGCGCCGGCGTTGCGGAAATGATCGCCCACCTGATCGAGGTAGGACACAGGTCCATCGGGTTTCTCTGCGGCAATGATCCGGAGCAGGAGACCCGGGAGATGCTGATCGGCTACAAAAATATCCTGAAAGCCAACGGGATGAAGGTAAATGAAAAACTGACGATCGCAACGGAGAACTCGATCGAAGGTGGTTATATCAGCGCGAAAAAGATGATCCTGCAAGGCCTGCCGGATGCAATCTTCGCAACCAGCGATGAGATCGCCTATGGAGCGATCGATGCGCTGAAGGACAGCGGCTACCAGATTCCGGAGGACGTCGCAGTGGCGGGCTTCGGAAACAACCGGATGTCCAATCTGATCGAGCCGAAGCTGACGACGGTAGAACTTCCGCTGCGAAAGATGGGGATTTTCGGCGCCCGCATTCTGTTCGATATGATCAGCGGGGAATCGAATGAGGAACGGAACATTCTGCTGCGCCCGCGGATGCGGATCCGCAAGTCCTGCGGACATAAGGAGCGGATCGGAGAGATGTTCTAGGAAGGAAAAGGCCTGGGGAGGTACTGCTCATGCTGAAGACGAATTTTCTGGGAATTGAATTGAATAATCCGGTCATCGTTGCGGCGGGACCGTGGAACAGAGACGGTGCGAGCCTGCATGAGTCGATCGCGGCGGGAGCCGGCGCGGTGGTCACCGAGAGCATCGTCAGCGACATCCTGATGGATGTCGGCCCGCGAATCGCCTGTGATGAACATGGAGCGCAGAATATCCGGCTCTACAGCGACATCCAGATCGAGGGATGGGAGCGCGAGATGGAAATTGCCAAGGCGGACGGAGGTGTTGTGATCGGAAGTATCTCAGCGCACTCTCCGTCAGAACTGGCCTACCTTGCGAGCAAGCTCGAGAAATTCGGGGCGGATGCCATCGAACTGTCCGTTTCGAATCCGATGCTGGAGGCTCTGGAGGTCGTTGCCTCTCATGCTGACGTGATCTATGAAATGACCAAGGCCGTTGTCGCGGCAGTCGGCATTCCCGTGATGGTCAAACTCTCACAGAATACGACCAACATTTCCAAGGTGGCCAAGGCTGTCCGTCAGGCAGGCGGCAGCGGCGTCAGCGCAATCAATACGGTCCGGGGGATCCTGGGTGTGAATCTGGATAAGGCGCAGCCGGTGCTCTCGACCTATGGCGGTGTTTCCGGGGATTACATCCGGCCGATGGCACTGGCCTCGGTGGCGACCATCGCGCAGACGGTGGACATTCCGATCTCGGGGATCGGAGGGATCAGCACGGCCAGGCACGCTCTGGAATTCATGATGCTGGGCGCATCCACCGTGCAGGTCGGAACCGCGGCCATGCTGCAGGGCAAAGGGGTCATCCGTCAGATCACAGAGGGAATGGAAGAATGGATGAAGGCGCAGGGGATCGCCTCTGCGGACGAGATCTGCGGAAGGGCCCTGGGCAACCTCAAGTCCTTTGATGAGATGCGGTATGAGCCATTTGTCAGTACTGTGACAGGCGTGCCGTGCGCCGAAAACTGCACCCGCTGCGTGGACACCTGCATGTACAACGCGATCTCAAAGGCAGGACAGACCGTGCACGTCGATCGGACAAAGTGCGTGGGATGCGGACTCTGTACCTTTGTCTGCCCGGCGGGAAAGTTGTCTTTGGGGCTGTGATTCGGCTGCTGATGAAACCGGTACCGGTCAGAGGTGCTCTGGCCGGCAACTTCGTACTGCTTCGGGGCTGAAAAAGGACATGTTAGTACATATTTGCTATAAAAGAAGGGAAGATTCCCTTCTTTTTTCTTAAATCTAAAGAATCTTGTGCAAAAGGGCTTGAAATATTCTGAAAACTGATTATAATTAAAGTATGAATGTAACCGGTTTCAACCGGCTGCAAATATCGAATTTCATATCGTATGAAAAAGGAGGCTAATGTTATGTATCAGTGTAGTTTAGAGAGAATGTCTGACAAAATCAGAACCTTTGCACAGTTTGGTGACGCAGGTCACGGCGGTATCACAAGATACTCCCTGTCCAAGGAAGCAGACATGGCAAGAGAAGAGTTCAAGAAGAGAATGGAAGCGATCGGCGCTAAGGTAGAATGCGACGACGTAGCGTGCATGTATGCAACTCTGGAAGGCTCTGATCCGAATGCTAAGAGAATCGTCATGGGATCCCACGTTGACTCCGTTAAGAACGGCGGTAACTACGATGGTATCGAGGGCGTTATGACAGGTATGGAAGTTCTCGAGACAATCGCAGCAGAGAACATTCCGCATAAGCACCCGATCACAGCAATGATCTGGACCAACGAGGAAGGATCCCTGTATCCGCCGGCAATGATGGTTTCCGGAATCATCTGCTATGATTATCTGCCGGATTCCTTGAAGCCGAACTTCGAGTATGACAACATGATGGCTTCCAAGCCGATGGATGATTCTCCGTTCGCTAACTTCGGTGAAGCGCTGGCTGCCAGCAAGTGGAAGGGCCCGAAGGAAAACAGACTGAGCCCGGACAAGTATTGCGCTATGTTTGAAACTCACCTGGAGCAGGGCCCGATCCTCGAGGATGCAGGCAATGAAATCGGTGCGGTTCAGCTGGTTATGGGTATGTTCAACTATGCGATCAGATTCTACGGATTCTCCGCACACGCAGGCACATTCCCGATGGCTAAGAGACATGACGCTCTGCACGCATGCGCAGACTTCCTGTGCGAGCTGCACAAGAGATACGACGAGTACAACAAGGAAGTCGTAGCTTCCGGTCAGCCGGAATTCGTATTCACCACAGGCGAGATTCAGGCACATCCGTGTATCCACACAGTTATTCCTGATGAAGTCTACATGTCCCTCGACGTCAGACATCCGGATCCGGAAGTCAGAGCACACTGCATGGAGATCCTGAAGGAACTGGCTGCTCAGGAATGGCAGCAGTGCAAGTGCGAGATCAAGGAACAGTGGGTAAGAGATACCGTTCCGTTCGATGCAAGACTGATCGGATTCGTAGAAGAGTCCATGGAAGAGATGAACAAGGAACTGGGAACCAAGTGGCAGAGGATCCTGTCCGGAGCCGGCCACGATGCACAGTTCTGCGCATATGTCATCCCGACAACGATGATCTTCTCCAGAACAGAGAAGGGTCTGTCTCACTGCGAGCCTGAGCACGTATCCGACGAAGACTGCACAGCAGCTGCAACCGCTTGCCTGAACGCAGTTCTGAAGTGCGACGCATCTGACGAATTCTAATCCCGTTTAACGGACACAATTGACCGGCGGGGCGGTTTTCGCTCCGTCGGTCTGCTATCTTAATCATCATATATCATTTCTATATTGCTACATTATCAGGTAAAAGTTATCGCGGACGCTAATAAAGGAGGTAGTAAATTGAGTAAAATTGCAAAAGGAAAGTATACTGCTGAAGCCGTAGCAGGTTTTACCCACAGAACTGCTATGGAAGAAGCAGCGAGATGCCTTCTGTGCCACGATGCACCATGCAGCAAAGGCTGCCCGGCAGGAACAGATCCGGCTAAGTTCATCAGATCGATCCGGTTCAGAAATGTAAAGGGTGCTGCTGAGACGATCAGAAGCGCCAACGTGCTGGGTGGCACATGTGCGAGAGTCTGTCCTTATGACAATCTCTGTGAGGAAGCATGCTCCAGATGCGGTATCGACAAGCCGATCGAGATCGGTAAGCTGCAGAGATACGCAATTGAGCAGGAGAAGCTCTTCAAGATGAAGACCCTGCAGGCACCGAAGGAGAAGAAACCGGGCAAGATCGCCTGTGTCGGTGCGGGTCCGGCGTCGCTGGCCTGCGCGGCAGAGCTTGCCAAAGTGGGTTATAAAGTTACGGTCTTCGAGAGAGAAGCCAAGCCGGGCGGCGTCCTGACCTATGGCATCACTCCGTCAAGACTCCCGCAGGCAGTCGTAGATCACGACATTTCGACCGTGAAGGGACTGGGCGTGAAGATCGTCTGCAACAAGGAAGTGAAGGCTGCAGACCTGGAAGAGTATGATGCTGTATTCATCGGCGCAGGCCTTTGGAGCGCGAATCTGGATGCCCATGAGTTCCCGGGTGCGGAACTGAAGGGCGTTTACTCCGCGATCGACTTCCTGAAGGAAGCAAGAACCAAGAAAAAGGACTTCGATCCGGGCAAGAAGGTCATCGTCGTCGGCGGCGGAGACGTTGCAGTTGACTGCGCGGTCACAGCCAAGCTGCTTGGCGCAGAAGACGTACGGATCCTCTACAGAAGATCCATCGAGGAAGCGCCGGCGAACATCAACGAGTTCCACTATGCTCTGTCACTGGGCATCGGCATCACAACAGGCCTTTATCCAGTCGCAGCAACGGGAACCAAGACCAAGATCAAGAAGGTCGAGGCCAAGGGATTCTACGACAGAGAAGCCAAGGCCGAGTTCGGCGCTGACACCCTGGTATTCGCAACAGGCCAGAGTCCGGAGGATATGAGCGAGATCGCTCCGGTCAAGCTGGATCCGAAGAAAGGCCTGATCAAGGCGACCAAGGGCAAGGCCGGTGATAAGTACTTCGCAGGCGGCGACATCGTAAACGGCGGCAAGACAGTTGTCGAAGCCGTAGCAGAAGGTAAGGAAGCGGCGGCAGCCATGATTGCGTATCTTGAGAAGAAAGGAGTGAAGTAGAATGGCAAAGAAAGATTTATCCATTAAATATCTGGGTGTTGATTGTCAGAATCCGTTCTTCCTCTCATCATCTCCTGTAGGCGGCAATTATGACATGGTTGCGAAGTGCTACGAGACCGGATGGGGCGGATGCTTCTTCAAGACCGTCGGCATCTTCGTAGCGGATGAGTGTTCACCGAGATTCGACCAGACCAACAAGGAAGGTCTGCCATGGCTCGGATTCAAGAACATGGAGCAGATTTCAGACAAACCGACAGAACTGAACTTTGAATACATCTACAGACTGTGCAGAGACTATCCGGATCACGTCACCGTAGCTACCATCATGGGCTCCAACGTGGACGAATGGAAACAGCTGGCCAAGATGTGCGATGAGGCGGGCGTCAAGCTGATTGAGGGTAACTTCTCCTGTCCGCAGATGACCTCACATGACATGGGTTCGGACGTCGGTACCAACAATGAGCTGGTATACACCTATGCAAAGGCAGTATCCGAGACGACGGACATTCCGTTCATCGCCAAGATGACACCGAACTGCAAGAATATGGAAGAACACGCTCTGGCCGCAATCAAGGGCGGCGCAGCAGCGGTATCCGCGATCAACACCATCAAGTCCATCACCAATGTGGACTTTGAGAACATGACGGCAATGCCGGTCGTCAACGGTAAATCTTCGATTTCCGGTTATTCCGGCGCTGCAGTCAAGCCGATCGCTCTGCGGTTCTGTACGCAGGTGAACCAGTGCAAGGAAATCGACGATCTGGTTCGTGAACGCGGTAAGTATGATTTCGGTCATGGCCACGAGATGTCCGGTATCGGCGGCATCGAGACATGGAGAGATGCTGCGGAATTCCTGGCAGTCGGCTGCCGTAACGTACAGGTCACCACGGCGATCATGCAGTACGGCTACCGGATCGTAGAGGATATGATCTCCGGCATGCAGTTCTTCATGGAGGAGAGAGGCCTGAACAGCCTGGACGAGTTCATCGGATGCGCTCTGCCGAACATCATTCCGGCTGAGGATCTGAACAGAGACTACAAGTGCCTGCCTCACTTCGATGAGAAGAAGTGCATCGGCTGCGGCAGATGCTACATCTCCTGCTACGACGCTGCTCACCAGGCGATCGACTGGAACGAGAAGAAACGCCGGCCTGAACTCAACGACAACTGCGTTGGCTGCCACCTCTGCCTGAATGTATGTCCTGTACAGGAATGCATCACTCCGGGAGAGATCAAGTGGAAGGTACGCGATGAGAACGGCAATGCAGTCCGCGAGAAGGATGATCCGTCCCACATCAAGTTCAAGAAGGACGCCAGAAAGGACAAGACTCTGAGCCTGAAGGCGCACTACGAATAAGAACGGATGACCGGAAAATACTGAATATAGGGAATCCAGACTACACTGAATTCTTTTTGAGAGAGGAACCGCTGAATAGCGGTTCTTTTCTCATGTAAAAAGGCAGGCCTGCCTTTGCATGTGGAAAGCGTTTAGGGTATAATATCGGTATACAAAGGAGGTCGAATTCATGAAGATTCAATTTTGCGGAGCAACAACAGGTGTGACAGGATCCTGTCATCTGATCACGGCGGGAAACAATAAGATTCTGCTCGATTGCGGACAGTTTCAGGGAGGCAAGGCGCAGGACGAACTGAACCAGGAGCCGTTCCCGTTCGATCCGTCCGACGTGGATCTGATGGTGCTCAGCCATGCCCACATTGATCACTGCGGCAGGATTCCGCTTCTGGTGAAGCGGGGATTTACCGGTCCGATCTACTGCACGGACGCGACGGCAGACCTGCTGGAGATCATGCTCCGGGACAGCGCATATATTCATGAGAAGGAAGCGGAGTGGCACAACCGCAAGAACGAGCGGGCGGGCCGGCCGCAGGTAGAGCCGCTCTATACGACGCACGACGCGGAGGTCGCTCTGAAGCAGGTGAAGCCGGTGCTGTACGATCAGCTGCTGGAGATCAGCGATGATATCAGAATCTGCTTCAACGACGCAGGGCATATCCTGGGCTCAGCGATCACAGAACTCTGGCTGAAGGAAGATGACAATGTGTCGAAGATCGTCTTCTCCGGAGACCTCGGTGTAATGGACCGGCCGATTCTGCGCAATCCGACGATCATCAAGAAGGCGGACTACGTGATCATGGAGTCGACCTACGGCAACCGGCTGCATCCGGAAAACGCCATGGATGTACATAAACTGATGAACATCATCCGCGACACGGCCAGAAGGGGAGGCAACACGGTCATCCCATCCTTTGCGGTCGGCAGGACGCAGGAGCTGATCTACGAACTCAACCGCGTGATCGACTCGGATTCGCAGTACCGCAGGGATTTTGAGAACCTGATGGTGTATGTGGACAGCCCGATGGCAAAGAACGCGACGGATGCCTTCAAGAAGAACGCCCAGGTCTTCGACGATGAGACCAAGGACTATATCAGCCGGGGGGACAATCCTCTGGATTTCAAGAACCTGAAATTCACCAAGTCCAGTGAAGAGTCCCAGTGGCTCAATATCAACCACGATCCGAAGGTGATCATATCCGCGAGCGGCATGTGCGAGGCGGGGCGGATTCGGCACCACCTGAAGCACAATCTCTGGGATGCGCGAAACAGCATCGTGTTCGTCGGCTATCAGGCGGAGGGCACGCTCGGAAGGATGCTCGTGGAGGGAGCACAGGAAGTCACCCTGTTTGGTGAGAAGATTCAGGTCAAGGCGAAGATCCATAACCTGGAGGGCTTCTCGGGCCATGCGGACAGAGACGGACTGGTCGACTGGCTGCGGGGCTTCCAGGTAGTTCCTAAGAAGATCTTCCTGGTCCACGGAGAACCGGATGCCAAGACCGATCTGGCCAAGACGGTGCAGGAGGAACTCGGACTTGAACTCGTGGTCGTGAACGCCAACGCCGAGTATGAGCTGGAGGCAGCCAGCGGCGAGCTCATCAGCATGAGCGAGGCAATGGCTGAAGCGGTGGATGAGAGAACGATCAACGAAGCCAGACACAATCTGTTCAATGTGCGGCGCAGGCTCGAAGACATCATTTATAATACGGACCTGGCTGTGGGACAGGACACCTCCCCCGAGCAGTTGGCCAAGATCAACAATATCATCCTGGAACTTGAAAAGTCCGCCATCAATCTCGGCGCTACGCTGACGGAAGGCAAGGATGGAGACAAGGACATCGACCTGACGCCAGCAGATAAGGCCAGCATCGCGGCCGCCAAAGAACTCGAGGAACGTCGCCGCGAGGAGAGAAAATGAATTCAGCAACATAATGTGCCGCGGATGACACGAATGTTCAAAAAAGACAGAAAATATTCCGGGCAAGTCTGATGAAATATGTTAAAATACAAATAGGTATTGAATGCCCCCCGGCGTCAACCGGGAGGCAAATTACATAACACTACCAAGGAGGTAAGAAATGTTAAGAGAAGCATTACCAAAAATTGTCACACCGCTGCCGGGCCCGAAGGCGAAGGCTATTCTGGACAGAAGAGCAGAAGCAGTTCCAAACGGAATCGGAACCGCTTACAAAGCAGTCATCGAGAGAGGTGAAGGCGCGATGTTCCAGGATGTCGATGGG
>JAZNNY010000010.1:0-21745 GCA_045580505.1 Lentihominibacter sp.
GTCTATAAGGAAATGTACCGGGAAAAGGGGATTCGGGGTACGCTGGAGGAACTGCTGTAAGACATGGACAAGAAAAAGAGCATCCTGCTCCGGGAGTGGGAGTTCAGCACGAAAACTTCATACCTGATCCTGGCCCTGTCCATTGTAGCGGAGCAGGTCGGGACCGCCTGTCTGGAGGCATCGGCCGGCTATACGGTGATGCTCTATTCCGTGCTGGCGATCGTGCTCTATTTCGTGACTTACTATCTCTTCGGTAAAATCCTGAGCCGGATCGACCTGGCCGTGGCCTATGCGACCTGGAGCGCCGTCGGCTCGGTCGGCGCAACCCTGATGGGAATCTTCCTGTTCGGTCAGCCCATGTCCCTGATCGGATGGCTGTCCATCGCGGGAATGGTGGTCGGCGTCTTCCTGCTCAACTGCTTCGGAACGCCGAAGGAGGAGGTGGAGAAATGACGCTTGCCTACATACTCCTGGCCATCTCCATCGGCTTTGAAGTGCTCGCCACCTCCATGCTGCCCGCAACCAGGGGCTTTACCGTCAGGAAGCCGACCATTCTCGTGATCATCTTCTACGCGATCTGTTTTGCCGCCTTCGGGAAGAGTCTGCTCATGCTGAATCTCGGAATCGCCTGGGCGACCTGGGGCGCGGTCGGGACCGCGGTCACGCCGATTGCAGGATATCTCTTCTATTCGCAGCGGCTCACAAAAACAGGCGTGATCGGGCTGATTCTGATCATCATCAGCACCGTCACGCTGAATCTTTACGGTTAGCCCTCGTAGACGATCTCTCCGTCCAGGATGGTCAGAAGAACCTTTGTATCCTGGATCTCGGAAGACGGGATGGCGCAGAGGTTCCGGTCGAGCACGGCGATGTCGGCCAGCATGCCGGCTTTCAGCTCTCCGAGTTCTCCCGCAAGCCCTTCCCCGTAGGCTGCGGCGCTCGTGAAGGCCCGCAGCAGTTCTTCTACTTCGATCTTTTCCTTAGGATTCCAGCCGCCTTCCGGAGTGCCGTCCGGGTGCAGCCGCTCTATGCCGCACTGGATCCCGACGAAGGGGTTTCCGTACACGACGGGGCAGTCGCTGCCGGCCGCGAGCACGGCGCCGGTATCGAGCAGGGTGCGGAAGCGCCAGGTCTGCTCCTCTCTGTCAGGCCCCAGCAGGCCGGGGAAGGTGTTGTCGCTGAAGGAGGGCATGCCTGAGACGATGTGCTCCGGCTGAACCGAGGCGATGACGCCGAGCTCGCCGAACCGGGTGACATCCTCATCGCTGCAGACTTCGATGTGTTCGATCTGGTGGTGTACATCTTCCTTCTTACCATAGGTCCTGATGGCTGCTTCGTAAGCGTCGAGGGCTTCTCTGACCGCTCCGTCGCCGCAGGCGTGCAGCCGTACGGAAAGACCCTTATCATGGGCGTCCAGAATCGCGGCCCGCATCTTCTCGAGGTCGAGCAGGGGACCGCCCTTATCGTTTTCGCAGCCCTCATAGTCCGCCAGCATCAGCCCGGTGTGGCTGTCCAGAATGCCGTCGATGAACTGCTTCAGGAAGGGAATCCGGTAAAAGCCGCCGCCTTCCTTCTCGGCCCGCGCCCGCTTGACCAGCACCTCGTCCAGGTCTGCGAACAGGTCCAGGGCCGCGTTGATCCGCAGCTTCAGGCTGCCCTCCGCGCACATCTTAAAGTAAGCCTCTTCAAAGGCCAGATCCAGGCCCAGGTACGGCGTCATATCGGTCACGGAGGTGATTCCGAGCGAGTGCGCCTTCCGGGAGTACAGGTCCACCAGTTCCTGCACCTCCTCGTCCGTAAACTGCAGGGCGACGGCGCCCACAAGGCTTAGGGCCGTCTCGTAGAGGAAGCCGGTTGCCTCACCGCTTTCGTCTCTCTGGATTTTTCCAAAGGCAGGATCGGGCGTGTTCTCATCAATTCCCGCTGCCGCAAGCGCCTTCGAGTTGACCCAGGCGGAGTGGGACTCATCATCCAGCAGGAAAACCGGATGGTCGGGGATGAGGGCGTCCAGACTCTCCTTGCGGGGCGGCTTTCCGAAGGCGAACTTGCTCCAGCCGAACCCGATGATCCAGTTCTGGTCCGGATGCTCCTTCGCAAAGGCAGAGACGGTCTTCGCCGCAGCCTCCTCAGAGGGCTCCCGGGAAAGGTCCAGGAACTTGACCAGCATCCCGGACTGGATCAGGTGAATATGGTTGTCATGGATGCCGGGCAGGATCATCTGATCCTTTGTATATTCAAAAGTCTTCGTATGCTCGTCCGTGTAGCCCGCGGCTTCGGATTCAGGTCCGGCGGCCAGGATCCGGTTGCCCTGAATGGCAATGAAATCAATGGATTCATCCAGTTCGGTTCCTGTGAAAAAAGTGGCACCTTTTAAGATCAGATCTGCTTTTGCACTCATGAAAATTCCTCCTGTTCTTTTAATATACATTCATGATACTATACTTTTCCCCGGAATCATAGCCTTCACAGAGTTTTCATATGACGACCACGTTCAGTACAGATTCCCGTCGGAGATCCTGGGAGATTCGCTGGCCCTCTATATTGACACGATGTATGGCCAGTATGTGGATGGTGCCGTTCAGATCGAGAAGGCGGCAGCGGAGAAGCAGACCGAAAACGGCGATGCGGATTCGGATGCAAGGCACTGGGATCAGCACGTGCTGAAGGTGCTCGAGGAGCATGCGGACACGCTGAAAGACCTGTTCAATGCGGACGCCGATAAATAAGAATAATTAGGCAAGAACGCTTGTTCTCTCCTTTCCCGGATGGTATAATAGGAGCATCCGGGAAAGGAGAGTTTTTTTGTGGACGATCTGCGAAGCGAATATCTGAATGAACTGAATGAAGAGCAGAGGGCAGCCGTGATGGCGACCGAGGGCATGGTGCGCGTGATTGCGGGAGCGGGATCCGGTAAGACCCGGGCCCTGTCCAGCCGGTTTGCCTTCCTGGTGAACGAGATCGGGATCCTGCCGGGCAATATCCTCTGCGTCACCTTTACGAATAGGGCGGCGGGGGAGATGCGGCAGCGGATCCACCAGCTGACCGGGGACAACGATACGGGCTATATCAATACCTTCCACGGCTTCTGCGTTTCGGTCCTGCAGGAGGACAGCCATGTGGTCCAGTACCCGAAGAGCTTTCTGGTGCTGGATAACTCCGACATCGACACCATGCTGCAGACCATCTACGAGGAGCGGGGGCTGACGCTGCGGGACATGACCTTTTCGAACGCCCGCGACATGATCGAGATGATCAAGCTGAAGGAGCGCCCCAAGTATTATCTGGACATGATCGGGATGTCGCTGGAGGCGCTGCATGAGAAGTACCTGCAGGCCGAGGAGGTCAAGGACATCATCTTCTACGGCTACCTCTATCAGGAGAAGAAGTGCTTCGGTCTTGATTACAACGACCTGATCAAATATACCCTGTTCATTTTCGAGCGCAGCGAGGCGGTCAGGCTGAAGTGGCAGAAGCGGCTCGAGTACATCATGATCGATGAGTTTCAGGATATCGATGAACCCCAGTACGAGCTCATGGAGGTGCTGAGCGGCTATCACGGGAACCTCTTCATCGTGGGCGATCCCGACCAGACGATCTATTCCTGGAGAGGGGCGAACGGCAGGTACCTGCTGGAGTTCGACCGGACCCACAGGGATGTGAACACCATCATGATGATGCGAAACTACCGGTCAACGCCGCAGATCCTGGCGGCGGTCAACTCCATGATCAGTCATAACAGAAACAGGATCAAGAAAGACCTGATTCCGGTACTGCCGGACGGGCCGGCTGCGCTCTGCCACCGGGCAGAGAACGCCCAGGCGGAGGCCGCATGGATCGCGGAGAAGATCCGCAGCCTCGAGGAGGAAGGGGTCCGGAGAAACGAGATCGCCATCCTCTACCGGGCTCACTATGTGAGCCGGTCGATCGAAGAAGGGCTCCTGCAGGCCAAGATCCCCTATACGATCTACAGCGGCGTTCAGTTTTTCGGACGCACGGAGATCAAGGACGCACTCGCCTATCTGCGGATGATCGCCTATCGCGACGACCTGTCGTTTCTTCGGACCTGCAATGTGCCGAGGAGAAATCTGGGCAAGCGAAGGATCGCTTTCCTGAAGGAATACGCCGGCCGGCAGGGGATCACGCTCTATGAGGCGCTGAAGGAGACGCTGGACCAGCCGGAGATGAAGGGGACGAAGGCGGCCGCCTATATCCGGCTGATCGATTCCTATGCTGAAGGCTATGAAGGCAGGCAGGTTTCAGACCTGCTCGCTTCGATCTTAAATGACAGCGGGTATGAGCAGATGCTCCGAACCGAGGGCAGCCAGGAGCGTCTTGATAATCTGGCAGAGCTGAAGCAGTCGGTCTATGAATTTGAGTCGACCTGCGGGGAGGAGACGGAGCTGACCCACTATCTGTCGCACATCGCGCTCTTCTCCAATTCGGACACGGCAGAGCAGCCCGATAAGGTCAAGCTGATGACGGTGCATGCGGCCAAGGGACTGGAATTCCCGCATGTGTTCCTGTGCGGCATGAGTGAGGGCATCTTCCCCTCGAGAAAGATCAACACGAAGGAGGCCATGGAGGAGGAGCGCCGCCTGGCCTTCGTCGCCATGACCCGGGCGGAGAAGAGCCTCTTTCTGACCACGGCAGACGGGCGGAACCTGGACGGATCCCCCCGGTATCCCTCCCGGTTCATTCTGGACATCGACCAGGACCTGATCGAATATACGGCCCCGCCCGAAGAGGGGCTCATCAAGGAGGCACGGCACTACATCGACCGGGCCACCGATATCCTGCGGGGGCAGGAGGAAGATGCGGCCTTTGCCCGCGGGCAGAGGGTAGAGCATTTCCTGTTTGGCGCCGGCACCGTAGTGGACGTAGACCTGACCAAGCGGGCCCATATCGTACAGTTTGATGACATGGACACGCCGCGGGCCATCAGCTTCCGCGCCAAACTGACAAAAAAGTGATATGATATCCGGGAAGGATTCCCGAAAAAGGAGATAGATTAAGATGAAATACGATTTTACGAGCATACTGGACCGCAAGGGCATGGATGCCATCGCCGTTGATCCGGGGACGGATCCCTACGGCATCGCCCCGAAGGGGGAAATCCGCGAAGGATTCGACCTGATCCCCATGTGGGTGGCGGATATGAACTTCCCCACGGTCCCGACCATCTGCGAGGCGATCCGGGAGAGGGCGGCGCATCCCGCCTTCGGATATTTCGCGCCCCGGCAGGAATACTATGACAGCATCATCCGCTGGCAGAAGGAGAGAAACGGCGTGGAGGGCTTTGAGAAGAAGCACATCGGCTACCAGAACGGGGTTCTGGGCGGCGTGCTGAGCGCGCTGGCCGTGCTCTGCTCGGCAGGAGACAATGTGCTGGTGCACGCGCCGACCTACGTCGGCTTTCTGGAGGAGGTCGGACAGGTAGGCTACCACCTGATCGGGAGCGACCTGGTCCGGGATGAAGAGGGCGTCTGGCGGATGGACTACGAGGATATGGAGGAGAAGATTCGCAGGTACCATATCCATACTATGATCTTCTGTTCCCCGCACAATCCGACCGGACGGGTCTGGACCAGGGAAGAACTGGAGAAGGCCTTCGAGATCTTCCGGAGAAACGATGTCTATGTCATCTCCGATGAGATCTGGTCAGACCTGACTTTGGGAGACTACCGCCATCTGCCGCTGCAGTCGGTCTCTGAGGATGCGCGGGAGCGGACGGTCGCCTTTTATGCTCCGTCAAAGACCTTCAATCTGGCAGGTCTCGTAGGCAGTTACCACATCATCTATAACGATTACCTGCGCGACCGGATTCGCAGACAGTCTTCGCTGAGCGTCTACAATGCCATGAACGTTCTGTCCATGCACGCCCTGATCGGGGCTTACCGGCCGGAAGGAGCAGAGTGGGTCGATGAACTGCGGAAGGTGCTGACCGGCAACATCGACTTCGCCGTCAGCTTCATCCGGGAGCATTTCGAAGGCGTCAGGGTATCGAAGCCGCAGGGGACCTACATGCTCCTGCTGGACTGCGGAGAGTGGCTGCGGGAGCACGGGAGCACGCTCGATGAACTGCTCGAGAGCGGGGTCTCCGTCGGGGTGCTCTGGCAGGACGGAAGACAGTTCGACCGGCCGGACTCCATCCGTATGAATCTGGCTCTGCCGCGCGCCCGGGTAGAAGAAGCCTTCCGGCGTCTGGCGGAGTACGTGTTCGTCTGAGCGCGGAGAATACGGGCACAGTAGGAGAACGAATAAGCGATGAAAGAATTTCTCTGGAGAAAATTCGTAAAAGATTATATGAACTATAAGGATCCGGAAGTCAGAGGGCGGTATACGAGGCTGACCGGCGTGCTCGGCATTACCGTGAATACCGTGCTCTGCATCCTGAAGATCATCCTCGGGATGATGATCCACTCGATCGCGGTGATCGGCGACGGGCTGCACGACATGGCGGATTCCATGGCCGCCTGTATCACCCTGATCGGAGCCCATATCGCCAGGAAGCCGGCGGACCGGCATCACCCGTACGGACACGCCAGGACGGAGTACCTGGCGTCTCTTGTGGTGTCCGCGATCGTGCTGGTCGTAGGCGTCGGTCTCCTGCAGAAGTCGGCGGACAGGATCCTGCACCCGGAGCCGACGGACTTTTCCTGGCTGATGGTCGGCTTTCTGGTCTTCGCGATCCTGCTCAAGGGCAGCCAGGCCCTGTTCACCATCGCGACGGGGCGGCATATCAATTCCCTGCCGGTGATCGCCGCCGGTACCGACAACCGAAACGACGTGATCACCAGCATCATCATCGTGGCCGGCATGCTGATCAATCACTTCACCGGACTTAATCTGGACGGGTACATGGGCTGCCTTGTGGCCCTGTTCATCCTTTACTCCGGCGTCATGCTGATCCGGGAAACGATCGATCCGCTGCTCGGAGAGCCGCCGGATCCTGACCTGATCGCAGACATGAAGGAGATCATCAGCGCGCATCCCGAGGTGCTCGGCATCCACGATCTGATCATCTACAACTACGGGCCGGGAAGGACCTTCGCTTCCTTTCACGCCGAGGTCGATTCCAGAAATGACCTGCTGCAGATCCACGATGTGATCGATGGCATCGAGCGGGAACTGACCGAGAAACTCAGTGTCATGGTCACCTGCCATATGGACCCGGTAGAGGTGGAGAATCCGCTCCGCAGGCAGATGCAGCAGATCATCGCGGATAAGATCGATGGGATGGAAGCGGTCTGCGGATTTCATGATCTCAGGGTCGCGCCGGGAAAGAGCCGCACCAGGATCATTTTCGATCTGGTGATCGCCCCTGGCGCATCGGGCAGAGAGGAAGAAATCAGGACGCAGCTGGACTGCGCCGTGAAGGAGATCGATCCGTCCTATGAGACTGTCATCAACTTTGAACCAGGGGTCATGTGAGGAGAAAGAGAGAATCATGAAGCTGATCATTGCAGAGAAACCGTCTCTCGGCCGGTCCATTATGGGGGCGCTGGGAGAGAAATTCGAGAAGCACGAAGAATACTACAGCTCCGAGAACTACTATGTCGTCCCACTGCGCGGACATATCCTGGAACTCAAGGACTACGAAGAGTATCCGGAGAACAAGGGGAAGTATATGTGGAGCGTGAAGAACCTTCCGTTTTTCCCGGGCAGTTATGAATACAAGGTAACGTCTGGCAGCGGCAAGCTCTACAGCACCATCCGGAAGCTGCTCGGCCAGAAGGCGGTCACAGAGGTGATCCACTGCGGGGACGCTGACCGGGAGGGCCAGCTCATCGTAGATCTGGTTCTCGAGCAGCTGGGCAATACCAAGCCTGTTTCGCGTCCCTTCATCAAGTCGACGACCAGAGAGGGGCTGCGGCAGGCCTTCGCAGAGCGGAAGCCGAACGAGGACTACCGCTTTCTCAATGCAGAGGGCAAGATCCGGGAATACGTGGACTTTGACTTCGGCAAGAACCTGTCCCGCTATGTCAGCCGCAGGACGGGCGTCCGGGACGGTCTGAACGTGGGACGCGTGATCGGCGCCATCGTGACGGAGATTTACCGGCGGGATCTTGAGATCGAGAACTTCGTGCCGCGCGACTTCTTCAAAATCGAATCGGACTGCGGGATCAAACTGACCTCAAAAAAGGAATTCGAAGTGAACCAGCAGGCCGAGGCGGAGGAGTACGCTCGTCAGCTGAACGATACCGACGCGGTCGTAACGGCAGTAAAAAAAGAAAAACAGACCAAGCGCCCGCCCAGGCTCTTCTCCCAGACCGACCTGCAGGGCGCGGCCAATAAGCGGTTCGGCTTCTCCCCGAAGCGGACGCTGAAGGCGGCCCAGTCCCTGTATGAGAAGGGGCTGATCACCTATCCCAGAACCAACACCAACTACATGGCGGAGGGAGACCGGCCGATGATCGCGGGCGTTCTTAAGCGGATGGGCCCGGAGTTTGAGATGAAACGGGTCTTTGATGACAGCAAGGTAGACGGCCACTCGGCCATCACGCCGACCGGCTCCTACCGGGAGGTCACGGGAGATGAGCAGAAGATCTACATGATGGTCTTAAACCGGTTCAAGGCCGTCTTCTGCAAGGAGCCGTGCACGGTGATGAAGACGAATGTGACCATCGACTGCCTGGAGGAGTTCAAGGTGAGCGGCGAGGTCCCGATCAGTGCAGGATGGAAGAAATACGAACCGGTCTCCGAACAGACCGTGCAGCTGCCCGAGATGAAGGAGGGCGACCTGGTGGAGCATGATTTCCAGCCGGTAGCCTCCCAGACCAAGCCGCCGGCCCACTATACAGTCACCACGCTCGGCAAATGGATGCAGAACCCCTTCCGTAAATCGGAGGAGGAAGAGGTCGACTATGCCAGGATGCTCTCCGGCATGGAGATCGGCACCGAAGCCACCCGGGCAGCGATCATCGATAAGGCCATCGGCAAGGACTATATCAAGCTGACGAAGAATACCTATACCATCCAGCCGAACGGCAGATTCCTGGTGGAGTCCTGCCAGGCACTCGGCATCGACATGTCCGCGATCAAGACCGCGCAGATGGGAAGGGACACCAGGGCGGTATCGAGAGGGGAGAAGACTACAGAGGAAGTGCTGACGGAGGTCCGCACGGAGATTCGCCAGATCATCGAGCGGGAGGGCTCCCTGGACAGCCTTGCCAAAACCTCGGACTTCATCTGTCCCCGCTGCGGGAAAAATCTATCCGATTCTCTGAACCGGCTGGACTGCGAATGCGGCTTCTCCATGTCAAAGATCGTCGCCAGAAAACGCCTGGAGGAAGAGACGATCCGTACCCTGCTGCAGGGGAAGAAGACAGGCCTCCTCAAGGGCTTCAAGGGGAAGAAGGGCTCCTTCAGCGCCATCCTGGTCCCGAAGGAGGACGGCAGCGTGGAATTTGAGTTCCCGCCGAAGAAACCGCTGGGCGCCTGCCCGAAATGCGGCAGACCGGTCTATGAGAACGCCAAGGGCTTCGGCTGCTCCGGCTACAGGGAAGGGTGCGACTTCGCCATCTGGAAATATGACCGGGCCTCCAAGACCAAGGTGAGCGCCGCCCAGGCGGAGAAACTGCTTGCGGGGGAGACCGTCGTTACATCAACAAAGGTCCTGCGGATCACGCGGGAAGGATTAAGCGTGGAGAAGAAATGATGCATATTCTGTGTTACGGAGATTCCAATACCTATGGCTACAATCCCCTGGACGGGATGCGGTATCCGAAGGAGGTCCGCTGGCCAGGGGTCCTGCAGCAGCTGCGGCCGGAGGATGAGATCATCGAGGAGGGCTGCAACGGGCGGACGGCTGCCTTCACGCCGGCGGAGGAAGCCTGGAAGGACGGCAGAAGCTACCTGAAGGCCTGCCTGAACAGCCACAAGCCGCTGGACCTGGTCATTTATATGCTGGGAAGCAATGACCTGAAGCGGGAGTTTCAGGCGAGTCCTGCCCAGATCGCCGGAGGGATCCACGAGATCCTGCAGACAACGGCAGTCTTTCTGCAGGAGAAACAGGGGGTTGCCCCGGAGGTTCTCCTGATCAGTCCGCCGCACATCAGGGAAGGAATCGAGGTGTCTCCCTTCGCCCACAGCTTCGACCGGGACGCCGCGGACCGGTCGCACGGCTTAGCGGACCTTTACCGGAAGGAGGCCGAGCTTGCTGCAAAGGCAGGCCTGCCCCGATGCCGTTTTCTTGACGCGGCGGAAGTCATAGAAGCATCCGAAACCGACTGCCTGCATCTCACGCCCGAGGCGCACAGAAAACTTGCCGAAAGGATCGACCTGCTTTTGCAGGAAGACTGAATCCATGGTATAGTATTCTTAATAGTCAGTATGCATCGGGAGGTTGGAGATGTCAGGACCGGAAAAGAAAACAGAAAAGAATCCAGGCAACCGTTTGATGCGGATCGCGGCGCTCGGCGTGCTCATCGTGGCGCTGATCCTGGTATTCGGATCGTTCTGGATCGGACGCAGCGCCAGCAAGTCAGCGGAAGAAGCTGTCCACCGGGTCAGCCTGTTCTATTTGGACGAACTTGCAGGCCGCCGGGAACAGGTCGTAGAGAATAACTTGCAGACCTACATAAAAAACATCAGCATCGGCATCGACCTGATGGACGAAGGTGACATCGATACCAAGGAGCATCTGGAGGCTTATCAGGCCAGAATGAAACAGCTGTACGGCCTGCAGAAGTTCGCCTTCGTCGATGAGAAGGGGCTGATCTATACCTCGACCGGAACGCAGACGGACATCGACACCTATCTCTTCGATTACAGAACGCTCAGCGAGCCGAAGATCGCCATCAAGGACATCGATAAGGCTGAGAAAAAGGTCATCATCGCCATCCCGATCGACCCGATCAGCTTCCAGGAGGAGAAGCTGACCATCTGTTTCATGGAGATCGACATGGAGGATATGCTGGCAGGGGTCTCCATGGAATCCAATGAGAACGACGAAACCTTCTGCAACATCTATTCCAACGACGGCATTTCCCTGACCAACAAGGTGCTGGGGGGACTTGCGGACGAGACCAATCTGCTGGAGGCAATGAATCACGTGAACTTTGAGACCGGCTACAGCAGGGAACAGATTGCCGATGATTTCAGCGCGGGCAAAACAGGCGTGTCGACCTTTGAGTACGATAATGTTCTGCTTACCCTCTACTACGTGCCGGTGAAGAATACCGACCTGATGCTGAGCTACATGGTTCGCGAGAGTCAGATCGGGGAGCAGATCGCTTCGATTTCCCACGGAATCATTCGCAGGAGCGTGCTGCAGACTATCCTGACGGCCCTGGTTCTCCTCGGTCTGTTTATGCTCATGATGGTGCAGACCAGACGGGCGGCTGCCCTTGTCATTGAGAAGGAGAAGTCGGAGGCCGAGAACCGGATCAAGCAGGAAGAACTCGAGCAGAGGTTGGCGCTTCAGGAGCAGCTTCTGGAGCAGGAGAAGGAACAGGCGCAGCTCGACAACATGATCACGGCCATGGCCGCTGACTACAGAAGTGTATATTATGTGGAGCTGGATACGGATGAAGGAATCTGTTACCGGGCAGACCATACCCTGGAGGATTCACTGGATGAGGGAGACCGCTTTGACTATCAGGAAACCTTCTCCCGGTATGCCGAGACCGATGTCGATGAGGCGTACCGCCAGGATTTCCTCGAGTTCATACAGCCGGAGCATATCCGGAAGGGACTTGCGAAAGAAACGATCCTCACCCTCCGTTACCTGGTGCGCCGCGGAGGCAGGGAGTCCTATGAGATGCTGCGCATGGCGAGCGTCTCCGGCGGCTCAGACCGGAAGGAGAAGAGGGTCAATGCCATCGGCGTCGGCTTCACCGATATCGACAGCCAGATGAGAGAGACTCTGGACAAGAACCAGGCGCTGAGCGATGCGCTTAACGCCGCGGAGGAGGCCAGCAAGGCCAAGACCGCCTTCCTGTCCAACATGTCCCACGAGATCCGTACCCCGATGAACGCGATCATCGGACTCGATAACATCGCGCTCAGCGATCCGAACCTCTCTGAAGAGACAAGAGACCATCTGGAGAAGATCGACAGTTCCGCCAAGCACCTGCTGAATCTGATCAACGACATTCTGGATATGTCGAGGATCGAGTCCGGACGGATGGTCCTCAAGAACGAAGAATTCTCCTTCTCTGCCATGCTGGAACAGATCAATACCATGATCAGCAGCCAGTGCAGTGAGAAGGGGCTCGACTACCACTGCCGGACCAATGGCGAGATCGACGACAGCTATATCGGCGACGACATGAAGCTGCGTCAGGTCATCATCAATATTCTGGGTAACGCCGTGAAGTTCACGCCGGAGGGCGGACAGGTGAACTTTACCGTGGAGCGAAAGGGAAGATTTGGCGGCAAGGCGACCATTCTGATGACCATGCAGGATACCGGCATCGGCATGGATAAGGACTACCTGCCTAAGATCTTCGATGCCTTCAGCCAGGAGGATTCCTCCACGACGAATAAATACGGAAGTTCCGGGCTGGGCCTGGCGATTACCAAGAATATCGTCAAGATGATGAACGGAGACATCCGCGTTGAGAGCGAGAAGGGCGAAGGAACGACCTTCTTCGTGACTGTGACCCTGCAGGAGACCCGGCAGCACGGGCCGGCAGAGGAACACGGCGTACAGATCGACGTGCATGACATGACCGTTCTGATCATCGATGATGACCCGGTGGCCTGCGAGCATGGGCGGCTTGCCCTCGGCAAGGTCGGCATCAATGCGGAGACTGCGGAATCCGGCGCGGAAGCGATCGAGATGGTTCGGCTGCGTCACGCCAGAAGAGAGCCATACAATCTGATCCTGGTCGACTGGAAGATGCCGGAGATGGACGGTGTTGAGACGACCAGGCAGATCCGGGCTCTGACGGGCGACGAATCGGCGATCATCATCCTGACCGCTTACCGCTGGGAGGATGTCCTCGAGGAAGCGGTTTCCGCCGGTGTGGACAGTTTCCTGAGCAAGCCCCTGTTCGCATCGAGCGTGATCGAGGAGTTCAGGAAGGCGCTCGGCAAGAAGCAGCGAACAGAAGAAACTGTTCAGCATAAGGCGGACCTGACCGGACGCCGGATCCTGCTCGCGGAGGACGTTCTGATCAATGCCCAGATCGTCATGATGCAGCTGAAGAAGCGCGAGATCGAGATCGATCACGCGGAGAACGGCCGCCTTGCGGTGGAGATGTTCGAGTCCCATCCGGAAGGGTACTACGACGCCATCCTGATGGATATGCGGATGCCGGAGATGGACGGACTCGAAGCGACCAGGGTCATTCGGGCGATGGATCGTCCGGATGCGAAGGAGATCCCGATCATCGCGCTGACCGCCAACGCCTTCGATGATGATGTGGAGAAGAGCCTGACGGCGGGGCTGAACGCCCACCTGAGCAAGCCGGTCGAACCGGACAATCTGTTCGGGACCCTTGAGAGCCTGATCCGGGATTGAAGGAACGAATGAGTATGTTATAATAGGCGATAACCATACAATTGTTAAAGTTTGTTGAGCAAAAGGAGTTTGTTGAATGGCAGGCAATGAAGAACGGAGAAAAACGTTTGCTACAATGGACGGAAACGAAGCGGCGGCATATATGGCCTACCCCTTTACGGAGGTTGCAGCAATCTATCCGATCACACCGTCATCCCCGATGGCGACCCTGACGGACAAGTGGTCCGCGCAGGGGAGAAAGAACATTTTTGACCAGACAGTAACGCTCACGGAGATGCAGTCCGAGGCGGGCGCGATCGGCGCGGTGCACGGAGCGATCCAGACGGGAGCGCTGTCAACCAGTTACACCTCATCCCAGGGGCTCATGCTGATGATCCCGGTCCTGTACAGGATCGCCGGAGAGCGGCATCCGGTCGTGCTGCATGTGGCGGCGCGTACGGTAGGTACCCACGCGATGAGCATCTTCGGAGACCACTCCGATGTCATGGCCTGCAGAGAGACAGGCTTTGCCCAGTACTGCACGGCCAACGTGCAGGAGATCATCGATCTGGCGCCGGTCGCGCATCTGGCTGCGATCGAGTCCAGTATCCCGTTCATGCATTTCTTTGACGGATTCCGAACCTCTCATGAGATCAATAAGATCGAGATTCCGGACATGGATCAGATCACAGGTCTGATGGACAAGCGGGCGCTGGCCGACTTCAAGGACCGGGCCCTGAACCCGGAGCATCCGACCCTGAGAAATACCGTACAGAACGGCGATATCTACTTCCAGGTGCGCGAAGCGAATAACCAGGACTACGCGGACCTGCCGGAGATCGTCGAGAAGTACTTCCATAAGATCAACGAGATCACAGGCAGAAACTACGAACTGTTTAATTATTACGGTGACCCCGAAGCGACCGATATCGTGATCGCCATGGGCTCCGTCACAGGAGCCGTGCAGCAGGCGGTCGACGCCCTGCGCAGGGAAGGCCGCAAGGTCGGCTTCGTGCAGGTACATCTCTACCGGCCGTTCTCCGCGAAGCACCTGCTGGACGCGATCCCGCAGACTGTCGAGCGCATCGCGGTGCTCGACCGCTGTAAGGATATGGGCGCGCTGGGCGAGCCGCTGTACGAGGATGTCTGTACCGCCGTTTTCAAGGCGAAGAGAAACATCGAGATCGTCGGCGGACGCTATGGCCTGTCCTCTAAGGATACGGAGCCGGGACAGATCGTGGCTGCCTTTGACAATCTCCTCGCCGAAGAGCCGATCGAAGGCTTTACCATCGGCATCACCGATGACCTGACCTTTAAGTCTCTGGACGTGAAGCCGTTCATCCTGCAGGGTGACGACGCGGTCGAGTGCAAGTTCTGGGGACTTGGCGGGGACGGTACAGTAGGCGCCAACAAGAGCACCGTTGAGATTATCAATTCCACCACGGACATGTACGGCCAGGCTTACTTTGAGTACGATGCCAAGAAGACCCTCGGCACGACCAAATCCCACCTGCGCTTCAGCAAAGAGCCGATCCGCAGCTCTTATTATGTCAAGCACGCGGACTTCGTCGCCTGCCATAACCACCACTTCCTGGATGACTACCGGATCGTGGAGGAGATCAAGCCGGGCGGAACGCTGCTGATCGACTGTCCGTGGACGCCGGAGGAAGTGCCGAAGGAACTCTGGCCGTCCGACAAGAAACTCCTGGCCGAGAGGAACATCAATCTCTACATCATCGACGCGACCAAGATCGCAGGGGAACTGGGCCTCGGCAGCCACAAGAACTCCATCCTGCAGGCGGCCTTCTTTACCATTACCGGCGTCATTCCGGTGGGCCAGGCCGTATCTGAGATGATCAAGGCAGTTAAGAGCAAATACAGGTCAAAGGGCAATTCCGTCGTCCAGAAAAATATTCAGGCGGTAGAGGCCGGCGTCGAAGGCTTCGTGAAGATCGAGGTAGACCCCGCCTGGGCAGACCTTGAGGTCGAGCCGGAGCTCGAAGATGAGAGCCGGCCCTGGATGATCCGCAATATCGTAGATCCGATCAACCGCCAGCAGGGCGATGACCTGCCGACCAGCGTGCTCGCCACCATGAAGGACGGTCAGATCGAGATGGGCGTGACCGCCTGGGAGAAGCGAGGACTTGCCGTGTTCGTTCCTCAGTGGAAGGCGGAGATCTGCAACCAGTGCAACCGCTGCTCCTTCGTCTGTCCGCACGCAGCGATCCGTCCGTACATTCTGACTTCCGAAGAGGCGGCAAATGCGCCGAAGGGATTCGACGTTGCGCCGCTCAGAAGTTACAAGTCAAAGGACGGCAGCAAACTCTACTACAGCCTGCAGATCTCCCAGTACGACTGCACCGGCTGCGGCAGCTGCGTTCCGGTCTGCCCGGCCAGGGACAAGGCGATCGAGATGAAGCCGGCCAATCCGACCGGCGAATCCCTTGCCTGCTGGGAGTACGGCCTGAACCTGTCCGAGAAGGGAGACATCTTCTCTCCGTATTCCGTCAAGGGAAGCCAGTTCCGTCAGCCCCTGGTCGAATTCTCGGCTGCCTGCGCGGGCTGCGGCGAGACACCTTACGCCAAGCTGCTCACCCAGCTGTTCGGCGCCCAGATCTACTGGGCCAACGGCACCGGCTGCTCCCAGGCCTGGGGCAGCGGCATGCCGGGCATCCCATACTGCAAGAACAAACGGGGCTACGGCGTCGCCTGGACCAATTCGCTGTTCGAGAACAACGCGGAGCTCGCCCTCGGCATGCTGCTCTCCGTACGGCAGCAGCGTGAGAAGCTGAAGGAGCAGGTACTCGAATACATCGAGGAGACCAGGAGCGAATACGCGATCGACTGGGTGGAAACCTATGATGACATCGATGCGTCAAGAGAGGCAACCGACCTTCTGGTCGCGGAGCTTGAGGAGATGGCGGTAGAGGACGCCTTCCAGGAAGATCTGAAACCGCGGTCCTTCGAACTGGCCAGAAAGATCCTCCGCCGCAAGGACTACCTCTGCAAGAAGAGTTTCTGGATGTACGGCGGAGACGGCTGGGCCTATGACATCGGTTACGGCGGTCTCGACCACGTCATCGCGACCGGTGAGGACATCAATGTCTTCATCATCGATAACGAGGTCTACTCCAATACCGGCGGACAGAGCTCCAAGGCCACGCCGCTCGGTGCTGTCGCCGAGTTCCAGGCCTCCGGAAAGAAGACCCGAAAGAAGGATATCGCCCAGATCTTGAAGACCTACGGCGATGTCTACGTCGCTTCCGTAGCCATGGGCGCCGACATGAATCAGCTCATCAAGGCCATCCGTGAGGCGGAGGAACACAAGGGACCGTCCGTCATCGTCGCCTACACCCCGTGTACGGTACACGGCATCAAGAGCGGCATGAAGAACGTGCAGGAAGAAATGAAGCGCGCGGTCCAGTCCGGCTACTGGCCGCTCTACAGATACAATCCGGATCTGGAAGAGAAGAAGATGTGCGTCGATTGCAAGGCACCTTGCATGGCGTATGAGGACTTCCTGGATGGAGAGAACCGTTACGCGGCCCTGAAGATCACTTTCCCGGAAAATGCCGAGAAACTCTTCAAAGAAGCGGCGGATGATGCCATGAACAGGTACGAAACATTCAAAAAACAGGAGGAGCAGTAGCCCCTCCTGTGAGATTGCCCGCTTTGGCGGGATCATCGATCGTTATAAACTATATCCAGCAGAATCTCATAATCCCTGGCTGTCATCGGCCGGGGATTATCTTCGTTTGACCCGTTATCCACCGACATCTGGGCCAGCTTCGGGAAATCCGCCGGGTCCGGATGAAGGGAAGCGAAGGTGGGCAGGTCTACATCCCGGGTCAGCTGCTTGACGAAGGCAACGGCCTTGCGGGCGCCTTCCTCTTCGGTCGCCCAGTCAAGTCCCATGGCAGTGGCAACGCGGGCGTAGCGCCCCTCGCAGAAGTCCATATTGTATTCCATGACATAGGGCAGGAAGATGGCGTTGCAGGTTCCGTGCGGCAGGTCGTACATGCTGCCCAGCGCCTCTGCAATGCAGTGGACGGAGGCGACGTCTGAATGACTGAAGGAGATGCCTCCGAGCATGCTGGCCATCAGCATGTTGCTGCGCGCCTCAAGGTCTGAGCCGTCCCGGACGGCGCGGACCAGGTTTTGCGCGATCAGCTCGATGGAGTAGAGGGCAGCCGCATCGCCGATCGGCTCACTGTTCACGGCGGTGAAGCCCTCGATCGCATGGGTCAGTGCATCCACACCCGTCGTAGCGGTCACCATCCGGGGTACGCTCAGGGTCAGCTCCGGATCGCAGATGGCAGTGGTCGCAGCGGTGTAGGGGCTTTTGATCGTCATCTTGTACTGGTTCTTCGTATCGGTGATCACGGAGGAGAATGTGATTTCGCTTCCTGTACCGGAGGTCGTCGGTATCGTGATGAGCGGCGGTCCCTGCAGGGTCGCAGCCGTTTTGCCCTCGTAAGGCTTGATGTACTCCGCGTCGTGGGCGAGCAGGACGCCGATCGCTTTGGCGCAGTCGATGGGGCTTCCGCCGCCGACGGCAATCATGCAGTCCGCGTCAATCTGGCGGGCCGCCCGCGCGCCGTCTTCTGCATTGACATCCTTTGGGTTGGCCTCAACGCCGTCGAACACGGTGTATGTATAGCCGGCCTGATCCAGCAGGTCCGTGATCTTGCCGGCGATTCCGGCGCCCACGATCCCGGGGTCGGTGATGACGAGAATCTTCGTGCCACCGGCCTTTGCTACCTCGTCGGGCAGCTGTTGCAGCACGCCGCAGCCGTAAACGATCTTCGTCGGCAGGGTGAATTCAAACGGTGATGTACACTTATAATCCATTGCAGCTTCCTCCTTGCATTTTAATTTCGTATATCATATCACAAAAGCAGGGCTGCCGACGTTCCAAAATCACAAAACTGTGATATGATAGGAACCGGGAGGTAGTTAAAAATGAACGAAAATATCACGAAAAGAAACGAACTGCTGGCGCAGAAGGTAATCAAGTGCCTTGAACTTCGCAATATGACCGGTTACTATGCGGCTGATCAGAAGGAAGCACTTGCCAAGGCGCTGGAACTGATCCCGGAAGGAAGCTCGGTGACCATGGGCGGCGCCATGAGCGCGCATGAGATCGGCCTGGTCGATGCGCTGAAGAAGGGAAACTACAACTTCATCGACAGGGATGAGATCGAAGATAAACGCGCTGCCATGCTGGCGGCCTACGACGCGGACTTCTACCTGGCATCGGTGAACGCGATGACGGAAGACGGACAACTGGTCAACATCGACGGGAATGCCAACCGGGTCTCCGCGATCGCCCAGGGACCGAAGCACGTGCTCTTTATCGTCGGCATGAACAAAATCTGCGATGATCTGGATGGGGCGATGAAGCGGGCCAGAAACGTGGCGGCTCCGATCAATGCGCAGCGGTTCGGTCTCAGCACCCCGTGCGCCAAGACCGGCTCCTGCATGGACTGCAAGATTCCGGACACCATCTGCTGCCAGTTCCTGATCACGCGGTATTCCAAGCATCCGGGACGGATCCATCTGATCCTGGTGAACGATTTTCTCGGATTCTAAACTACTCTCATGAACGAGCAACTGACATTGTTTGAACAGAATATATCACAGCCTCTGCCCGCCAGGCTGCGGCCAAAAAGCATCGACGAGATCGTCGGTCAGCAGCACCTGCTCGGAGAGGGGAAGGTGCTGCGCCGGATCATCGAGCAGGACCAGGTCAGTTCTATGATCTTCTGGGGACCTCCCGGCGTGGGGAAGACCACCCTGGCCGGCGTCATCGCCAACCAGACGAAGGCGCAGTTCATCAATTTCTCCGCAGTGACGAGCGGAATCAAGGATATTCGCAAGGTCATGCAGCAGGCGGAAACCGGGCGCAGATTCGGGGAAAAGACCATCGTCTTCGTCGATGAGATCCACCGGTTCAACAAGGCACAGCAGGATGCCTTCCTGCCTTTCGTCGAGAAGGGGAGCATCATCCTGATCGGGGCGACCACGGAGAATCCCAGCTTTGAGGTCAATGGGGCGCTGCTTTCGCGCTGCCGCGTGTTTGTGCTGAAGGCGCTGACGGAAGAGGACCTGGTCCTGCTTTTGCAGAGAGCCCTGAAGCACCCGGACGGGTTTGGCGGTGAAGAGATCCGGATCGGCGAAGAGGTCCTGCGGATGATCGCTGCCTTTGCGAACGGTGATGCGCGCATGGCCCTGTCGACGCTGGAGATGGCAGTGCTGAACGGCGAGCTGGAGAACGGAATCACGACGGTCACGAAGGAGACAGTGGAGCAGTGCACCTCGAGGAAGTCCCTGCTCTATGATAAGGACGGCGAGGAACACTACAATCTGATCTCGGCCCTGCACAAGTCCATGCGAAACTCCGATCCGGACGCGGCGGTCTACTGGCTGGCGCGGATGCTGGAGGCGGGGGAGGATCCGCTCTACGTGGCGCGCCGCGTGACCAGGTTTGCGGCGGAAGATGTGGGTCTGGCCGATCCACGCGCGCTGGAACTTGCGGTAGCGGCCTACCAGGCCTGCCATCTGATCGGTATGCCCGAGTGCTCGGTCCATCTGACGGAGGCGGTCGTCTACCTGTCGCTGGCCCCTAAATCGAATTCCCTGTATCGGGCCTATGAAACGGCGAAAAAGGATGCCCTGGAGCAACTGTCGGAGCCGGTACCGCTGCACATCCGAAACGGGGTGACGAGCCTGATGAGGGAAATCGGTTACGGCGACGGCTACCAGTACGCGCACGATACGGAGGACAAGCTGACCGACATGCGGTGCCTGCCGGATTCTCTGGAAGGCAGGGTCTACTATGAACCGACGGATCAGGGCGTCGAGCAGAGATGCCGGCAGCGGCTTGCGCAGATCAAAGAATGGAAAAGAGAACATCAAAAATAGTTTTGATTGATTTCTGAGAGTTAATGCGATATAATTTCGTGTTGTATGAATTTTTAGTCAATACTTGAGCGATGGCAAGGAGGATAAACCATGGCAAAAGTCGTATTAAAGGGTGTTAAGAAGATCTACCCGAATACAGAGGGTAAATCAAAAAAGAAAAAGGACGGGGAAGAGAAAAAAAGCAATCTGCAGATTACAGATCAGGGTGTCGTAGCAGTTCAGGGGTTCGACATCGAGATCAAGGATAAGGAGTTCATCGTACTCGTCGGCCCGTCAGGATGCGGCAAATCAACCACACTTCGTATGGTAGCTGGACTTGAAGAGATCTCCGAGGGAGAACTCTACATCGGCGACAAGCTGATGAACGATGTGGAGCCGCGCAACCGCAACATCGCCATGGTATTTCAGAACTATGCGCTGTATCCGCACATGTCCGTGTTTGACAACATGTCATTCTCTCTGCGCCTGAATAAAACTCCGAAGGATGAGATCAAGCGCAGGGTGGAAGAGGCCGCCGAGATTCTGGACATCACTCAGTATCTGGATAGAAAACCTAAGGCACTGTCCGGCGGACAGAGACAGCGTGTTGCGATCGGTCGTGCGATCGTCCGTGACCCGGATGTCTTCCTGATGGACGAGCCGCTGTCCAACCTGGACGCCAAGCTGCGTAACCAGATGCGTGCTGAGATCATCAAACTGAGAAACAGAATCGATACCACATTTATCTATGTAACCCATGACCAGACAGAGGCTATGACGCTGGGCGACCGGATCGTCATCATGAGAGACGGCTTCATTCAGCAGATCGGAACTCCGCAGGAAGTCTTCGATCATCCGTCCAACCTGTTCGTCGCCGGCTTCATCGGCATGCCGCAGATGAACCTGTTCGACGCGAAGCTGGTCAAGAGAGATGGCAAGTACGGCGTAGAGGTCGATAAGATCTACGTCGAGCTGAGCGAGGACAAGCAGGAAAGACTGGCAGCCAAGAACGTTCCGGAGCAGGAAGTGACGCTGGGCGTTCGTCCGGACCACATCAAGCTGGCCGAGAGCGGCATCAGAGGACGCGTCGATGTATCCGAGCTGATGGGCTCCTCCGTGCACCTGCACATTTCCGAAGAGGGCGGCAATGACGTCGTAGTCATCGTGCCGACCAACGGCAGAGCATCCAACTTCCCGATGGGAACGGAAGTCAACCTGACCTTTGAGGGCAACGTTGCCCACGTCTTCTCTAAGGAAGATGAGAGAAACCTGGAGTGGTAACTGCCGGCAGATAAGACTGAGATAAAAGATAAGATAAGACAGGATAAGACAGGGGACGGTTCTGTGTCTTACGTTTCCGAAACGTAAGACACAGACCCGTCCCCTGTCTTATCC
>JAZNNY010000011.1:0-20779 GCA_045580505.1 Lentihominibacter sp.
AGGGACAATCTTGACGAAATCATGGCTTTTGTAGAGGATCAGCTGGAAGCGACGGACATCCTGCCACGGGATCAGATGAAACTCATGGTCTCGATTGAAGAGATTTTTGTGAATATCGCAACCTATGCATACAAACCGGGAACGGGAGAGGTCTCCGTTATCTTCGAAAGATGCGAGGAGCCGGCAGAGGTCCGAATCACCTTCGTCGACCAGGGAGTTCCGTACGATCCGTTAGCCAAAGAAGATCCGGACATCACGCTGCCTGCAGAGAAACGGCAGATCGGCGGACTCGGAATCTTCATGGTCAAGAAATCGGTAGACGATATGGTATATGAATACAGGGATCACTGTAACATCCTTACCCTGATCAAGGCGATCGGTTAGGATGACGGTTTTTATGCGTTGAAAGGTGACCTGTCCGCTGCGGCAATGAGCAGTAGAGAAGAACAAACAGAAGGAAGGAGCATTTACTATGAGTTTTGGAACCATTGTATTGATTGTGATCCTGATCCTGATTCTCGGGATCATCGTGCGGAATGTGGTCATCGTCCCGCAGCAGCACGAATATGTAATCGAGTTTCTCGGAAAATACCGCAAGACCTGGGGTGCGGGTCTGCATATCAAGATTCCGTTCCTGGAGGCGATCGTCAATAAGATCTCGCTGAAGGAACAGACGCTGGACTTCCCGCCGCAGAACGTCATTACCAAGGATAATGTTACGATCACGGTCGATTCAGTCGTCTTCTCCCGGGTGTTCAGTTCCAAGGACTACACCTACGGCATTGAAGACGCTCTGTACGCGCTGGAGAATCTGACGGCAACGACCCTCAGAAACATTCTCGGTGAGATGGAGCTTGACCAGACCCTGTCTTCCCGGCAGGAGATCAACGCCAAGATGGAAGCGATCCTGGATGCGGCGACCGACCCCTGGGGACTCAAGGTCACCCGTGTTGAGATCAAAAACATCAATCCACCGCGGGACATCGAGGAAGCGATGACCAAGCAGATGAAGGCGGAGCGTGAGAAGCGCCAGGCCGTTCTGGAAGCGGAAGCGCACAAGGAATCCGTCATGAGAAGGGCAGAGGGTGACAAGGAAGCCAAGATCCTGGCCGCCCAGGCGGAGATGGAAGCAAGGATCGCGGTCGCCAAGGGTGAAGCGGAGTCCATCCGTCTGACCTACGAAGCCCAGGCGATCGGTCTGAAATACCTGTCCCAGGCCAACATTCAGGAGAGCGTGCTGCGGCTGCGCGGCATCGACGCCTTAAAGGAAGTTGCCGACGGCAGAGCGACGAAGATCTTCATGCCGACGGACCTGTCCGATGTGGTCTCCGTGATCGGCGCGGTTGGAGAGACGCTTGGCATCGGAGATGCCGAGCCGATCGATAAGAACATGAAAGTGAGCGCGGCGCCGCCGGTCGACCCATGCCACGATGACAGTGCGTCGAAGATCACGCAGGAGATCAATGCCCAGCGCCAGGCGGAGTGGCTGAAGGAGAACCTGCAGGGGTCCGGGAAATAGGAACCGGATCACAGATCCTGCTTCATCCGCATGGTTGACAGCCAGACGCCGAGCAGGGTGACGGCAAGGCCGACCACGGTATACCAGCCCCAGACATCGCCCATGATCAGAATCCCGCAGACAACGCCGATGATGGTGGAGAGGGAACTGACGATATTGTTTCCGAGCGCTGCATCGACATACTGGAGCAGTTTGTTGTAGCAGAAGTAGGATCCGAAGGCGCAGAAGACGCCGAGAAAAAGCAGGTGCGCCAGAAGGACCGGATCGCCGGCAGGAATCAGGAAGGTATCCAGCCGGTGGCCCTGCGCCAGCGCGAGTATATTAAAGAGAATTGCGCCTTCGAAGGCCATGACCGCAGTGACAGAAGCTGCGTCGAAGTCTTCGGAGGCTTTTTTGCTGGAGAGAGAGTACATGCTGGCCGCGACGATCCCAAGGCTCATGCAGAGCATCCCGGTCCGGGTCCCGCCCATGGAGAAGGTGGGTGAGAGGACTGCGGCGATGACGACGCCGGCGAAGGTGATCAGCAGGCTGAGGACCATCTTCCAGTCGGCCTTATTTCGAAAAAGCAGGATTCCCAGGATCAGCGTCATGCTGGGAATCGATGCGACGAAGATGGCGCTCGTGGAGGCGGAGGTCAGTTTGACTCCGTAGGCTTCCAGGATCGAATAGGCACAGGGTTCAAACAGACCGGCGAGAATGAGGAAGATGACATTCTTCCCGTGACCCCTGAGCTGCAGACGCACCTTGCCGGCTGCGATCAGAATCACAAACAGCAGGGCTGTGATGGACCACCGGGCCGCGAGCAGCTGGATCGGCGCCATGGCCTTCAGCAGAATGGCCAGCGAGATGAAGGCAACGCCCCATCCGATGGAGACCATCGTGATCAGAAAGATGATCATTGCCATATTGCTGTCGTTTCTCTGCACGGCGCGCCCCTCCTCTCATGCTGTCCTGCCTTTTTATTATGCATGAAAATATAAGAATCAGCAATAGTCTCCCGCCCCGGCACATGGTATAATATGTTATAATCTGAAAATTCAGCAAAAACACAGGAGGGGAGTATGAAGAAGAAATTATGGCTCCCATTGCTGGCTTCGATGGCAATGGGAATGGTCCTGCTGCTGGCCGGATGCGGCTCCGGCGGCGGAGAGGAAGAAGGGGATACGGCTGCAGGCGAACCGATGAAGGTGACGTGTGAGAACGGCGTCATGGTAGGACAGGTCGCGGACGGCGTGGCCTCATTTAAGGGCGTGCCTTATGCGAAACCGCCGGTAGGAGATCTGCGCTGGAGAGCGCCGGAGGCACCGGATCCGAGCGATGAAGAAGTTGATTGCTCCGAGTTCGGCTATACGGCCCTGCAGTATGAATGGCCGACCGAGCCGGCCTCCTCTTTCCCGAAGAACGAGGACTGCCTGACCTTGAATATCTGGGAGGCTGAAGATGCTGCAGAGGCAGACGCTGGGAAGCCGGTCATGGTATTTTTCCACGGCGGAGCCTATGGATGGGGCGGTACGACCGACCCCATGTATGACGGACAGGATTTCGCAGCCGCCCATAAGGATGTCATCCTGGTGACCTGTAACTACCGTCTCGGCCTCATGTCCTGGGCGGACTTCTCCAAGATCGAGGGAGGAGAGGATTACAAGGACATCAACCTGGGCATCCGTGACCATATAGCGGCCCTGCAGTGGATCCAGAAGAACATCGCCGCGTTCGGCGGAGATCCGGATAACGTCACGATCTTCGGCGAATCCGCAGGCGGCTGGTCCACGACGGCGCTGACCATTTCCCCGAAGGCCAGAGGACTGTTCAAAAGAGCGATCGCGCAGAGCGGCGGTCTTCCGGTGGGAACCAGAGAGGATGCGCAGGCATTTGCCGACTATATCATGGAAGCATCCGGCGCTAAGAACATGGATGATCTGCTGGCGATCTCCGGCGATGAATGGATGAAGCTCGACGGCGAGCAGTGGATCGCGGACGAATGCTGCGGCGTTGTCTGTGACGGCGACATCATTCCGGAGGACATCGACGGAGCGATCGAGGACGCGGCAAAGAGCGGCGTGCAGATGATCGTCGGAACCAACAATGACGAGTGGAATTACTTCGAAGAGGACTCCGAAGGCGAGACGCCGGAAGAGAAATTCGCTTCCTGGGTCGAAGGCATGGACGCCATGTATGACGACGCCTACAAGGGCTGCGATGACGAAGGCAAGGCGGCCCTGGAAGAACTGATCAAGTACGAGGAAGAGAACGTTCCGGCCGAGTACAGCGAACCGGTCGAAGTGAAGTCCGCGCTGGCAAAGTCTGGCTTCGTGACCGAGACATGGAGATATGAGATCCTGCACTTCGCGGACAGGTTCGCGGACGCGGGCGGCGATATCCGCGCTTACCTGTGGAAGGTTCCGTCCACCCTCGACACCATGTACAAGAGCGCGGTCCACGCCGTTGAGCTGGCATACATCTTCAATAATCTGGACGTGTCCATCTATGCCGGCGAGGTAGATGCGGATACAGCGGCCAAGGCGCAGGAAGCCTGGGTGAACTTCGCTACGAGCGGCGATCCGTCCATCGAGGGCGCCGAGTGGGCGAAGTACGAGACCAAGGACCGCCAGACCATGGTCATCGAGAAGGACGGCTGGAAGTGTGAATCCGACCCGTCCAAGACCCCGAGAGAACTTCTCGAGAAGGCTTACGGGGACGAACCGTATCCGGTCTGGTAAATTGGGCCAACGATGTGTGAGGAAAGAGCGGGGCTGCCCCGCTCTTTTCAATTAACCCCCGCCGGGGGTTTTTATGCCCGGCGAAATCTGATATGATAATACAAATGCTGAAGCAGGAAGGAGCCATTATGAGCGAGCATAACCATGATCACACCCATGACCATACCCACGAGCATGGCCACCACCACGACCCGAAGCAAAGGCAGGCCGTCGTTAACCGGATCGCCCGGGCAGGCGGTCATTTGAATGCGGTCAGGAAGATGGTGGAGGATGATCGGGACTGCTCGGAGATTCTGATCCAGCTCGCTGCAGTGCAATCGGCTCTGAATTCCGTCAGCAGAATCATTCTTAAAGATCACATCGAGCATTGCATCGTAGATGCGGTTGAGGAGAACGACTCCGAAGCGATCGAACGGCTGAACAAGGCGATCGATCAGATGATCAAGTAATTGCAATTTCTATCCCCCCGGGAGGCTTGCGGGCCTCAGAACAATCCCATACAATAGTGACGTACCGTGATGATTCATCACTTTACTTGAGTTAAGTCTTTCGAAGACAAAAGGAGAACGGCATGAAGAAAACGATACTCACTATGATACTGATCGCCAGTCTGGCGCTCTGCTTTACCGCGTGCGGATCCGGGGGCTCAGGCGCAGCAGATAATACATCCGAAACCGGCAGCACCCTGATCTACGGCAGCAACGACTATACCCGGATCAATCCCGCCATCGATGAACATGGAGAGATCAACCTGCTTTTGTTCGATGGACTGATGGGGCATAATGAGAAGAACGAGGTCGTTCCGGCTCTGGCTGAAAGTTACGACCTGGATGAGGCGTCGAACACCTATACCTTCCACTTGAGAGAAGGCGTGACCTGGCACGATGGAGAGCCATTCACGGCAGAGGATGTGAAATTCACCATTGAAGCCATCATGAATCCGGACAATGAGTCGGAGATTTTTTCAAACTACGAGGACGTGGAGGAGATCAAGGTCATCGATGACAATACAGTCAGTTTCAAGCTGAAGGAGCCGAACGTCGCGTTCCCTGAGTACATGACCATCGGAATCCTGCCAAAGCACCTGCTGGAGGGCAAGGACATGCAGGAGGACGAATACTTCCGCGCGCCGGTCGGCACGGGCCCGTATAAATTCACGGCATGGGACGAAGGACAGAGCATCACCCTCACCAAAAATGAAGCTTACTGGGGCGGCGCGCCCGGCATCGATACGATCATCTTCAAGATCGTGCCGGATGACAACGCCAAGGCGCTGCAGCTGCAGTCCGGAGAGATCAACCTGGCGCAGGTGACGCCGAAGGATACCCGGGCCTTTGAAGGCGATGACCAGTACAGGATCTACCACATGGAGACCTCCGATTACAGAGGAATCATGTATAATTTCAACAATAAGCTCTGGCAGGACAATAAGGAACTGATCCACGCCTTCAACTGCGCGGTGGACAGAGACGCCATGGTGGAGAGCGTTCTGCTGGGTGAGGGCATCCCGGCCTACGGCCCGCTGGCAAGAAACGAATACAATGATGAAAAGGCAGGCCAGGAAAAGTATGATCCAAAGGAGGCAAAGCGGATTATCGAGGAGAACGGCTGGACCCTCGGTTCCGACGGAATCTATGAGAAGGACGGCAAGAAGCTTTCCTTCACCATCAACTGCAAGGAAGGCGATCAGGTCAGGGCGGACCTGGCGGCAATTGCCTGTCAGAACCTGCAGGACATCGGCGTCGATGCGAACTACGAGGTGAAGGCGGAGATCGACTGGGAGAACCAGGAAGCCTTCCTGATCGGCTGGGGCAGCCCCTTTGATGCGGACGACCATACCTACAAAGTGTTCGGAACGGATAAGGGCAACAACTACAGCGCCTACAGCGATGAGGCGGTCGATGAGGCCCTGACCAAGGCGCGGCAGACGGACGATCCAAAGGAACGGCAGAAATACTATTCCGAGTTCCAGCAGGCGCTGGCGGATGATCCGGCCTATACCTTCTTCTGCTACTGCGATGTGAATTATATCAGCAACCTGCCGATTGAAGGCATCACGGAAGATACCGTGCTCGGCCACCATGGAGTGGGCATCTTCTGGAATGTGAAGGACTGGAGCATAACAGAATAAACAGTAAACAGGAAATATAGAATGCAGTCAGTACTCGACGTCAATCATCTGTCGGTCGTGTTTCACACCGAACAAGGAAATATAAGTGCTCTGAGAGATCTCTCCCTGTCGATCGGACAGGGGGAGATTCTTGCTGTCTGCGGTGAGTCTGGATGCGGGAAAAGCGTCTTCTGTAAAGCCGTCATGGGCCTGCTTCCCCACCGGGCGAAGATCACCGGAGGCAGCATCCGGCTCTGCGGAAAGGAGCTCACGGGGCTTTCTGAACGGGAGTACTGCCAGGTGCGGGGCGGAGATGTTGCAATGGTCTTTCAGGACCCCATGACCGCCCTTGATCCCGCCTGCCCGATCGGAAAACAGATCGCGGAAGCCATTCGCGCGCATGACCGGAGTCTTCCTGCGCAGGCCGTGAGAGAAAAGGGCATCGAGCTCATGCAGGCCGTCGGCATCGACCGGGCAGAAGAACGTTACGATGCCTATCCGTGGATGCTCTCCGGCGGGATGCGCCAGCGCTGCGTGCTCGCCATGGCCCTGGCCCAGGATCCGAAACTTCTGATCGCAGACGAGCCGACCACGGCCCTCGATGCGACCGTGCAGACGGAGATCCTTGACCTGCTGTTATCGCTCAGAAAACAGCGAAACTTCAGCATCCTCTTCATCTCTCATGACCTCGGCGTGATCGCCCGGATCGCGGACACGGTCAGCATCATGTACGCCGGGAAAATCATCGAGACCGGCACTGCGCAGGAAGTCCTTACCTCACCCGTTCACCCCTACACCAGGGGGCTTCTTCGCGCGCTGCCTGCGTTCGCTAAGGACGGGAAGCTGCAGCCGATCCCGGGCGCGCCTCCGGTCATCGCGGAAGGGTTTTCTGCGGATGCCTTCGCCGAGCGAAATGAGTACGCGCTGGGGATCGATTATCTTGAGGCACCGCCCTTTTTTGAGGTGAGCCCGTCGCACTGGGCGGCCACCTGGCTGCTCGACCCGCGCGCGCATCAGTCTGCGCAGGCCTATGCAAAGGCAGGCCCGACAGGGCGGCATGCTCCTGCCGGCGAGGACGATGCTCCGGCAACCAGGGGCGGTGCTCCGGCAACCATGGGCAATGCTCCGGCAATCAGGAGCGGTGCTCCCGTGCGGCCCGCGCTCCTTACCGTCGAGGATCTGTCCTGCAGCTTCCGGCTCGGCAGACGCTCCCGCGTGGATGCGCTGCAAGGGGTGTCCTTCGATATCCGGGAGGGTGAGATCTTCGCGCTCGTCGGGGAATCCGGCAGCGGAAAAACGACGCTTGCAAGGTGCATTCTCGGCATGCTGCGGCCGGCTTCCGGGAAGGTCTGCTATGACGGCATCGATATCACCGACCGCAGAAAACTGCGGGATCAGAAGGACCGCCTTGCCAGGGAGATCCAGTTCATCTCCCAAGATCCGGGCGCAGCGCTCGACCCGTCGATGACCGTGCGGGATATCATTGCCGAGCCGCTGCAGATCCACCGCGTTTTCCCGGGCGCAAAGCAGCTGGAAGATCATATCCGAACCATGCTCCTCGAAGTACAGTTGGACGAGCATCTGCTGGACCGCACGCCGGCCCGGCTTTCGGGCGGCCAGAAGCAGCGTGTCAGCATCGCCCGGGCCTACGGAATGGATCCGAAACTTTTGATTGCAGATGAGATGCTTGCCTCGCTGGATGTCTCGATCCAGGCGCAGATCGTGGAATTGCTGCAGTCCCTGCGGAAGCGTCATGATACCGCCGTGCTGTTCATCAGCCACGACCTGGCCATGGTCCGGCTGATTGCAGACCGCGTCGGCGTGATGCAGCGCGGCCGGCTGGTCGAGGTGGCGGAGACAGAGAAGTTGTTCCGCGACCCGCAGCATCCCTATACAAGGACGCTGCTGTCGTCCATGCCGGTTCCGGATCCAAAGAAAGAAAAGAAAAGGGTGGTGATCCGATGAGAAGCCTTCCGAAGAAGATCCTGATCGCCATACTTTCCATATTTGTTCTGTCGCTGCTGGTCTTTTTCATGGCGCGCATGGCGCCCGGCGATCCCCTGGTATCGTATTACGGGGACCGGGTAGAGCGGATGAGTCCGGAAGAACACCAGCACGCCATCGAGCGACTCGGTCTCGATGGGCCGATCCTGGAACAATATGCTGACTGGCTGAAGGCTGCCGCTCACGGAGACTTCGGCATTTCCTTCAAATACAAGCAGGATGTGATGACCGTCATCGCAGGCCGGCTGCTCAATACGCTGCTGCTGGGGGGACTCGGGTTCATCCTGACCTTCGGCTTTGCCCTGCTGCTTGCGGTATGCTGCGCCTATCATGAGAACAGCCCGCTCGACCGGGTGATCTGCAAGGCGGGAACGGTCACAAGCTGCATCCCCGAGTTCTGGCTGTCTCTGGTCCTGATCCTGTTGTTCGGCGTCACCTGGCACCTTTTGCCGAGCAGCGGCGCCTATGCGCTCGGGCAGGCGGGCAGCCTGGCAAGCCGCGCGGAGCATCTGATTCTGCCGCTGTCCGTCGTCATACTCAGTCATCTCTGGTACTACGCCTATATGCTGCGCAACCGGCTGCTGGATGAAACCGGGCAGGAATATGTGCTTCTGGCCCGGGCCAAGGGCCTCTCCCGCCGGGCGGTCATGTGGAAACACTGCGTCCGCAACCTGATGCCGACCATGATCGCGATCATGGCGATCTCGATCGGCCATATCATCGAAGGAACCTATATCGTCGAGATGGTATTTTCCTATCCGGGAATCGGAACGCTGTCGTTTGAGAGCGCCAAATACCATGACTACAATATGCTCATGGTGCTCGTTCTCATTACGGGAATCATCATTATCGCCGGCAATATGATCGGAGAAATCATCAGCGAGCGAATCGACCGCAGGATGGCGGGCGGAGAGGAGGTGATTCCGGATGCGTGAGATCGAACGAAAGATCCCGGATGAGAAACGGTTCTCCGTCGTCGGAGCAGGATATCTTCCCATCACCGGGCTGCCGCAGAAGAAGAGGCGTCCGTATGCGGGATTCCCTGCCGTATCGGGCCTGCTTTTGCTTGTCATCGTGGCCGGCTGCATTCTGATTCCACTGCTGACAGGAGGAGACGCGGCCCGGCTGGATCCTTCCTCGGTCAGTCTTCCGCCGGATGGGACACACTGGTTCGGAACCGACCCGCTCGGAAGGGATATCTGGTCCATCATCTGGCTGGGCGGCCGCAAGTCGCTGGTCATCGGATTTCTTGCGACGCTGATCACGACCCTGATCGCCGTGGTATATGGAAGCATCAGCGGCCTTGCGGGAGAGAGCGTCGACAGCGTCATGATGCGGTTTGCGGAGATCCTCCTGAGCATCCCGTCCCTGCTTTTGATCATTTTCCTGCAGGCCGTGATCGGTCAGGAAAATGTCATCGGCATTGCCGTCATCATCGGGATGAGCAGCTGGATGAGCATCGCCAAAATGGTCAGGACGGAGGTGCGCAAGATCCGCAGCTCCGAATTCGTACTGATTTCCCGGATGATGGGCGGGGGGTTCTTCCACGTGCTGAGAAAGCATCTGATGCCGAATTTCATCAGCACGATCATGTTCATGGTCGTGATGAGCATCCGGTCCGCCATCGTGAGCGAGTCGACGCTGAGTTTTCTCGGCATCGGTCTGCCGCCGGAGATCATCACCTGGGGCAGCATGCTGAGCCTGTCGGAGAAGGCGCTGCTCACCGGCGCCTGGTGGATCATCCTGATCCCGGGAGCCTTTCTGGTTGTGACCCTGCTCTGCATGACCTCGCTCGGAGAATACGTCAGAGGAAATGCGAGGAGGGCGCATGGAAATCTGTAAGAAGTGGTTGACAAATTCTTAAAACAGGTTTACAATCCCTCCATGAAGATTTACCCTAAAACAACTTATATGGCCCTTTGCGGTCTTTTCGCCGCCCTGATGGCGATCTGCTCCATGATCTCGATTCCGCTCGGCTTTACGCCGGTGCCGGTCAATCTGGCCACGCTCGGCGTGTTCCTTGCCGGCGGGCTTCTCGGGAAGAAGTACGGCACGATCAGCCTGGCGGTTTACGTTCTGATCGGCGCAGTCGGCGTGCCCGTGTTTGCAGGATTCCGGGGCGGCCTGTCCGTACTGGCAGGACCGACCGGCGGCTACATCATCGGCTACATTGCGGCGGCGTTTCTGGTCGGGCTCCTGACGGAGCTGTTTCTGGGCCGGAAGGCCGCAGCGCAGAAGGACGCAGTGCAGAAGAACGCGGCGGCCCAGAAGGGCACGGCGGCGCAAAAGGGCCGATCCCGCGTGAAGGAACTCCTGCTCTGCGCGGCGGCGATGGTCGTTGGCCTTGCAGCCTGCTACCTGCTCGGAACGGCCTGGTTCATGATCAGTACGCATACAGGTCTGTGGCCGGCGCTGGTCTCCTGCGTGTTCCCGTTCCTTCCCGGCGATGCCCTGAAGATCATCGCAGGATCCCTGCTCGTGCAGAAGCTGCGGCACCTGCTGTAAGTGCGGCAGTTCAATCAATCAATGCAAACAACGAAAAACCGGCTCACAAGGAGCCGGTTTTTCTCGTCATCATTATCATTTACTGTTTGTAGGAGGTTATCCTGGAAGCGATTACCGTTTCAGCGGGCCGGTGTATGGGGAATGAGAAGAAGAAGTGTTTAGTGGTGTGGTGGCCCTGCGGTATTCAGCTTCCCAGCTTAGGGTGTTCTCCCTTGCTGTGACTATATCATAGCAGTGGAATATGCTGATTTCGGGGAGCAAATGTGAAGATTTGTTGAAGATGCGGTGTGCAAACCGAGGTTGTCAGATCCCTCCGGGAGGTTTACAATACTCGTGAAACAGGAAAGGACCTGCCTTTGGGCGATGGAGGAGAAGATGAGTGTGAAAACATCGGTGCTGGATGCACTGCAGAATAATCATGGAACGTATCTGTCCGGGGAGAAACTGTCGGAGGAACTGGGCGTATCCAGGGCGGCAGTCTGGAAAGCGATCCGGGCCTTGCGGGAAGAAGGCTACCGGATCGATGCGGTAACCAACCGGGGATATGCGCTGCACGAGCCGGCAGCGGCCCTGAGCGAAGAGGAGATCCGTTCATTCCTTCCGGCGAGGTATCGGGAGAACCGGCTCTTCGTGTACGATGTGATCGATTCCACCAACAACCGGGCACGGCAGATCGCCGTGGGAGCATTGCCGGAAACGGAGCAGTCGCATGGGACGGTCGTCGCGGCGCTGCAGCAGACCGCAGGCAAAGGCAGGCTCGGGCGCAGTTTCTTCTCTCCGAAGGAGGGCATCTACCTGAGCATCATCGTCAAACCGAGCTTTGACCTTTCGAAATCGGTGCTCGTGACCGTGGCCACGGCAGCGGCGGTCGCAGAGGCGATCGATGCGGTCTGCGGACAGGAAAGCAGGACCCAGATCAAATGGGTCAACGATGTTTATCTGGACAACAAGAAGGTCTGCGGCATTCTGACGGAGGGAATCACGGACTTTGAGAGCGGGCAGATCGACCATCTGGTCATCGGGATCGGGGTGAATACCTGTCTCGAGGGTTTCCCCGAGGACCTGCTGAAGGTAGCTGGCGCCGTGGAAGGCAACTATTCGAGATCCGCCCTGGCGGCGGGCATCATCAGCCGGGTGCTGGACTATCTGGAGGACATCGAAGCCAGAGCGTTCATGGAGACCTACCGGGAGAAAAGTCTGCTGATCGGACGTGACGTGAAGGTCTATAAAGGCGTCTACCGGAAATCGCCCGAGGAAGACCTGAGCGGGATCCCCGCCCGGGTGACAGGCATCAGCGGCGATGGAGGTCTGGAGGTCATCTATATTGATGGCAGCCGGGAAACGCTGCTTACCGGGGAAGTGACGGTCCGGCTATAACGGAAACTGATCAAGGAAGGGCTTGACGAAGTGCTGTTTCATGGGTATAATGGTGCATGCTGTATTGCGCGCAATCGAATTAAACGCAATCATTGAAAGGGGATTTATCATAAAATGACTGATCAGAAGACGACAAATTCGGAATACGACTGTCTGCGTCTGGAGAACCAGCTGTGCTTTCCGCTCTACGCCTGCGCGAAGGAAATCACGCGGCGGTACAGAAAGCCGCTTGAGCCGCTCGGCCTGACCTATACCCAGTACATCGTGATGATGGTGCTCTGGGAGTATGGGGAGATGTCCGTGAAGGCACTGGGAGAACTGCTCTACCTGGATTCCGGGACACTGACGCCGGTGCTGAAGCGGCTGGAGAAGCAGGGGCTGATCAGCAGAAGAAGGGCGGACGAGGATGAACGCGTGGTGTTCATCAGCCTGAGCCCGGGGGGGGAAGCCCTGAAGCAGGAGGCAAAGAAGGTTCCGGAACTGATGAGTAGCTGTGTGAACCTGAGCCCGGAGGAAGCGGGGGCCCTCTACAAGCTGCTGTATAAGACACTGGAAGGCATGAAGTAAGACTGAAGTGAAGCATGTATTAAAGTACTACAGGAAATACATCCCGTTCATGCTGCTGATCATGGGGCTACTGTTCGGGCAGGCCATGTGCGAGCTGGCCCTGCCGGGCTACATGTCCGATATCATCAATAACGGGATCGTCAAAGGGGATCTGGCCTATGTCAAGAGCATGGGCATCATTATGATCGCTGTTTCGGCCGCCTCCATGGTCTGCGCCATCGGAGGGGTCTTTTTCGCGTCCTGGTCGGCAGCGAAGATCGCCAGGGGCATCCGCAGCGACCTGTTCCGGAAGGTCATGGCTTTCTCGACGGCAGAGATGGATCGCTTTTCTTCCGCCTCGCTGATCACCCGCTCGACCAACGACATTCAGCTGGTGCAGCAGACGACGACCATGCTCCTGCGCATGGCCATGTTTGCGCCGATCATGGGAATTGGCGCGGTCTATAAGGCGCTGCATACCAGCGTCTCATTGTCGTGGACCATCGGCGTTGCGCTCGGGGTGATTGTCTGCATCATGACGATCGCTTTCTTCGCGGTGCTCCCGAAATTCCGCGTGCTCCAGTCCAAACTGGACAGGCTGAATCTGATCATGAAGGAGCGACTGTCCGGCATCCTGGTCATCCGCGCGTTTACAACGGAGCGGCTGGAGGAGCGTCGGTTCGATGACGCCAACCGGGATCTGACGGGAATCAATATATTCGTGAATCGGGCCATGTCATTTCTGATGCCATCGCTGATGTTCGTCATGAACGCCATCAGCGTACTGATCGTCTGGGCCGGCGCGCATCTCATCGAGGCGGACCAGCTCCTGATCGGGGATATGCTGGCCTACCTGCAGTACGCCATGCACGTGATCATGTCCTTCCTGTTCGTGACGGCCATCTTCATCCTTCTGCCGCGGGCCATGGTTTCGGCGCAGCGGATCAGCGAGGTGCTGGGAACGGACCTGTCCATCCGGGATCCGGAGCAGCCTCTGCTTGCCGGCATGGGCAGCCATGAGGAAAGGCAGGACGGCCCGGCCGGTCTGGTCGAGTTCCGCCACGCCGGATTCCGCTATCCCGACGCCGAGAGCAACGCGCTGACGGACATCGATTTCACCGCCCGGCCGGGGCAGACCACCGCGATCATCGGGGGAACGGGCAGCGGCAAGTCGACGCTGATCCAGCTGATTCCGCGGTTCTACGATGTAACAGAGGGACAGATCCTCGTGGACGGTATCGATGTAAGAGACCTCACGCAGCATGCGCTCAGGGAAAAGATCGGGCTCGTGCCGCAGAAGGGAATGCTGTTTTCCGGCACCATTGCCAGCAACCTGCGGTACGGAGACGAGACGGCGAGCCGGGAGGATCTGACTGAGGCGGCGCAGATCGCCCAGGCCATGGAGTTTATTCGGGCGAAGGAAGAAGGATTTGACGAGCCGGTCGCCCAGGGAGGAAGCAATGTGTCCGGCGGGCAGAAGCAGCGGCTGTCGATTGCGCGTGCGCTGGTAAAGAAGCCCGCAGTATATATTTTTGATGACAGTTTCAGCGCCCTCGACTTCAGTACGGACAAGGCGCTGCGCGCCGCGCTGAAAGAGGCCGCGGGCGGAAGTACGATCATTATCGTTGCGCAGCGGATCAATACGATCCTCGACGCCGATCAGATCATCGTGCTCGATGAGGGCAGGATCGTCGGCAAGGGAACGCACCGTGAACTGAGGGAAGACTGCAGGGTCTATCAGGAGATCGCGCGCTCGCAGCTGTCCGATGAGGAACTGCAGAGATATTCACAGCAAAAGGGAAAGGGGGCGGCGTCTCATGACTGAAGAGAGAAGACATAGTCAGCCGGCGCAGCAGCGTCCCCCAAGGCGCGGTCACGGCGGAGGCAGAGGCGCGGCTATGATGCCCGGCGAGAAAGCCCGGGATTTCAAGGGAACCATGCGTACCCTGGCGACTTATCTGAAGCCGCATACGGTGAAACTGGTGATCGTCCTGGTCTGCGCGGTGGCGAGCACGGTGTTCAGCATCGTCTCTCCGGCGATTCTGGGACTTGCGACCGATAAAGTTGTAGAAGGAATCCGGGGCAGCGGGGTCGACTACCAGGCGCTGCTGGTCATCCTCGGCGTGCTGCTGGCCCTTTACGGACTGAGCCTCCTCTTTGGCGTGGTGCAGGGCTGGCTCATGGCAGGCGTTTCGCAGAAGGTCATCTATACCCTGCGCGACGATATGTCGAAGAAACTGAACCGTCTGCCGCTGAAGTACTTCGACGGGACGACCCGCGGAGAACTCCAGAGCCGGATGGTCAATGATATCGAAACGGTCAACCAGGCCCTGTCGACGAGCCTGACGCAGATGATCACGAGCTTTGTGACCCTGGTGGGCATCCTGATCATGATGATCCGGATCAGCCTGATCATGACGCTCGCGGCCCTGCTGGTCATCCCGGCCTCCATGCTGGTCATCCGGCTTGTCGTCGCCAAATCGCAGGGGCATTTCCGGCGGCAGCAGGAGTACCTGGGTCATGTGAACGGCCACGTAGAGGAGATGTACGGCGGGCACGACGTCATCAAGGCCTTTAACCGGGAGGATGTGTCCATCGAGCAGTTCGAGGAGTTCAACGACCGGCTCTGTGAATCAGGATGGAAGTCGCAGTTCCTGTCCGGTCTCATGATGCCGATGACCCAGTTCATCGGGAACCTGGCCTTCGTCATGGTATGCCTGCTCGGCGGCTACTTCGCGATCATAGGCAGGATCTCCATCGGAGATATCCAGGCCTTTATCCAGTACGTCAGAAGCTTCAACCAGCCGATCACCCAGGTCGCCAATATCGTGAATCTGCTGCAGTCGACCGCGGCCGCGGCGGAGCGGATCTTCGAGCTGATCGCAGAAGAGGAGGAAGAAGATCCAGCGGCTGAAGACGGGACTACGGCCGCGAAGGAAGACCCGGGCCGGCCTGCCTTTGCGGGAGAGGTATCCTTCGAACACGTCAGCTTCGGCTACGAAGAGGGCGAGCCGGTCATCAACGACTTCTCGTTCACGGCGCGGCCGGGACAGAGTATCGCCATCGTCGGGCCGACCGGCGCGGGCAAGACGACCATCGTCAAGCTGATGATGCGCTTCTATGAACTGAACGGCGGGCGGATCCTCGTCGACGGCAGGGACATCCGCGATTACTCCCGGCAGGAACTGCGGCGCATGTTCGGCATGGTGCTGCAGGATACCTGGCTCTACAGCGGGACCGTGCGGGAGAACATCCGGTACGGAAGGACGGACGCCAGCGATGCGGAGGTAGAGGCAGCGGCGAAGGCGGCGCACATCGATTTCTTCATCCGGACCCAGCCGAAGGGGTATGATATGGAGATCAACGAAGAGGCGAACAACATCTCCGCAGGGCAGAAGCAGCTGCTGACCATCGCGCGGGCGATCCTCTCAGATTCACCGATCATGATCCTCGACGAGGCGACGAGTTCGGTCGATACCCGTACCGAGCAGCTGATTCAGACGGCCATGGACAACCTGATGAAGGACCGCACCAGCTTCGTGATCGCCCACCGCCTGTCCACGATCAAGGGGGCGGACCACATCCTGGTGATGGATCACGGGGACATTGTAGAGCAGGGAACCCACGAGCAGCTGCTCGCTAAGGACGGCTTCTACGCGAAACTGTACAACAGCCAGTTCGCGGAGTAAAATATAAAGGCAGGACCGGCCCGGCCGGCCCGCAGCATTGAAGAAAGGAGATCACCAAAATGGCAGAGATCACAATCACAAAAGAAAACTTTGAACAGGAAGTTCTGAAATCCGATATTCCGGTACTGGTCGACTTCTGGGCGGTCTGGTGCGGACCGTGCCAGATGGTAGCGCCGGTCCTGGCGGAGATCGCAGAGGAGAACGAAGGCAAACTGAAGGTCGGCAAGGTCAACGTAGACGAGCAGCCGGAACTGGCACAGCAGTTCGGCATCATGAGCATTCCGACCATGATCGTCTTCAAGGGCGGCGAAGCCACGGCCAAGACCGTGGGCCTGCAGCCGAAGGAAGACATTCTGAAGTTACTGTAAAATAATAAGACAAAATAAGACAGGGGACTAAGACAGGGGACGGTTCTCTGTCTTATTTTTGTAAGACAGAGAACCGTCCCCTGTCTTATCCCCTGTCTTATGTCTTACTGAATCTCTTCAAACAGTTCCCGGAAGTGCGGCAGGGAATTCATAATGGTCTCGTGGGAGACGCAGTAGGCGATCCGCACGTAGCCCGGGCAGGCAAAGGACTTGCCCGGAACGACCAGAATGTGATATTTCTTGGCCAGGGCACAGAATTCCACATCATCGTCTATTGGCGATTTAACAAACAGGTAGAAGGCGCCTTCCGGACGAATGCATTCGTAGCCGATTTCCGTCAGACCCCCGTACAGAGCCCTGCGGTTCCTATCATAAGCGTCGATGTCGGTCGAGCAATCGATGCAGCGGGCAGCCACCCGCTGGATCAAGGTCGGGGCGTTGACATAGCCCAGAACCCGGTTGGCGATGTTGGCCGCAGTTACAGCGTTCTCGAAATCATCGATCTCGGATGGAATCACCAGATAGCCGATCCGCTCGCCCGGAAGGGACAGGGATTTGCTCCAGGAATATCCGACGATCGTGTTCTTATAGTATTTGGTCACGTAGGGGACGTTCACTCCGTCATAGGCCAGTTCCCGGTAGGGCTCATCGGAGATGATGAAGATAGGATGTCCGATCTCATCGGACTTCTCTTCCAGGATGGAGGCCATCTTCTGCAGGGTCGCTTCGGAGTAGACGACGCCGGTCGGGTTGTTCGGAGAGTTGATGATGACCGCGTGGGTCTTCTCACTGATCTGCTCCCGAAGCGCGTCCAGGTTCGGCTGAAAACCGTTTTCCGGATCAGCCGGGATCGCCTTGAGCACGGCCCCGTGGTTCTTGGCGTAGTTGCCGTATTCCACGAAGTAGGGCGCAAAGGCAAGAACCTCATCGCCCGGGTCCAGCAGGGTCTTCAGCGCTACGTTCAGGCCGCTGGCAGCGCCTACGGTCATGATGATGTTCTGCGCGGTGAAGGCGGTCCCGTGCAGCCGGTTCAGGTGGTCTGCGACCGTCTGCCGGACATCCTCGTAGCCGCTGTTGCTCTGGTTGTATCCGTGGATAAAGAGGGAGTCCTCCTCATCCAGAATATCCCGGATCGCCTGGTTCACTTCGGCAGGGGCCGGGACGCTCGGGTTACCGAGACTGAAATCGTAGACATTTTCTTTGCCGAATTCTTTCGCCATACGGGCGCCTTCTTCGAACATGGCGCGAATGGCGGAGTTGCCCTCGACATAGGGCATCATGCTTTTTGCGGTCATAATTCTGATCCTTTCACAAAGGCAGGCCTGCCTTTTTAATATCTGTAATCGAATACGCGCGTGGTCTTCTTCTCGCTGCGCGGCAGATCGCCGACGTCGACCGCCTTGGCGGCGACGCCCACGTTGATGACGGACTTGATCCGGTCTTTGACGGATTTCTCCAGAGCGTGCCGGGCTTTCTTAGTCTTCAGCGGGGTCTCAACGAAGAGGTTGATCACATCCTTGCCGTCCTCGTGGTCGATGAAGATCTGGTATTCGCTGCTGGCGCCTTCGATGTCCTTCAGCACATCCTCAATCTGGCCCGGGAAGATGTTGACGCCCTTGACCTTGACCATGTCGTCCGTCCTGCCGAGGATGACATCGATGCGGGGCAGGGTGCGGCCGCACGGGCAGGGAACGTCATCCGGAATGATCCGGGTCAGGTCGTGGGTCCGGTAGCGGATCAGCGGCGCGCCTTCCTTCTCAAGCGTGGTGATGACCAGTTCGCCAAGCTCGCCGTCCGGCAGGTTCTTGCCGGTCTTGGGGTCGATGATCTCAAAGTAGAGGTAGTCATCGAAGTAGTGCATGCCCGTCTCGTATTCGCAGTTGATGGCGATGCCGGGGCCGTAGACCTCGGTCAGGCCATAGATGTCATAGAGCTCGACGCCGAGTTCGTTCGCAATCCGGGCCCGCATCTTCGGGCCCCAGCGCTCGGAGCCGATGACGCCTTTTTTCAGTTTGATCTGGTCGCGGCACTTCCTCTTCTCGATTTCCTCGGCCAAAAGCAGGGCGTAGGAAGAAGTCGCGCAGAGCACAGTGGAGCCCATGTCCTGCATGAACTGGATCTGCTTATCGGTGTTGCCGGGTCCCATTGGGATGGCCATGGCGCCGAGTTTCTCCGCGCCGAGCTGGAAGCCGATGCCGGCGGTCCAGAGTCCGTAACCCGGGGTGATGTGGATCCGGTCTTCCTTCGTGATGCCGGCGATCTCGTAGCAGCGCTTGAACAGCTCCGCCCAGTCCTCGACGTCCTTCTTCGTATAGGGAATGATGCAGGGAGTCCCGGTCGTGCCGCTGGAAGAATGGATCCTGACGATCTCATCCTCGGGCACCGCGGACAGTCCCAGCGGGTAGGCATCCCGGAGGTCCGCTTTCTCGCTGAACGGCAGCTTCTCGAAGTCTTCCTGCGAGTTGATGTCGTCCGGATCGATGCCCTTCAGCCGATGCGCATAAAATCCGCCGGCAGCCTTGACCCGTTTCATCTGATACTTGATTTTGTCCAGTGTTTCCTGTTTCATTTCCATCCCTGTAATCTCCTTTTTTATTTTTCTTCGGCCTCTTTGACCGCGTCCGCGCCGAGCTGGAGCGCGCGAAGGTTCATTTCGAGCAGCTTCGGCTTCATCCTCTGCCGCAGCGCTTCCTTAGCCTCATCCAGGCTGAGATCCATGGCGCCGCTGGCGCAGAGCGCGCCGACGAGCGCAACGTTCAGCACCTTCGGAGAGCCGCAGCGTCTGCAGATCTCCTCACCGTCTATGATATAACATTTTCCCGCCTGTGCAAGCAGATATTCGAGGCAGTCTGTGCCCCGATAACCTGACAGGCCGAGCGCCGCGGTGACGGGGGTGACTTCCTGCCGGCAGACGATGAGCACGCCGCCCGGCTTCAGATAGTTCAGATTGGCGGCAGCTTCTCCCGGCTCAAAGCCGAGCAGGATGTCCGCGCCTTTCTCGGGGATCGTCGGAGAGGCGATCCGCTCGCCGATTCTGACATGGCTGACCACGGAACCGCCGCGCTGGGCCATTCCGATGGTCTCAGCGGTCCTGGCGTGAAGCCCTTTGTTCATGGCAGCTGCGGCGATGATCCGGGAGGCGAGTACCGTTCCCTGGCCGCCTACGCCGCAGAGCAGGCAGCTCTTCGTTCTGGTTTCTTCACTCATCTGACAGCCTCCTTTCCACCTGTTTCTTCCGGCGACGTGCCGATGCATCCCGCAGGGCAGATTTGCCCGCAGAGCCCGCATCCATTGCAGAGGGCGGGGTCGATGCTGACCTTTTTCCCGGAACCGGCCGGATCTTGACCGTCTGGCGCTGCCGGGCGCAGGGCGGGGCAGCCGATCTCGCGGATGCACTTCATGCAGCCGACGCAGGCGGAAGGATCCACGCTGCAGCTCCGCTCTGCCTTGAAGAGGGCGATGCAGGGGGATTTGAAGATGATCGCGCGCACGCCGCGTTCTGCGATCGCCTCGGTGACAGTCGAGACGGAGGCCTCGTAGTCCAGCGGATCCACGGTCCGGATCCACGGCACGCCGATGCCCTCCAGCACTTTATCGATATGAACCGGCTCGACCCGCTCGCCCATCATGGTGATCCCCATGCCGGGATGCGGCTGGTGGCCGGTCATGGCCGTCGTAGAATTGTCCAGAATACAGAGGATCATGTCCGCCTGGTTGTAGACCGCGTTCACCGTTCCGGTGATGCCGCTCGCGAAGAAGGTCGAATCGCCGACGAAGGCGAAGTTCAGCGTGTTCGGATCGGCGTGATTCATCCCCTGCGCCATGGTGATGCCGGCCCCCATACAAAGGCAGGTGTCCACCATGTTCAGCGGCGCGGCGTTGCCCAGGGTATAGCAGCCGATGTCTCCGTGGTAGACTGCCTGCTTCTGCGTCTCCTTCCG
>JAZNNY010000012.1:0-9853 GCA_045580505.1 Lentihominibacter sp.
ATCCTAGCCCAGGAACGGGAACAGTGAGTTCGCCATGATGATGATCAGGATCGGGATTGCAATGTATCTTACCCAGTAAGTATACCACTTGCCGAGAGGAACGTCGCCGACCGCATTCAGCGTGTTCGTCCTGATCTTGTCTACGCCATAGACCCAGCCGTATACGATGGAGCCGATGCCCGCGGTAACGATGAATCCATAGTTTCCGGAGAAGTTCGACCAGAAGTCGAGGAATCCGGTGCTGACTGCGGAGATCACCGCACAGATCAGGGTGATGACGCCGATGATGGCCGTTGCCTTTGTTCTGCTCCACTTGAATCCGTGCATGAAGGTCGCTACCGGAATCTCCAGTTGCGCGATCGCAGATGTGATCGCTGCGAAGAAAATCGCCGCGAAGACCAGGAATCCGATGATGTTGCCCAGCGGCAGCTGCGCGAACAGGGTCGGCAGGATGATGAAGATCAGGCCGGAGCCGGATTCCGGGTCAAGACCCATGGCGATACACGCCGGGATCATGGCCATGCCTGCGATGGTCGCGATGGACGTATCCAGCAGACATACGGAAGTCAGCGATACGGTAACGTCATCTCTCTTCGCGATGTGAGATCCGTAGATCAGCACGCAGCCGGGGCCAACGCCGATGGAGAACAGGGCCTGTCCCATGGCAGCTACCCAGAGACTCGGGTGCGCCCACTGGCTGAAGTCAGGATGCAGATAGAAATCATATCCCTTGCCGATCCCGTCGATCGAGAACAGTGCGAAGAAGATCGTGATGATAAAGAACAGGAACATCAGCGGTACCATGACCTTGGATACAGCCTCGATACCGGACTGAACGCCCTTGTAGACGACGAAGATGATCACGAGTGTAACGATTCCGGTCAGTACCGGCATCAGAATCGTGTGTGAATTCGAAACATCGTAGAGCGTTGACGGATCGACCGTCTTCCACTTGCTGGTCAGACACGCGTACATGAAGTACAGGCATGTGCCCATGATCGCGATGAAGTAGAAGTTCATGCTTCCATATACGAACGCGCAGAAACCGCCGATGATTTTACTGAATGTCTTCTTATGTGTTGCTTCCTCGTAAGCTTCCATCAGGCCCTTGCCTGTCAGCTTACCATAACCAGCCTCCATGATGGCCAGAGGCATTACGATCAGAATAACGCAGATCAGATACGCCAGGACGAAGGCACCGCCGCCGTAGGATCCGACCATGTACGGGAATCTCCATACATTGCCGAGGCCGATGGCCATGCCTGTCATGGACATGATCGCGCCGAATTTACTGGCAAAGCTTTCGCTACCTGCCGCTTTGTTCAATGTATCAGCCACTTTCACACCTCCTGATACTTAAATTCGCCTGCTTTTGCAAAAACAGGGAGGGTCCAAGATCATTATACTCTCCTGATGCCCTCCCCTGTGATGAATGTAAACTATCTATTTCACTACTTCGTAACCGATGTCTGTGAGCAGTTTCGCCATGGTCTCTCTCATCCAGTCGGTCGGCTGGGTCAGAGGCTTGCGGACGATGCCTCCCGGAAGTCCCAGGCAGTCGAGGCCTGCCTTTACAGGACCCGGATACGGCTCTGCTTCCATGAGATCGTAGAACGGAACCAGCTTGGCGTTCAGTTCCATCGCTGCCTTGAAGTCGTTCTGCTCGACGGCCAGGTCGAACATCTGACGCATTTCCTTCGGCAGCAGGTTAAACAGGATGGAGAATGCTGCGGTGCCGCCGACGGAGTAGGTCGGCAGAAGCAGGTGCTCTTCCGCTTCCATTACGGTGAAGTTCGGAATGCCTCTGGTTGCCGCGATGGTCTGCGCGGTATGTCTCTCATCTGTGGTGTCCTTGATGGCAACGATGTTCGGGATCTCCGCCAGTCTCTTGCAGAGCGGCACGGACAGTTCAACGTTGGTTGCACCAGGGTTGTGATAGATGACGATGCCGATCTTGGAGTTGTCAGCGATTTCCTTGAAGAACTCGTAGATGCCTTCTTCCGTTGTCTGCTGATAGAACGGCGGGAGTACCAGGCCCCAGGTTGCGCCGCAGTCAGCTGCGTAGTTGGTCAGCTCGATGGTTTCCTTAGCGGTGTATTCGCCGGTTCCGCACATGACCGGAACTCTGCCCTCTGCGAACTCGCAGCCCTTCTTGATCAGTTCTTTTCTCTCTTCCAGGGTCATCATGTGATACTCACCGGTGGAGCCGCCGACCAGGATGCCGTGCAGGCCGCCTTCGATGCAGTAGTCGATGATCTTCTTGTAACCTTCCCAGTCGATGCTCTCGTCATCGTGGAACGGTGTGACCAGCGGTACCATTACGCCATAAGGAATTTTCTTCTCTGCCATTTTCTTTTCCTCCTGTTTTACATTCATCAATTACTTATATTTACACCTGCTGAAATCTTCTGAAGTTCAGCTTGGAAATATCGAAATCCGTTTCTTCGCCTGCGACGAGCTGGGAAACCATCTTGCCGGTGATCGCGGAAAGGCTGATGCCGTCTCCTTCGTGACCTGCTGCGATGTAGAAGCCCGGAATGCCGTCAACTTCGGATACGATCGGAAGGTGGTCTACGACCCATGGTCTGAGTCCGGAGTAGGTCCGGATGCAGTTGATGTCCTTCAGGCAGGGGAAGAACCGGATGGCTCTCTCTGCAACGGCCTGCATGACCTCGATCTCTGTATCGATGTTGTATCCGTGGAAGTCTCTGTTGCCGCCGATCAGCACGTTGCTCGCGTCGGTCGGCTCGATGACCATGGCGACGTTGTTTCTCTCAACTCTCTCACTGACGTTTCTGGTGAAGTTCAGATCCTCGAACTTGGACATCATGTAGCCGAATTCCTGGATCTTCTGGTTGACGATCGGTACGCCTCTCTCGGAGATCATGACGATACCCTTTCTCGGCTTGATCGGAATGTCGATGCCGACCATCTGGCCGATGAACGGAGCCCAGACGCCCGCGCAGTTGATGATGCGCTCGGTCTTGTAGGTGCCCTGATCGGTGACCAGTGCGGCGACCTTGCCGTTCTCCAGGGTGATGCCCTTGACCTCGTGGTGGGTCAGGACGTCCATGCCCAGTCTCTGTCCTGCATCCGCGTAGGCGTAGCAGAGCTTGTACGGGTTCATGGAGCAGTCCGGATCGGACCAGAATCCGCCGATCAGATCGCGGGCGAGATTCGGTTCCATGTCGAAGATCTCCTTCGTGTCCAGCATCCGCATATCGTAGCCGTCCGCAACCTGCGCATCTACGTACTGCTTCGCTGCTTCCATCTCCGGCTCCGTCTCACAGACGTAGAGGCAGCCTCTCTGATGGAATTCGAAATCGTAGGACAGTTCATCCTGCAGCTCGAGGTAACGCTCGATGCTGGAGTAGCCCATCTGGGTGTCGATGCCGGGGTCCTTATCGCAGATCAGCGCTACCGCGTCGCAGTGGCTGGAGGTTCCGCTGGCCAGATCGCCCTTCTCGACGAGGGCTGTCTTATAGCCTTTTTTCGCCAGGTGGTAGGCAACGCTGGAGCCGATGGCGCCGGCGCCGATTACCATGACATCGTAATTATTCATTGCCATTATCTTCACCTCCTGCTAATGATCCGAAGGTTACCGGTCTGACCGGAGGCCTTGCTGTGTTGTGTCCGATCTCCTGCGGCGTCTCGCCGAGTTCTGCTCTCAGGATGGCCTGAACCATCTTCTCGCAGGTTCTGCCCTGGCAGAGGCCCATGCCGGCTCTCGTTCTTCTCTTGACGCCGGTGACGTCTCTGGCTCCGTCTGCGATCGCTGCCTTGATCTCAGCGACCGTAACTTCCTCGCATCTGCAGACCAGCATGTCATCGTCGAATCTCTGTACGGACTCGCCGCCTGCGGTAAGTTCGATCTCCGGTCTTCTCTGCATGGATCTGACTTCGTCGACGTACTCCACCGGGATCTTCAGGGTGACAACGGGTGTTCTATCAAAGGACTTCGGGTTCATGACCTTGACGACTTCTGCGTCGCAGACCACCTTGCCCTGGCGGTTCACGGCCTTGACGGTCTGTCCTTTTTGTGGTAACGGTACATATTCATAGGGGAAGGAAACGGTTCCCATGCCGTCTCCCAGGGACTTGTCGACGACGAAGATCGCAAGTCCGGAGCACTGGGCGATGCATACGCCGCAGCCTGTGCAGCTTCCTTCATCCACGCACGGCAGATTGATGATCGGCTCGCCTACCTTGATGGCGCCGAATCTGCAGGCCGTTTCACACGGATTGCAGGGGATCTGCTGTGTGCATTCTGCGATGGCGACCGGCCCTTTGGCCATGCGCTCTTCGCTCGGGTACATTCCTGCCGCTTTCAGTTCTTCCAGCGTCAGATATCCTTCGCTTGCTAATGACATTACGCTTCACCTCCCACTGCTTCCTTGAATTTCGCGATCTGGTTCATCTTCGCTTCATGTCTCTTCTCGCCGTGCGGTCCGAGTCTCAGTCCGTCCAGTCTCTCCCAGACGGCGGCCTTCTCTGCCTTCGCTTCGGCCTCGTCTATGAGTCCCAGCCTGTATGCGATATCGATGCCGGAGAGTCTTCCCTCTTCCAGCGCTGTGTTGGCTTCCTCGACGCCGGTGATGTCACCTGCGACGTAGATACCTTCCTTGCTCGTCTCCATGTCTTCGTTGTGGAGTGGTACCCAGCCGCCCTGGATGGGGTTGAAATCCATCTTGCAGCCGTACATGAGGGCCAGCTCTGCGACCGGCTTCAGGCCTGCGCCGATGGCGATGGTATCGCAGTCGATGACTTCCTCAGTGCCGGGGATCGGCTGGAACTTCTCATCGACTTCGACGATGACCGCCTGCTCGACTCTCTCCTCGCCGCGGGCTTCCAGAACGGTGTGTCTCGTTCTGATCGGCACGCCTGCTCTCGTGATCTTGGAGGCGTGGACCGCGTATCCACCGATGGACGGTGCTACGTCGACCAGGCTGACCACGTCAGCGCCTGCCTGCATCAGCTGGTAGGAGACGATCAGGCCGACGTTGCCGGTTCCGATCATGAGGACTCTCTCACCCGGGAGTACTCTGTTGACGTTGATCATGGTCTGGGCCGCGCCTGCACCCATGACACCCGGGAGGGTCCAGCCCTTGAACCGGACGACGTTCTCGGATGCGCCGGAGCAGATGACGATCTTCTCCGCCTGAACGTTGACTACTTTCTTATCTGTATCGTCGGTACCGATTTCTACTGCAACGACCTTCTCATCGAAGAGGCCGATGGCCAGAGCGTTCAGCCAGATCTCTACGCCCGCATCCTCTGCTTCCTGCAAAAGCTGGGTTCCGATGTCGATGCCGCGCACGCCCGCTCTGTGGGCGCTCGATCCGAAGAACTTATGGATCTGCTTGAAGAGCTGTCCGCCTGCCTTCAGGTTTGCGTCGACGACCAGTACCTCTGCGCCTCTCTTGGCTGCTTCGATGGCCGCCGCCATTCCGGACGGACCGCCGCCGATGACGACTACCTGCTTCTTAATCATTTGGCGGCCTCCTTTCCTGTGAACCCGTGCTGGGTCTCGATGACCATTCCCTCTTTCACCGGAGTGATGCAGGTTCTGACGTTCGGCTTGCCATTGACGATCATGGCGCAGTCGGTGCACTGTCCGATCCCGCAGAACAGTCCTCTTGGCTCGTTCCTCTTGGTCGTGTAGCGGCTGATGATCTTGCCTTCGGCCAGCAGCGCTGCAAGGATCATCTCTCCCTCTCTCGCCTGCATCGGCTCGCCGTCGACTGTGATCGTCACCATCTTCGACTCTTCCTGATCGCCAAGAATGATGTGTTCATTTACTCTTACACTCATCACGATCTCCTCCTGTTGTTTCGTCCTTTAGGTTGCTTTCGCATTCCGTGCTTTTCTTGTGGTTACATTCTATTCATTGTCTGATAATTTGTAAAACTGATAACTTTTATCTTGCTCATAAGAGTTTCTTATGCATTAACTGTAATAAAATAGCAGGCCCTAAAGCCTGCAATTTCAATAGGTTTCGTTGTGTTTCATAAGGATTTCTTATGATGGCAACAGATTTTTAAGCGAATTTTATCGTTCAGCAATGCCTCCCCTGCGCCCGCAGTTCACATTTCTCCCTGAGCAGGCACTCCTCGCAGGTCGCCAGCCTGCCCTGCACCGGCTGGTCTGCCAGGCCATAGACTCCTGTGATGGATTTGTGCGGCACCATCATGTCACCCGCCGTCAGGCTGAGCCCGATTTTTCTCCCCGCGTCCGCAAGCTGCAGGATCTGCCGCTGGCAGGAGACCGGATAGTCTCCGTAGCCCGGGCTGAATCTCGGCGTGCAAAAGCAGGCGAGCCTTTCTCTCATTTCCTGTTCTGCCAGATCCGCGGCCTGCTCCGCGAGCACCGATGCTCCGGTGTCCAGCAGCATGGCCATGACCATGTTCGCGATTTCATACCTGCGAATCAGCGCATCGATCCCGCTGCCGATGGTCACCGCAAGGATCGCCGCCTCCCGGCAGCCCTCCAGGTGCTTTCTGATCGACATGCCCTCCGCCGGCACCTGCGCCAGGTCAAGGACCCGGTAGATCCACCGTCCCTGCGCCGCCTGCAGCAGAAGCTGCTCCGCTTCATCCATCTGGCGCAGGAGCACCGAGCTGCGCTCATCGCTGCCGAAATACTCTTCACCCGCCTGCAGGTACCGCAGCCAGAGGCTTCTATTGATCGGTTCTGTCAGTCTGACTTCCATTATCTCTTCTGCAGCTTCCTCAGCTGCTCCTCTGTAATATGTATTACCGTGCCGCCCGGCGGCTCGATCTTCTCCCCGCCGTACACCATCCAGATGGCGTTCAGGGGTTCTTTCGGCATCGGCGCCTCTCCATCTGTAAAGATGATCCGGTTGTCGACCCGGAGCGTGAAGGCTCCGGTCGCGACATCGAAGTCCGTTCCCCCGCCGCCCTCAAAGGGCATGTTCTCGATGTCGTCCTCCGTTCGAATGTCATGAAATCCGTAGAAGACGGTATCGAAGCAGCCGGCCTTCAGTTTGGACATCTTCAGGATATTCTTGCATTCCCGCAGGAAGTTTCGAAGCAGGTCCTCATCGACGGACCAGCTGGTATCCAGCACGATCTCCGTCTCCGGCATGGGCCGCTCTTCCAGGGCGGGACGGACGATCCCGTCCTCCAGCGTCGCGTGCGTAAAGGACCAGTCCACTCCATAGTTGATGGTATCTCTGAGCAGAAGTCTCCAGTCGATGATCGGACCGGCGCTGCCGATCTCCTCCACCGTACGCAGGTCTGCCCGCTCCGAATTGCCCGACTGAGAGACTGTTTCGGAAATCAGTCCGAGTTCTTCTTCCTGGTCTTCGTCCTCTTCCTGCTCCCTCTGCCCATCGCTGTCCGGCGAAAGTTCCGTCATCTCCCGGATCTTTTCGAGTTCCTGCAGGAGTTCCTCTTCCCGCTCGCGTTCTTCCTCTTCCTCCTGGCCCGCAGCGTCCTCCCAGAGGCTGTGTTCATCTTCTTCGGCTCCGGGATCGTCCTGCCTTTGCGATCTGTCACCCCTGCCGCCGCTGCCCTCCGGTCGCTGCATCTGTCCCTCGACCAGTTCGATCTGAAGCTTTTCCTGCAGCAGGATCTCGTAGTAGCTCTCCGCATCGTAGCCGATCGCTTCCGGATAATCGATTCCGCCGGGCGGGATCTGCAGTCCGTCTCTCTTCAGCCACTGATTGATCACCGCATCGGTCGCCGCCTTCCAGATCTCCTTATCCTTGCCGGCGCCCCTTCGGATGTGCCCGAAGGCGATGTGGCAAAGCTCATGGGCCAGCGTGAAGATCCGGTCCTGACCGGAAAGGCTCATCAGGTAATCGGGGTTATAAAACACCGTCCTGCCGTCGCTTCCGATCGTTCTGATCTCATCGGTCTCCTCGAAGGCAAGCTGCGCCAGGGTGCCGCCGAACCAGGGGTATCTGGCAAGCACCGTTTTTTTCAGAGCGTCGATGTCTGCGCTCATCTCGCATACCTCATGGACTCGAAGACGGCCCGGAATTCCTCGCCGAGCCTGCCGGCAAAGGCCTCCGCAGCCTCCAGCTGTGACTCGTCCGCCATCGAAAGACCCATCGTCGTCGCATACCGCTCCGCCGTGTTCAGCCGCTCGATCTCGCTGTCCGGAATATCGCCCTGCAGCACGCGCTCCAGCGTGATGACCGGCTGGCTGCAGAACTGAACGAATTCATCGGTAATGTCCTCGCCGATCAGAGCGCGGAGCATCTCGGGGCGGCCAGTCCTGTAGAGCATCTTCGATGCCATCTCCCACTTTCTCGGATCGGCATTCGGTTTCTCCCCGGTATAGGCGCTGCGAAGCGGTTCCCCCTTCTTATAGGCGATGTAGGAATAGATCGCCGGATGGATCCGGTGCTCCCTGGCCCACTTCAGCCACTTGTCCGTCGTCGTGTTGATGTAGACGTGCGCGAACCGGTTGAAGAACGGCGCCGCAATCTGATTGGCCGCCAGAGAATCCTGCATGTCGTTTCCCGCAGCGACCACGCGCGCATTGTCCGGCAGCTTCCACAGCCCGTTGACTTCGCGGTCCAGCACGATATTGAAGGCCATTCCCTGAATGCTCGGCAGGGCATTGTTGATCTCGTCAAAAAACACCACGTGGAACTTGTCGGGCTCCGCCTCGCACTTGGCCTTCACCTTCTTGTACCAGGTCGGCGGGATATCGATCATCTCTCCGGTGGACTGGTTGTAGACGCTTCTTCCGTTCAGGCTGTCCGGCGTCGCGTTTCGCAGGTAGATGATCTCGCAGGTCGGATCGATCTGCTTAACCCGCGCGCTCTTGCCCTCCGAAGATGGTCCATGCAGGAATACGGCGATATCGCTCTCGATCGCCCCGCGGATGATGTCCTCCTCGGTGACCTGGCCAAAGGTCAGTCCGTACGGATTTCTCCTGTGCTCCGCCTGCGCCATTGCCTCGTCGTAGGCAGCCTGCTCCTCTTCGGTCAGCTCCCGGACCTCGCTCGGCACCAGGTCTTCCGCGAATTCTTCATTCAGGAAACGGCAGACCTCCGTGTTCCCGAAGTCTCCATCGTAATAGTTGCTGCCGCAAAAGCAGATGCCCGCATCCAGGATGCTCTCACTGACGAGCAAGTCTTCCTTCTCATCGAAGAGCCATCTGACCGTCTCCACCCGGATCCATACCGGCTCGCCTTCCTGATGGGTCCGTCCGTCGGACAGCACATGGGTCGCCCCTTCATACTCCGCGCGGATATACTTGTTTTCCCGGTAGGTGTACTCCTCATACCGGTTGCAGAAGCGCTTACCGGTCGTCCTGAGTCTTCCCGCGGAATACTCGCTCTCCAGCTGCCGCGCCGTTTCTCTGTCCGCTGCAGTCTGCGGATACTCTCCGTACTTTGCAGCAGGAAATCCGCTGATGTCCTTTGCGACCTGGTCGGTCAGACCGGAAAGGTCTGCGCATGGGAGCACGGGGCGGATGCCCCCGGACGCATTCGCATAGGATAAAATGCGAAGACCGTCCGCACTGACGGTGCAGACATCTCCGAAGCCGCCGGCAGAGCCAAGGAACCATTTAGCGTTTTCCCCGCTCTTCTCTGCCCCGCGCAGCACTGCAAAATCAGTCGGCGCACAGGAGGCACCGAGCTGATCTATGACTTTTATTCTGTTTTCGCCGAAGACCTGCGCATCGCTCAGCAGGCCGCAGACGTTCTCTTTTGCTTTATTCATTCCGGATTACGCCCTACTTTCCTACTGACTCGCTGTTGATCGGGAAGGTGAAATAGGTGTCCGGATAGGGTTCATCCTCCAGAGTGAAGTGCCACCACTCCTCCGGCAGCGGCTTGAATCCGTGATCCGTCATCGCCTTGCGGAGAATCATC
>JAZNNY010000013.1:0-6302 GCA_045580505.1 Lentihominibacter sp.
AGCCCCTTCAGCATGGACACAAGTCTTTCCGCATCCATACTCAGAAGATACTTGGTGATTGCGACCATCGTCTCAACGGTCAGGTTTTCAGCGATCGTCATGAGATTATCCACAGCTCTGTGTGCAAGAACTGCTGCGATCCTGCATGCCAGCTCTCCTGTTTCATTGTCTACCCAGTCTTCATCTTTTTCATCGACCTCGCTTTCCAGCGCCTTCTCATAGGTCTTGTCACATTCTTTGACCAGTGACCAGGCAAGATCCCTGAAGATTTCTTCCATCTCATCAGGTATCTCAATCACGACGACCCTCCCGTCTATGATGACATCAGGGCTTTCCTTCTGGCCAATTCCCTCTGCAATAACTTTCATTGTTTCATTTGTAGTTGCCATAACGTTTCCTTTCTCCGTATTCGGTATCCTGAAATAACAAAAGCTCCGCATTTGCATGCAGAGCAATGTATTCCGGCATCCGGAGAAAAGGATCTTAATCGACAAACTTCACCAGAAGCTCATCGATCGGATCGGTATATCGTCCTTCCTCGATCAGCTGGTTCTTCAGTTCTATCAGAGCCAGAACAATGACCCTGACCTCATCATATGTGAATCTGTATTTTGTCTTTGACATGATGGCACCTCCATTTCCTGTCCCTTTTTCTGCAGTATATATGACCGGAGCACAACTCACAATTATGCGAATCGCACAGTTTTCTTTCCCATTATCAGGTGGTAATGTGTCGATAATTGAATAGGATCATACAGAGGCCAAAAAACGGGATCCGGCAGGATCGGCAATCTGTATGAGTCGCAGAGGGTCGTAACTTATCGCATGTTTTCAGATGGTCTCACAGGCCATCGGGAAGAATGAGGCGAAGTTCCCAGGGAGTTGACAAATCCTCTGCCGCGAAGTTTGCGGCAGGCTCTAATGTCAACTTTTTGACCGGTTCGAGATTTTCGGAAGAAACAGGCGAAGTTTTTCTGGGGTTTGGCCCAGAGGTAAAAAGGCCAAATCAAGGCCAAAAAAAGGCCAAAACAGGGGTTAAAACACGATAATCTGCGATAACTTACGAACACTGCCCGAAGGCAAAAAAAAGCCTCAGGAATGTAGTATTCCCAAGGCTTTCAAGGGTTTGCCAAATGAATATTGACTAAAAAGTTACTTCTTCATCTGCGCAGCAACCTCAGCCGCAAAGTCTTCTTCCTTCTTCTCGATGCCTTCGCCGACTTCGAATCTGATGACCTTCGCCAGCTTCAGATCCTTGTCGACGGATTCCAGATACTTGGAAACGGTCTGCTTGCCGTCCTCAGCTCTGACGTAAGTCTGGTCGAGCAGGCAGATTTCCTTCAGCTGCTTGGAGATACGGCCCTGAACCAGACCCTTGAAGATCTTGTTTCCGGCGATCTCAGCCTTGTCAGCAACTGCCAGGCCAGCCAGCTTCTGCTTTGCTTCCTCGGAAAGGAAGTTCGGCAGGTAGTTCCAGTTGAAGCCCTTGTCTGCTCTCTTCTCGATCAGGATCGCGGTATCTTCTTCGCCCCAGACGCCATCGACAGCCTTGTCGAGGAGTCCGTTCAGGATCGGTCTCGGGAGTGTGAACGGATCGTTCAGTGCGCTCTCCAGGGTGACCTTCTCCAGGTTAGCCAGTTCTTCTTCGGAGATCTCATCTCTGCTGACATACTGCGGGTTCATTGCAGCAACCTGCATTGCGATGTTCTTCAGAGCAGTTCTGTTCTCTTCATTGTCCTCACCGTTTGCAGCAATGATGACGCCGATGTTGCCGCCGCCGTGAATGTAGGAAGCCATGACTTCTCCGGCTGCCTTGTCGATTCTTCTGACGGACATGTTCTCACCGATCTTAGCGATCAGCGCGGTCAGAGCATCACCTACGGTTGCTCCGTCATATGCCATTGCCTTGAATGCTTCGATGTCGTTGCTCTCAGCATCCAGTGCCAGCTTAGCGAGTCCTTCTACGAAGCCCTTGAACTCGTCGTTCTTGGCTACGAAGTCAGTCTCGGAGTTAACTTCTACGATTGCAGCTGTCTTGCCGTCTTCGGAGAAAGCGGTTCTGACCAGACCCATAGCAGCGATTCTGCCGGCCTTCTTAGCAGCCTTGGACAGTCCCTTTTCTCTCAGGACCTCAACAGCCTGATCTATATCGCCATCGGCCTCAACCAGGGCCTTCTTGCAATCCATCATGCCTGCGCCTGTCATCTCGCGCAGTTCTTTTACCATCTTTGCTGTTACAGCCATTATTCTATCCTCCGTAAATCTCAATTACTCAGCGTCTGCCTCTGCAGGAGCTTCGCCTTCAGCAGCCTTGGCTTCTTCTGCGGCCTCTACTGTCTCTTCAGCAGCAGCTTCCTCAGCCTGAACGTCTTCGCCTTCGTCAAAGCTTTCGCCCTGTCTTGCTTCCAGGACAGCGTCCGCCATGCAGCCTGCAATCAGCTTGACCGCTCTGATCGCGTCATCGTTGGCCGGGATGATGTAGTCAACATCGTCCGGGTCACAGTTGGTGTCAACGATACCGACGACCGGGATGTTCAGCTTTCTAGCTTCGTTAACAGCGATCTTCTCTTTCTTCGGGTCTACGACGAAGATTGCGCCCGGCATTCCCTTCATTTCCTTGATGCCGCCGAGGAACTTCTCCAGCTTCACGTATTCCAGTCTCAGCTTACCAACTTCCTTCTTGGACAGCTTCTCGAATGTGCCGTCTTCTTCCATTGCCTGGATCTCATACAGTCTCTTGATTCTCTGGGAGATCGTCTTGTAGTTGGTCAGCATGCCGCCCAGCCATCTCTGGTTGACATAGTACATGTCGCATCTGAGTGCTTCATCGTGGATCGCTGCCTGTGCCTGCTTCTTGGTTCCTACGAACAGGATCGGCTTGCCGCTAGCTGCGACTTCCTTCATGAACGCATAAGCCTCATCGATCTTGCGAACGGTCTTCTGCAGGTCGATGATGTAGATTCCGTTTCTCTCTGTGAAGATGTACGGAGCCATCTTAGGGTTCCATCTGCGTGTCTGATGTCCGAAGTGGACGCCTGCTTCCAGCAGCTGTTTCATTGTGATTACTGACATTTCTTGTTTCTCCTTTCGGTTTTTGTTCCTTCCACGAAACCTGCAGAGGACGCAGCCTCCTGCGCACCGCTCCTCCTGCAAAGGCAGTTTCCCGCGCTGCGACAGCCGCTTCGCGGCCGTTAAGGCACCGGCATCCATCCGGTCTCGTGTGTATTTTTTATTCGGTATCGGGACAAGCCGACACCGAGAATAATCATACAATAAAACCCCACTGATTGCAACAGTTTTCTTGGGTTCTAAGGCAAGTTTTTTCCCGGTTTTGATGCAGCGTTTCTAATGCTCTCCGGCCATGAGACCGGCCTCCTCATTTTTGAGCCAGTGATCAAACTCTCTCCTGGCCGGAAGGAAGACCTTCTTGCAAAGCGGAATCTCCTCTCCATTGTCCATGACGACCAGATAATCCCCATCCAGGCACATGGCCGCCACGTGCTCCAGATTCACGATATAACTTCTGCTGCACTGAAGGAAGCGGCTGTCCAGCCTTTGCAGAATCTCATCGAACGTAGCATAAAACTCAACTTTCCCGATCGTCGTGTGCAGCCGGATCTTTCTCTGATCATTCTCAAAGTACAGAATGCTCCCGAACCCAATCGAATAGACCCCTTTCCTGGTCCTGACCACGAACTTCTTCCCCACGTGCAACACCCCCTTTAACTATGATTGACATGAAAATAATTCCAAGTAATTTTTACCACAAATGGAAGAAAAAATTGTTATGATATCTTCTCATTTCTCAAGTTTTTTATTCTCTTTTGTGGCGCGGTTCAGAACTCTGCAGGAAAAGCTTAAATCATAGAAATCTGCAGAGTTAATCCGACGTTTTCTTACATTTTATGGAAGAACTCTGCAGGAGAGGCCTAAATAGCTGATTTGTGCAGAGTTGAAGCACGAAACAGTGCAGTTCGACATTTCTAACTCTGCAAAAAAGGTCTGATAGTGGGATATTTGCAGAGTTGAAGCGCATTTAGCCGAAATTAATTCCCACTAACTCTTTAAAAAAACGTCATAAACACGATATTTGCAGAGTTGGCCTGAAACAGCCCGCCCCACCTTGCTCCAGAGCACGAAAAAAGACCGCTGCGCCGCTATGCCGGCGCGGCAGCCCTCATACTTCGCTCGTTCTAAACTATCCGAACAATAAATTCTTATTCCTCAGCCTCTCTGTAGGTGATCAGGTCCTCAGCGATCTCATTGGCGGCGATGGAAACCGGCTTGTCGATCTCCTTCTCGGTCAGCTTCGGCATGCCGTCGATGATGTCTCTGGCTCTCTTGGCCGCCAGAATGACCAGCGTGTATCTGCTGTCCGCCTTGGTTCTGATGGTATTTATGGATGGGTATAACATGTTACTGTCCTCCTTGTGTTCTCTCGTAATCTATGATCGCGCGGACTTCATCGATTGCCTGCTGCAGGTCCGCGTTGACGACCTGATGATCGTAGCGCTCGGCCAGGTCGATCTCCTTCTGCGCCTCGCCGAGTCTGGCTGCCATCGTCTCCTCTGTCTCCGAGCCGCGTCCCATGATCCTCGCCTTCAGTTCCTCCATGGAAGGCGGAAGGATGAAGATCAGCACGCACTCAGGATAATTGCTTCTGACTTGAAAGGCGCCCTGTACATCGATCTCCAGGATCACGTCCATTCCCTCACCCAGCCAGTCGACCACCGGCTGCCGGGGCGTTCCGTAGAGGGTCTCCCCGTAGACGCTGGCGTGCTCAAGCAGGCCGCCGGTTTCAAGGAGTTCCAGGTAATCCTCCCTCGTGATGAAGTAGTACTCCCTGCCGTGGACCTCACCCTGCCTGGGCGATCTCGTTGTAACAGACACCGAAAGCCGAAGATTCGGATCCGTTTCCAGCAGCCTCTTACAAATCGTGCCCTTCCCTGTGCCTGACGGACCGGAAATGACAAACAGCTTTCCCTTCTTCATATTCTCTCCTGTAATTCAAGTCAGGTGCTCTCGTGTCAGCTAATTATTATACCACCATGCGTCTTTCTCTTCAAGGATTTTCTCCCTGCTGCAAGCCCGAATTACTCGATATTCTGAACCTGCTCCCGGATCTTCTCGATCTCGCTCTTGGTTTCAAGCATCAGGGAGGTGATCTCCAGATCGTTGGCCTTGGAGCCGATCGTGTTAGCCTCGCGGTTCATCTCCTGCACCAGGAAGTCCAGCTTCTTTCCGACCGGTCCGTCGGAGGTGGTCAGGATCTCGTGCAGCTGCTTCATATGGCTGTCCAGCCGGACCAGTTCCTCTGTGATGTTCGCCTTGTCAGCGAAGATCGCCGCCTCTGTCAGGATACGCTCTTCCGGAACCTCGGCCGCTCCCTCGAGGAGCTCCGCGATGCGGTCTCTCAGTTTCTGTACGTATTCTTCCGCTACAAGCGGCGCTCTTGTCTCGATCCTGCTGACGATGGAGCGTACCAGTTCTCCCCGCTCCAAAAGATCTTCCGCCAGCCGCTGCCCCTCGGTCAGGCGCATGGCGTCATTGGCGTCAGCTGCCCGGCGCACTGCCTCACAGATGACCGCTACGATCTCATCCTCGTCCTCTACATCCGGAACCGCCTTCATGACATCCGGCATGGAGGCCATCAGGCGGATGTCGATCTCTCCGGCAAGGCCGAAGTCCTTCTGCAGCTCCTGCAGGTTCTTCAGATACTGTTCCGCCACCGGCTCATTCAGCCGCACGGTGATGTCGGCCTCGGTCAGGTTCTCGAAGATGATCGAGACCTCCGCCTTCCCGCGGCGGATCTTCTGTTTCACGATGCTCTTTACCGTCTCCTCCGCGAAGGAATAGCGCTTTGGCATCTTCACGGTGATGTCCGCGTATCTGTGGTTTACCGTCCTGATCTCTGCGGTTACATTGCGCTTGCCGTCACTGTATTCTCCACGGCCAAAGCCGGTCATGCTTTTTATCATAGTTCTTCTCCATTCACCTGTTTTTATGATACTATACTCATTGTAATGAAATTCGCGCGAAAGCACAAGAGGTAACACATGTCATTTGATGGAGTGGTCACATACGCCGCCGCAGAGGAGCTCCGCAGGGAACTTCTGCTCGGCAAGATCGAGAAAATATATCAGCCGCAGCCGGAGCAGCTTCTGCTCAGCATCCATACGCAGCGGGGACGCCGCAGGCTCTTCCTGTCGGCATCCGGCAATCATTCCGCCGTGTATCTGGTCGACCAGACCCCGGAGAATCCAACGGTTCCGCCGGTTTTCTGCATGGTCCTGCGAAGTCGG
>JAZNNY010000014.1:0-3906 GCA_045580505.1 Lentihominibacter sp.
GCGGTAATATCCATAGAACGCGCCGGTCGTGACTCCGGCGGTTTTGGCGATGTTCCGAAGAGACGCCTTCTGGAATCCATGCTCCAGGAATTCCTCCAGCGCCGCTTCTTTAATGCTCTTTCGTGTATCAGGTTTCACTTCGCTCATCTGCGTTCCGATTCCTCTGATATAACAGTGTTATAGTTCTGTCGGATACAATATAACACCGTTATATCAAATTTGCAAGACTTGTTTTCTGGATAAGACAGGGGACGGTTCTCTGTCTTACAGGAAATAAGACAGAGAACCGTCCCCTGTCTTTTATTAGAACGACAAGTCCGTCCTCTGGATCAGGTCCTTCTGCAGGGCCTGGCCCAGTTCGACGAAGTAGGCGCTGTAGCCCGCCACCCGGACCAGCATGTCTCTATATTCCTCGGGCTTCTTCTGAGCTGCCTTCATGGTTTCCGAGCTCATGATGTTGAACTGGACGTGCATGGGCCCGCCGGCCAGGTACTCGTCGATGTAGCTGATCAGGTTGTCGCGCCCTTCTACTCCTTTGACGGCCTCCTGCGGGAACTTCAGATTCAAAAGCGTTCCGTTGGTCGCCAGGCTGTGATCCACCTTGGCGATGGAATGGGCAATGGCGATCGGGCCGTTCACGTCGTGGGATCCCATGTCGGTGTGGACCGGTCCCATGTTGTCCGAGATTGCCTCCCCGGCCTTGCGGCCATCCAGAGAAGCGTTGGTGTTCAGGCCCATTCCCACGTTGGCGCTGACCGAGTAGACTCCCGGCGTGAACTCGCCGCCCCGGATGGTCGGACGTCCGGCCAGATTCCTGCAGTAGCATTCAAACATGAATTTGAACAGTTCATCCGCGTAGTCATCGTCGTTGCCGTAGTGGTGAACCTTGGAGCTGTTGACCAGGGCGTACAGGACCTCATGGCCCTTCCAGTTATCCTTCAGGGCCTGCAAAAGCTGGGCTCCCGTGTATTTCCTCTCATCGAAGACCAGCTGCTTGATCACCGCCAGTGTGTCCGCGCAGGTCGCAAGGCCGGATGCCTGGGGACCGATCCCATTGTAAAGGGTCCCGCCGGCGCTTACATCGACGCCCTTCTCCAGGCAACCCTCGAAGAAAGCAGAGAGATAAGGCAGAGGCTTGCGCTCTCTGTGGGCCCGGTCGACGATGTTCATGGTCGCGCACATCTGGTCTGCCCAATAGTCGAACTGCCGATCCACGCTCTCCAGCACCTCGTCGAAAGACTGATAGGTTTCCAGACTTCCGGTATTGGGTCCCAGCTGGTCGCCGATGGCGCCGCACTTCTCCCAGCGCGGGCAGCGCGGTCCGCAGTCCAGACAGCGTCCGCCGTTCAAAACCATCTCCATGAACTTGACCGTATTGATGTAGGAAGCGTCGTGCCAGCCGTATTCCCTGTAAGGCAGGTTGGGCTCCACGCAGCCGACGACGGCGTAGTCCCTGGCCTCTTCCAAAGTCTGGCCCTTTCGCATCTGCGCCTTGATGGTGGGAGCATCGTTGAAAATCTTCGGGTGTCCGTAGCCTGCGCGGATGCATTCTGCGGTCTTGACCTTGAGTTCGTACGGCGTGTTCTCATGCATCCGAACCAGCAGCCAGGGGCACATCATCCTCGTATGCACGGACGCGTCCAGCATCATCATGGTCAGGTCGTTGGTGACATCGTTGCCTTCCCGGTCCACCCCGCCGATGGTCAGGCACTCACCGCCAAAGCCTCTCCCCTGGCGGACCTTAGCGGTCCCGCCGTCGCGGATCTTGGTGGGGTTGTTCATCTTGACAAAGGTGACTTCCAGCAGTTCCTGGGCAAATTCCTTTGTGATCGCGCCGGACTTCATGTCGGCCTCATAATATGGATAGAGCCACTGGTCCATCCGGCCGTAGGAAATGGAATGACCGTTGGATTCGATCTGGGTCAGCGTCGTCGCGAAATTGAAAAGCTGCAGCGCCTGCCAGAAGGTTTTGGCCGGACCTCCCGCGATCTGCCGGCAGTTCTCCGCCATCTGGACCAGTTCCTGCTTTCTCTTCTCGTCTTTCTCAGTAAAGCTTTTCTCTTCTGCCAGGGCAGCGTACCGTCCGATGTACATTTTCGCCGCTTCATGGGAGATGATCACTGCCCGGTAGAAGTCTCTCTTCTCCGCGTAGTCCGCATCCTTCTTCGTGAGCCGGGAAAGGCCTGCCTTTGCTTCTTCGATCATCCCGTCGAAGCCGGCGCTTAGGATCTTCTCGTAGTTCATCACCAGGTGGCCAACCCCGCCGTAATGGTAGAGGTTGGTCTGGAAGATCTTCTTGCCGGACTGGGACCCCTTCCGCATCTCCTCGTCCAGCCGCGCGTCGACATAGTCATCCACCGCCTTGCCCTGCCAGTATCCGCAGAGCTCGATGAACTTCTCCCTATCCTCCTCGGACACGAAGTAGAACTGGTCGTGCTCCCGCTCCTCGAAGGGCTCATAGAGTGCCTCGTGGAGCATCCAGTTCACGGAAAACTCCGGATACTGCGGGGATGCCTTTGCCGGAGCGGCGATCTCTCCGAGGATCAGATCATCGTCATAGATGTACAGCGTGGCGTTCTCCAGGATCTTCTGAAAAGCCAGGGAGCACCGGATGATGGCGGGAGCATCCTCATGCTCCCGATAGGCGTCCGTCACGCTCTGAAACCGCTCGATGTCGATATTGAACGGGCGGTCCAGAAAAACCTGGCGCAGCCGGTTGACCCTTGCGTAGGGCGACCAGTCCTCGTGTCCCGTCACGTAGCCCAAGCTGTAGGCCTGATCGATGGCGTCGCAGCCGCAAGCGGTGGTATGCATTTCGTTGTTTCGTGTATTTGTCATAGAATTCCTCTGTTATTCCTTCTCTCTGGTTCCGACCACGGTATGGATCCCGCGGCCGTTAAAGTATTCCGCGAACCTGTCGATCTTTCGCTGGAAATAGTCCCTGCGGAACCGCACGCTCTTCATCTCATACGGCATGCCAAGGGATTCGTACTTCTCCTCGCCCAGCCGCATGAAGCTCAGCAGCTGCAGCGTCCGGATTCTTCCGTTCATTTCTTCTATGATAAAATCCGCCGTCTGATCCATGTTTTCCTGCGTGTCGTTGACCCCGGGAATCACCGGAATCCGCAGGATCAGCTCCATGTTCGGAACGGCCGACAGTCTCTTCAGGTTATCCAGGATCTGAGTATTTCTTGCGCCGGTCCATTCCCTGTGCTTCTCAGGATCCATCATCTTCAGATCTGCGATCCACAGGTCCGTCAGCGGCAGAAGGCGTTCAATCTGCTCCCATCCCGCGAAAAGGCAGGACTCACAGCAGGTATGGATCCCTTCCTCCCGGCACCTGCGAAATATTTCCGCGACGAACTCCGTCTGCAGCAGCGGCTCTCCGCCGGAGATGGTAACCCCTCCCCCGGACCGCTCGTAGTACCCCTTGTCCCGCCGGATCTCCCGCATGGCTTCCTCTGCGCTCACATGTCTTCCCCAGGCCTTGATCGCCTCCGAAGGGCAACTTTCGGCACAGGCCATGCAACTGGTGCACCGGTCATAGTCTATACTGACCAGCTTGTTCCGGTAAAAGCGCAGGGGGGTGGGCTCTTCTGGTGGCGGGGTTGCTGGTCCTGCCTTTTTTTCGGGGCAGGCGCTGACGCACAGCCCGCAGGCCTTCTTCCCGAGGCACTTTTTCTTATAGACTCCCGGCAGGATCCTTGGCGTCAGACTCTCCGGGTTACTGCACCAGCGGCAGCGGAGCGGACATCCCTTCAGGAAAAGTTCTGTTCGAATCCCCGGCCCGTCGTGGATCGTGAAGTGCTGTATATTAAAAACGATTCCGTTCTGTTCCACTAAGTTCTCCTCCCATAACAGTTATCATTATAACTGATACGGAGCCGAAAAGACAGGGGACGGTTC
>JAZNNY010000015.1:0-2217 GCA_045580505.1 Lentihominibacter sp.
ACTAAACCTTCTGTAATCACTTAATCGTCCTCATCATCTCTGTTGCCGCCCATCAGGTTGGCCTGAACGCGCTTATATAACTCCTGGGCCGCGTTATAGCCCATGAGCTTCTGTCTGTGGTTGACGGCAGCCGCCTCACAGCTGATCGCGGGATTCCGGCCCGGACGGATCGGGATCTTGTGACACACGACGCGGTTGCCGGGATACTCGATATGGTGCTCCTCAAGGCCCAGGCGGTCAAATTCCTTGTCCTTGCTCCACTCCTCCAGTTCGATGACAAGATCGATATTCTGGCTGTTGCGGACGCTGGAGACGCCGAACAGAGTCTTAACATCGATAATGCCGATACCCCTCAGTTCGATCAGGTGCTTCGTGATCTTGGGCGCAGTTCCGATCAGCGTATCCTCGCTCACTTTGCGGATCTCGACGACATCGTCGGACACCAGTCTGTGTCCTCTCTTGATCAGTTCCAGCGCCATCTCGGATTTACCGATGCCGCTCTCACCTGTGATCAGGACGCCGACGCCGTATACGTCGATCAATACACCGTGGATCGTGATGCAGGGCGCCAGCCGCGCATTCAGCCAGCGGATGATCTCTCCCATGAAGTTGGAGGTGGCATCTTTTGTCATCAGGAGCGCAACTCCGTTTTTCAGGGCGTATTTCATGAAGAGTTCATCGGGCTCCAGCTCTCTGCAGAATACGACACACGGAATATCCATGGAAAGGAATCTCTGATAGATCTCGTCTTTCCGCTCCGGACTCATCTGCTGCATATAGGAATATTCAACCAGACCGATGATCTGGATTCTTCCCGCGGCAAAGTGTTCAAAATATCCCGTCATCTGTACTGCGGGCCGGTTGATATCGGGCTGCCGGATCCTGATCTTGGTGACATCGATCTGCGGTGTCAGATTTTCGAGGTTCATCTTGGCGATCACCTCATTTAATCGAACGGTTGCCATACTCATTCCTCTCTGGCTTATGCGCCGGGATAAACTGCTTGTACCTCTGTCTCAGGCCCCGGAATTCTCCGCGGGCACTTCTTTTCCTTTGTGAAAATATCGATAGATCTCCTCTGCAGCTCCCGCCGTGATCTCCGGCACCTGCGCAAGCCTTTCGACATCCGCCGCCGCGATCTCCTCGATGGAGCCGAATTCTCGCATCAGCGCTTTCTTCCTGGCCGGCCCGATCCCGGGGATCTCTTCCAGCGCGGAAGATGTCTGCGCCTTGCCCCGGAGCGACCGGTGATACTCGATGGCGAATCTGTGGGCTTCATCCTGAATTCGCGTGATCAGTTTGAAGGCTTCGCTCGAGCGGTCAATAGGGATCTCTATATTATTGTAATACAAACCTCTGGTCCTGTGGTGATCATCCTTCACCATTCCGCAGACCGGGATCTTAAGTCCCAACTCATCGAGCACCTGCAGGGCGATATTTACCTGGCCTCTGCCGCCGTCCATCATCAGGACATCCGGAAATCTGGTGAAACTCCCGAATTCCCTGTCGATCATGCTCCTGTCCAGGTCTTTGAGTTCGTCCATTCCGTGGCGGAAGCGCCTTGTGAGCACTTCCTTCATACAGGCGTAGTCGTTGGGGCCCGATACTGTTTTGATCCGGAATTTGCGGTAATCGCTGCGCTTGGGTCTTCCTTTCTCGTAAACCACCATGGATCCGACATTGGCGAATCCGCTGATATTGGAGATATCGAAGGCCTCCATCCGTTCCGCCTTCTTAAGGCCCAGCAGCTGCTCGATCTCCCGAACCGCGCCGATAGTCCTTCCCTCTTCTCTCTTGAGCCGCTCCCGGTCCTTGTCAAGGACAAGGCCCGCGTTGGTGTTGGCAAGTTCGACCAGCTTCTCTTTCTGTCCCTTGACAGGCACCCGCAGAACAACTTTGCTCCCCTTGACGGCTGTCAGCCACTGCTCCAGCAGTTCCCTGTCATCCAGCTCGCAGGGAAGAAAGATCTCCCTGGGGATCGACGGGGTTCCCCCGTAGAACTGCTTGATGAATTCGGACAGGATGTCCGACTTCTTCCTTCCGGCCACATGGGTCATGTAGAAGTGCTCGCGGCCGATCAGCTTTCCGTCCCGAAGGAAGAAAGTCTGTACGACGCCGTCGGAATCAGGGCTGGAATTGTCCACCGCGATGCCCAGGATGTCCCTGTTCTCCCCGAGATTCTCGGACATCTTCTGCTTCTGGGCGACCTGCTGCACA
>JAZNNY010000016.1:0-4463 GCA_045580505.1 Lentihominibacter sp.
TGCTACGGGCAGGGTCTTGACCTTGCCGTTCTGGCCCAGCATCAGGGAAGGGAGCAGGTAGTCGTTCCAGATCCACATGCCGTTCAGGATCGTGACTGTCGTGATGACGGGCGTAAGCAGCGGAAGGATGATCTTGAAGAAAGTGCCTTCCGGTGAGCAGCCGTCGATCGCTGCCGCCTCCTCAAGGTCATAAGGCACGCCCTTGATGAAGCCGGTCAGGATGAATACGGTCATGGCTCCGCCGAATCCGCAGTAAGCAAATACGATGCCCGGGATCGACTGCAGCATGCTGATGCCGATGAACTTGCCGACGTCGCGGAATGTGGAGATCAGGGGCAGCATGACGACCTGGAAGGGGATGATCATGGATGCGATGAACACCATGTAGATCACTGTAGCCCAGGTGGTCTTGTTGTTGCGGCTGATGACCCATGCGGCCATCGCGCCAAGGACTGCCAGCAGCACCAGCGAGACGATCGTGATGACTGCGGAGGTCCCGAATGCGTACCAGAACTGGAAGTTCGAGTTGTTGATGACTGCGTTCAGGTTCTTCATCAGCTGTCCGAAGGACGCTCCCTTAAACGCCACGGGACTCTCGACGATGGAGGCCTGCGCCTTGAAGGAGTTGAGCACTACCAGGAAGAACGGGAACAGGACGTACAGGGCGATGATGACACCGACCACTGTCAGAATATAGGATTTTGTTCTTTTTTCCTTTCCTACCATTACAGTTCCACCTCCTTCGAGTTAGAGATACGAACCTGGACGAGGGATACGCATGCCAGGATGATGAAGAACAGCACTGCCTTGGCCTGGCCGAGGGAGTAGTTGTTCTTGGACACCGCAGTGTTGTAGATGTTCAGGGCGAGCATCTGGGTACCGTTGGTCAGGTATGCCCCCATGAAGTTGGGAACGGATCCGGTACCGCCGGTCAGCGCCAGGTTGACGTCAAACTGCTTGAACGCGCTCGTCAGGGTCAGGAACGTGCAGATCGTGATCGTGGAAGCGATCATAGGGATCTTGATCTGGAACAGCGTCTGCTTGGCGTCCGCGCCGTCGATGGAAGCCGCTTCCAGTACATCCTTGGGGACCTGTGTAAGGCCGGTGATGTAGATCAGCATGATATAACCGGCGTACTGCCAGATATAGACGATGACGATGGCCAGCATCGCGGTCTTGGTCTGGACCAGCCAGGAAATTTTCGTGATACCTATCAGAACGTTATTGAATACGAACTGCCAGATATAACCCAGGACGATACCGCCGATCAGGTTGGGCAGGAAGTAAGCCGCTCTGAAGAAGCCGTCGCCCTTAAGTCCCGACGTGCACAGCAGCGCCAGAAGGAAAGCGACGAGGTTGACAAGGACCATGTTGATGACAACGAATACGAAGGTCATCAGTACGGACCAGATGAATGCAGGGTCCTTGAACATGGCTGCGTAGTTCGCAAGTCCCACGAACTTTGTGAACTGGATACCCGTCCAGTCAGTCATGGAGTAGAAGATACCAAGGACCAGCGGGATGATGACTGTGACAACAAAAGTGAAGAGAAGCGGGAACAGGAAGATTACATAAACGATCTTTCTGTGGTGCTTCAGAGTAGGAAACAGGTATACGCCGAGCACAAAAGCCAGGACGCCGATAATCAGCAGCGGGCCTCTGAAGGATGCCTTGTTTCCAATGAAATCGAGTGCAAGTGCGGCGATCGTCATGATTGCGCCGGCCGCCATGAGGATCATCGAAAGACCCTTGGAGCCTGCCGTGTTCGTTTTCATAAAGTGATTCCCCCTATAAGTAGCAGTCAGGGGCGGCGACAGGCGCCGCCCCTTCTATGTTTTGCCGTATGTCGAGTATGGTCAGGCATCAAAGCTGCCGGTTAATTCGCGTAATACTGAGCGACCTGCTGGGAGACGACCTGTGTGAAGGTCTCCGGATCCGGGATATTGCCGAGCGCGAAGTCAAGATAGAGCTGACCGGTAACGTTCTGCGCGATCGCATCCTTCATTGCAAGCCAGTGCCAGGAAGAAGTCTTGCCTGCTGCTGTATAATCAGCAATGGTCTGTGCGAAAGGATCGGAAGCGATGTGTGTGCAGGACTTGAAGGGGCTGATGAAGCCTGCTTCTTCGACGAGGTACTTCTGGCCTTCGTCGCCTGCGAGCCAGTTCAGGAAATCCTTAGCCTTCTGTGTGTTGTCGTTCTCGAATACTGCCCACCAGGAAGGGGAGTTGGTCAGGATGGTATCCTGGCCTTCTTCGAACGCGTAAGGAGCCATGCCGATCTTGAAGCTGCCGGCTGCCTCATACTGCTCTTTGTCGTCGCTGGTAATAGTCGCGCCGATCCAGGAACCCTGGGTAACGAATGCATACTTGCCGGATGCAAATCCGAGGATCTGCTGGTCATAAGTTCCGGAAGTAAGAAGAGCGGGATCGGAATACTGGTTGAACAGGGCGATCATCTTCGCATAGTTGAGGAAACGTGCCTCGTCGATCTTGCCGCCGTCATTCATCATATCGATGTAGGTGCTGTCGTCGCGGGCAAGGCCGGAATCAAGGTATGCGCCGAAGCTGTGGTTGCCGGTGGACCAGTACAGATCCTTCGCCTCGCAGACCCATGCGATGACTGCGGTAAGTCCGAGCTCATCCTTCTTGGCATCGAGAGTCTCGAAAGCTGCCTTCATGCTCTCGGGGCCTGTGATGGAAGCGGGATCGATGCCGGCTTTTTCAAGGATGGAAGCGTTGTAAGCAAGGCCGATCGCTTCTGTAGTGTAAGGGAAGCCGATGATCTTGCCTTCTGCATCTTTGTAGGCTGCGTCTGTGTCAGCTGCCCAGGGCTCTGCGCTCAGGTCAGCCAGCATGCCGGGCCAGTTGGCGAAGTCCGCGTCGGAACCGCAGACAAAGAGATCGGGCATGTTGTCAGCCTGATAGTAACCCTTAAGGGTATCCTGGATGTTGACACCGCCGCCCATGGACTCGATCGCAACTGAAACGCCGGTCTCAGCCTTGTAAGCCTCAGCTGCTGCCTTCAGAGCAGCATCGACTTCGATCTTGCCGTTTACCAGACGAAGATCAGCATCTCCGCTTGAAGCTGCGGGAGCCGCTGCTTCCTCGGTCTTTGCCGCATCACCTGCTGCCGCGTCGCCACCCGATGAGCTGCCGCCGCCGCATGCCATGAGGCCTGCTGCCATGGTCATTGCCAAAGCAAGTGCAAGGATTTTCTTTTTCATAAATTACCTCCTTAAATGATTATTAACATTTACTGTGTATAGTCACAGTACTATACCATTATAAAATACGGCTCTGACCCTCAAAAGGGACACTCAGGCCCTTCCCGTTAGGGATTTATTGACCACTCTCAGGACACCTGCCAAAAGATCGATTCCCGCCGCGATCACGTCCTCTGACAGGGCTGCGTAATGAAGAGAGATATACAATTTTTTGCCATCGGATCGCCTGCTGACACCGGTTCTTGCTGTAATACCAAGGCCCGCTCTTTCCGCTTCTTCCAAGAAAACGGAAAGGTCGCCTCCGAACGGGATTACGGCTATGATCTCCGGTCCGGATTCGGTCTTATACAATGATGCATGATCGCCAAAATATTCCCGTATTTTCGCAAGAAGAAGATTCCTTTTAGCTGCGCAGGAATGATTGGTTTTTCTTAAAAAGTGTTCCCATTTGTCTGACTTCATCATCACTTCGAGACAGTAGATTTCCAGCAGTGAATGGTGAGTCTCTTTTTCCATGGCAGCGAACAGTTTACGGTTTTTGTCGATCAGGCCGGCCGGAAAGACAACATACTGATGCTGCGTGTTGAGATGGAGGATACGCTCGAATGTACCTGTCAGGATCACCCTGTTCTCTGTGTCCTCCTGGTAAAGCGTCGGGTAAGGCCGGCGGTCATAGACCAGTTCGCTGTCGATGTCATCTTCGACGATATAGATGCCGTTCTCACTATAACGCCGCAGTAGAGCCTTGCTCTCCTCCGGGCTGATATGATTTCCCATTCTCCCCTCGTGATGAGGAATCGTATATACGATATGGGGCTGGACTTTGCGGATCATCTGCACGGCCTGGTGAAGATCACGGAAGAGAAAAATCTGCTCTTCGCGGCAGGAAATCCCCCTGTGCCTCTTAAGATACCGCCGGATCTGTTTCCGGAGCCGGTTCATTGCTTCTGCCGGTGTACTCTGCAATTCTCGGTAGATCTGTACTGCAAGTGAGGTCCAGTCTTTTTCAGTCAGAAATCCTGCCGGCTTCATTCCTCCGCGAAAATCACATATATACCCGCTGACCGGAATCGAGGGATTCCCGCTGCCGGTTTCTCTGTCACAGCCGGGAGTATGAAGCGCTGTGTCCATTTGTGTCTGGCAGTCACACCTTGCGTGCAGCAAGGTGTCATTCATCAGTTCGTCATCGGACACCTCAAAGTTGTAAGACTGCCTGTAATCAAGGACTTCATATCCAACG
>JAZNNY010000017.1:0-14699 GCA_045580505.1 Lentihominibacter sp.
TCAACCACCTGACGGGCGCCACCTTCGCCCCGGGCTCCACCTTCAAACTGGTGACCGCGGCGGCCTCCATCGAGAACCTGGGCGACGCCTATGACTACGACATTTACTGCGACAGCTTCGTAGACTACGGCCACGGCGACCAGGTCACCGACGTCGAAGCCCACGGGGAAGTCGATCTGGAGAAGGCCCTGGAGGTCTCCTGCAACTGCTACTTCGGCAAGCTGGCTGAAAAGATCGGACCTGAGACGCTCCGCTCCTACACCGAGAAGGCAGGCCTGATGGAGAGCTACGACATCGACGGGATCAAGACTAAGGAAGGATCCTTCGATTTCCCAAAAGGCGGAGTTAACCTTGCATGGACCGGCATCGGGCAGTATAATGACATGGTCTGCCCCTGCAACCTGATGGTCTATGCCGGCGCGATCGCAAGCGGCGGAGAGGCGGTCCTGCCTTCCATCATCGATTCCAGATCCCTGGTAGGCAAGCAGGTCTCCAAGATCACGTCCAGAAGCAAGAAGATGATCGATCCTGAAACGGCGGACTCCCTGAAGTCCATGATGAGAAACAACGTGGAGAGCCACTACGATGGCGACTACAACTTCCCGGGTCTGGACCTCTGCGCCAAGACCGGAACTGCTGAGGTCGCCGGCCAGGATTCCCCGAATTCCTGGTTCGTAGGCTTCCTGAATGACGACAGTCATCCGTACGCCTTTGTCGTTCTGGTTGAGGAAGGCGGCTACGGCCTCGATGCCGCCGGTTCTGTCGCCAATACCGTCCTGCAGGATGCAGTGGATGGCAGCTCCTACGATGTGGAGGATGAGGCGGAATACTAGTATAGATTAGTCTAGATGAACGGCGCCGCCGGGCGCCCCGAAAGGAGAACACAATGCAGCACTATCAATACAAAACAAACGGCGTTTGCCCCTCCATGGTAGAGTTTGACCTTGATGGCGATACCGTCCGCGGCGTCAGCTTCACCGGCGGTTGCAACGGCAATCTGAAGGCCATCGGGAAACTGGTCGAAGGCATGAGCGTCGACCAGGTCTACTCCGTCCTGGCCGGCAACACCTGCGGCCGCAAGCCCACCTCCTGCGCTGACCAGCTGGCTCAGGCGCTGGTGCATGCGAGGGATCACGCATAGGGATTGACGTAAGACAGGGGACGGTAAGACAGGACTTAAGACAGGGGACGGTTCTCTGTCTTACCGGTTTATAAACGAAAAAACCATCCCCGCGTCAAACGCGGGGTTTTTCTCATGCGGGCAAAGCCCTTGCTCCTCGCGGGACGCGTCAAACGCGTGAGCGGTTCTGCCAACCGCGTCACTCACTAGCTACTTTTTCTTCTTCCCAAACTGGTTCACTTCGGCGATGCTTAGTTGGTTACCCAGTTTGTCCTCGTCAAGTTGATGCTTTATGTACTCCGCAATTCGGCTCTTATTTTTTCCCACCGTATCGACATAGTACCCTTTGCACCAGAACTCACGGTTTCGGTATTTGTACTTGAGTTCGCCGAATTGCTCATAGATCATTGTTGCGCTTTTCCCCTTCAGGTACCCCATGAAGCTCGATACTGACATCTTCGGTGGTATCTCCACAAGCATGTGTACATGATCCGGGCATACCTCCGTCTCAATGATATTCACGCCTTTCCACTCGCACAGTTGGCGCAGTATTTTTCCTATTGCTACACGTTTCTCTCCAAAGAAAACTTTTCTTCGGTATTTCGGCGCAAACACTATGTGGTATTTGCAATTCCATTTTGAATGCGATAGACTATGGACGTCGTTAAGACCCATGTTATCCTCCTCCTTTCGGTGTGTTGCAGTTGGCAGACCGCATTCACATCTTAAGCGATGGAGGATTTCTGGTCAAACGCATAGCGTCCACTGAACCCCGCGTCCAACGCGGGGTTTTCCTTATACAAAAAACGGCATCCTTTTTGGGGATGCCGTTTTTTTAAAGGTCAATATCAGACAAATTTTCCTACGCCATGACGAATCCCATGATCGCGTATCCGATGAAGCTCAGGATCGCGGCGATGATACCGTAAGGCATCTGGGACAGGGCGTGCTTGAAGTTGTCGCAGCCGCAGGCAGCCGAGGTCAGGACCGTCGCATCCGAGTAGAAGCAGATGTGGGATCCGAAGACGCCGGCGGAGATGCAGGCTCCGACGACCAGCGGCATCGATACGCCGATGTTCATTGCCAGCGGAATGATGATCGGCAGGGCGATGACGTACATGCCCCAGTTGGTGCCGGTGATGAACTCGGTGCAGGCCAGGACCAGGAAGATGATCATCGGCGCGGTTGCCGGTGTCATAATGTGGGTCGCGGACTCGATGCACCATGCGGTAAAACCGATGGTCTCGTTCATGTCTGCGAAGACGAAGGCCATGACCATCAGCAGCAGCGGCAGGATCATGTTCTGGATACCCTTGATGATGATGTCCCAGAACTCCATGGCCGACATGATGTTTTGCGCCATGTACATGATGAACATGACGACGACGGTCGTCAGTACGCCCATCTCCATGTCGGTATCGAAGATGATGGTCGCCACCACCAGGACGATGATCGGAACGAAGAAGTTGAACATATGCGGATTGTCCGGAATATTCATCTTGCCGCCCTCTTTGTCGCTCTCCAGGATGGTGATCTTATCCGATCCTTCCGGCGCCAGCGGGCCGCCGTCCGCTACACGCTTATAGGCCGCCTTCATCGGACCGATCTTGGGGATCACGCCGATGATGACCAGCGGCACGATTAGGGCCGCGATCCAGGCGTAGAGGTTATACGGAATGGTTTTAACGAACATTGCGATCTCACTGGCATCGCCATCCTGCCAGCCATTAGCTACCAGAATCCTTCCGCAGAAGACGCCCCAGGTGGTGATCGGGATCAGCACGCAGAGCGGTGCCGCCGTAGAGTCGCAGACATAAGCCAGCATCTCACGCGGGGTCTTGTGCTTGTCCGTCAGCCCTGCCATGCAGGAACCGACGGTCATGGAGTTGAGGTAGTCATCGATGAAGATGACGATACCAAGGATCCAGGTCCAGATCAGGGCTGCCTTCTCGGACTTGGCCCGGGCCGACGCCCACTGGCCGAAGGCGTAGGCTCCGCCGGACCGCTCGATCAGGGAGATGATGCCGCCCATGGTTCCGCATACGATGATCAGCCAGGCGATGTCCTCACTCATCATGGTGTTCAGCAGGGATTCACTGAATGTGGCAAGCACGTTGTCCCCGGGAGATGAGCACATGATGAAGCCTACGACGGCGCCCATGGTCAGGGCCTCGATGATCCTCTTCGTTACGAAGATGTAGACGATCATCAGCAGGGCCGGAATCGTACACAGAACTCCGAAGTCCGCCGGATCTTCCGGCAGGAAGAAATTGACGATGAACGTCGCAAGAATGATGATTGCCGCGACGACCAGGGATTTCCTGGCGTTGAACGTTGAAAGTTCTTTCGCGATAATCTCATTTTGCTCTTTCAGAGACATGATATACCTCCTTCCTCAGCAAAGTGTATAGATGATAAATGATAATTGCGTTTTAATTGTAGCACTATTCAGAATATTGTCAAGCATGCTTTAAATCGCGAAAGCGTTTCTTGTACAAAAAGAGCGGCAGTCTCAAGAACCGTTGCAGACCGCCGCCACTGAAACATGAGACAGAGAACCGTCCCCTGTCTTAGAGAACCGTCCCCTGTCTTATTACTCTCTTGTTTTATTCTACCTTGGAGAAGTCGCTGGCTCCGTGCTTGCACAGAGGACAGATGAAGTCTTCAGGCAGTTTCTCGCCTTCGTAGACGTAACCGCAGACGTCGCAGACCCAGCCCTTGACTTCTTCGGCCGGACGCGGCTTGACGTTCTTGCGGTAGAAGTCGTAGGACATGGACGGAACGCTGTTCAGCACTGCGCTCTCCACGATGTCGCAGAAGAACATGATGTGGCTTCCGGTGTCGACCGTATCGAAGACCTTCAGGGACATGTAGCCGTTGGCGTACTTGTTCAGGTATGGCAGCTTGTTGCCGCTGCGGTCGAAGTGGTCGAAGTCAGCGAACTTGGCCACATCGCGTCCGGACTGGAATCCGAACTGCTCGAAGACCTGGAACGGCGCCTGCTCATTCAGGGTGCAGACGTTCATCTCGCCGGACTTCTGAATGATCTCGCAGGAATAGTTGGCCTTGTTGATGCCAACGATCAGGCGGGACGGATCATTGGAGACCTGGGCGACCGTGTTGCCGATCATGCCGTTGTCTCTCTTGCCGTCGTTGGACGTGATGACGTACATGCCGTAGCCGATCTTGAAGAGCGCGGTCGGATCGATCTTCTTCTCCTCTTCCGCTACATCCGGCTTGATGTAGTCTGCCGCCAACTCGTCCGCCAGGGCCATCAGCTGCGCCGTGCTTTCCTCGTTCAGCGCGGACTTGATGGTCACAGTATTCTCTGCAAAGGTAATGTCCTTGCTGCCCTCGAACATCTTCTTCATGACCTTGGCCGCCGTCGGAGCCCAGGATCCGTTCTCGATAAAGGCAACGGTTCTCTTCTGGAAGTTCCGCTCGGTCAGGTGATCGATGAACTGCCGCATCCACGGGAAGATCTCCGAGTTGTATGTCGTCGTCGCCAGAACCAGCTTGTCATAACGGAAGGCGTCCTCCACGCACTCCGCCCAGTCATCTCTGGCCAGGTCGCTGATCTCTACATTAGGCACTCCGCGCGCTTCCAGCTCAGCTGCCAGCATCTCGGCCGCTTCCTTCGTGTGTCCGTAAACGGAAGTGTAGGCGATGAAAATGCCGTCGGACTCCGCCAGATAACTGGACCAGGTGTCATACAGGCCGATATAGTAGCCGAGATCCTCCTCGAGCATCGGTCCATGCAAAGGCAGGATCTTCTCGATCTCCAGGGCTGCCGCTTTTTTCAGGACGGCCTGCACCTGCGCACCGTACTTGCCGACGATGCCGAAGTAGTATCTTCTCGCCTCGCAGGCCCAGTCTTCATCCACATCAAGGGCACCGAACTTGCCGAATCCGTCGGCGGAGAACAGCACCTTCTCTGCGGAATCATAGGTCATCATGACCTCCGGCCAGTGGACCATCGGCGCAAAGACGAAGTTCAGTTTGTGCTTGCCCAGGTCCAGTACGTCGCCGTTCGCCACATCCAGGCTCTTACTGATCCTGATGTCCGGGAAGAACTGAGCGATCATGTTAAAGGTCTTCTTGTTGCCGACGACCGTCGCCTTCGGATATTTCTCCATGAACGCCTGAATGGATGCGGAATGGTCCGGCTCCATGTGCTGGACGACCAGATAATCCGGGGCAACCCCGCGCAGGGCCAACTCGATGTTCTGCAGCCACTCCTGGGTCTTCCTCTTGTCAATGGTGTCCATGATCGCGATCTTGTTATCGATGATCGCGTAGGAATTGTACGCCATGCCGTTCGGGACGATGTACTGTCCTTCGAACAGATCGATGTCGTGATCATTGGCGCCGATATAAATAATGGTGTCTGTGATATTCTTGTTCATATATAACGCTCCTTTGCTTTGATTCTCCAGTCATTGTATCACAGATTGAATGCCTGCGACACGCTTTTCCGCCCCTTATTGTACAAAAACAGGCCCATCCTTCGGTCCGCCAATTGGTCTGATCAGCCGGTTAATCAGGTTTGTTTTTTCGGGGCGCTCTGTCTTCATTCTGAAGCTGAGAGCACTTTCATAGTGCTCCCGGACCCGGTCTCCTTTTGCCTCTGCCTCGGTCAGGGCGGCTACTGCTGCCAGCATCGCCTGCTCCGCAGCATCTCGGTCAGTTTCTTTCATTTCCTCTGCCTGGGCTGTGATCTGGGCGTCCTGCCTGGCCCGCTGCGCTCTGGCCTCTGCCTTGGAAACATCGCTCGCTGCGGCATTATAGTTCTCCATGCAGGCGGTCAGGCTTTCCTTGGCCACAAGCAGGGCATCCTCTGCTTCGCGCCGCTCCTGCCTGGCCCTGACCGCTGCATCCTTTGCGTCTTTTAGGGTGCCGCGGGCTATGGACAGTCTTTCCTTTGCATCAGCGACATAGAAGGGTTCAGCTTCCAGCGCACTGACCTTATCCCGGGCGGCCTCGAGTCTGCCTGCGCAGTCCTTGAAGAAACTGTCCATCTCCCCTGTATACTGGTCGATGGAAATTGTATTCTGTCCTGCGTTACTGAATTCCAGGCTCGAAAGGGTCGTGAGATTCCAGCCATCCGGATCGGTCATGTATTCCTCCCGGTACTTCTCGTCAATGCAGGCATAGGCTGCACCCATGGCCGTCAGTTCCGGCTCTACGATCGCCAGGTAGTGGTCGACTGTCGTCTCCTGCTGGTGTTCCTGCAGGAAGGCCTGCCTGCTGGTATTTCTGTAAGGGTTGTAGTCTCTGCCGTCAGCCCGGGCTTCCGCGATCACCTGATCGATGATGCTCTGAGTGATGCCGCCCTGCTCCAGACCCTTCTGTATGATCCGGTCCTCGTAGTACCAGCTGTCAAAGGGGTCGTAGTCGTATTTGCCTTTCACCGGCGTGGAGCTATAGGCCAGGTTTTCGCTTCTCGGCCGGTATGCCTCCGTCGAGCCTACCGTCCAGTAGCGGTAATTGCTGCTTTCGATCAGGTTGTGGCCTCTGCCGTAGGCGGATACCGCCGTACTGACAACTGCATTGGCTATGAGCTGGTAGTTCACGCCCAGCTTTGGCAGATCGTGCCGCTCGGTTGAACGGAGCTGGTTGACATGCCTTAGAAATTCAACACCTTGCTGCAGGTTGTCATAGGAACAGATGTCCTTCACTATTTTAAGGAAATCCCGGTCACTGACGATCTCTTCCATGGTCAGCTTCGTCTCTCTATCCCAGGCGGTCACCGTATAGTCGCTGCTCTTTTCGTTGGCGATGATCATGTCGATCGTGTAATAGCCCGGACCCATGGCCTCAATGCCGGCATTGATGAAGTCATACCCTACATCCTTGCTGTCCTCTTCTGCCTTCGCGAGCTCCTTCGCGGCTGCATCCTTCTCATGTGACCAGCGCAGCTGCGCCTGCTCAAGGGCATACTCCGCTACTTCAGCATTGCCGGCCGCGATTTCTGCCAGGTTTGACTTCGCGATCCGATCCGTTCTTGCGGTCTGCAGGCGAGTCTGTGCTGCGGTCAGCGTGGTTCTTGCTTCTGCCAGAGCCCTGGCTGCTTTAGCCTGGTTTGTCTTGGCAAAGGTAAGCGCCCGGTCCGCCTGCTGTGAAACGGTCTCCTTCTGCTCACTGCTTTTTGCCGCTGCAAAATAGGCCCCGGCTGCCGCATCATAAGCGGTTGCTGCGGCGCCGGCGGACTCACTGGCTGCCTTCTGCTCCTTTTCAGACCAGTTCATTTTAAGTGCGGCCACATCCAGGGCATCCAGCAGATCGCGTACGCTGGGGAGTTGATCAGCCTTTGGCTGCACCTGAGGCGCGTCTTCTGCCAACTTAGACTGAGCGTGCGATGGCTGCCAAAAGCCCATGGTCATTGCCAGTACTAATATAAGAATTGTGGTAATTACTCGTTCTTTCATATTACAGCGTGCCTGGCGGAAATGGCGGATTGCAATGCTTTATGGTTTCAGGTATAGTTCAATGATTTGCCGCGTTAAAGCGTCAATGCGATGATTACATCTATTATACACGAAGCACATGTAAGGTGGAACTGTGTTTTTTCACTGACAAGGCTCTATTTTCCTCTGTGCGCAGGGGTTTCTGTCCTTTTGGAAGTATCTATGCTTTTTCCAATATCATAAAAGGGACCGCACTGGCCTTGTGGCCTGCGGTCCCCTGAATTTACACCGTCATGTATTACGAGTTTAGTCCGCAGTGTAATTGTCGAAGTAGCCCTGGATGAATACGATCGGGGTTCCCTTGTCGCCGGAGCCGGAGGTCAGGTCGCAGAGGGATCCAATCAGGTCGGTCAGTTGACGCGGGGTAGTTCCTTCGGATTCCATCTTGCCAACCAGGCTGCCGTCCTTCTCTTTAATTCTGTCGGAGATCGCTTCCTTCAGAGCATCGCCGGAGAGGTCTGCGAAGTCGTTGTCCGCAAGGTACTTCAGCTTCAGTTCATTCGGAGTGCCTTCCAATCCCTTGGTCCAGGCTACGCCGACGCTCGGGTCTGCGAGTTCCCAGATTTTTCCAACCGGATCCTTGAATGCTCCGTCTCCGTAGATCATAACTTCGACGTTCTTGCCGGTTTTTTCCTTAATCTGTGCCTGGATCTCATCGACCAGCGGCTGGCCGTCCTCAGGGAACAACTTGACAGTTTCCTCGGTCGCTTTATTGGATCCGAGCAGGCCGTATCTGGAGTTGAATCCGCTGCCGTCTACAGACTGGGTCATGATGTCGTCGAGTCCGCATACGACCTCTGCACCGTGGGCTTTCAGGATTCTCTTGGTTCTGGCTCTTGTGTGAATATCACAGGTCAGAACGTTCTTTGTGTAGTTCAGAATCGTCTGCGGCTGGTTGGCGAAGATGATTTCAACCTCTGCGCCGCACTCGCGGATCAGGTCTCCATAATACTGCACGTAGTCCACGCCTGTAAACTGATGCTTGTTTTCTCCGAACAATTCTCTGTACTTCTCCAGAGTGAGAACGTCGCTGTACGGATTGATTCCTGCCTCATCGATACGATCCAGGGATACCAGCTCGTTTCCGACTTCATCGCTCGGATAACTGAGCATGAGAACGACCTTCTTCGCGCCCTTGGCAATGCCCCGCAGGCAGATCGCGAAGCGGTTTCTGGACAGGATCGGGAATATAACGCCGATCGTCTCCCCACCGAGCTTTGCTTTCACATCAGATGCAATAGCATCAACGGATGCATAATTACCCTGAGATCTGGCCACGACAGATTCTGTAACACAGATGATGTCTCTGTCGCGCAGTTCGAAATTGTCTGTCTCACCTGCGGTGAGCACGCTGTCCACGACGATCTTGGCCAGATCATCGCCTTCTCTGATGATCGGGCACCGGATTCCTCTTGAAATGGTTCCTACATTTCTCTGCATAGTTCTACCTCTTTCTCTATAATTAATGATATTTTTAACTACTTCTCGTATGTTTCACGTGAAACATGACGTTTATCCCAGCGAGCGCAGCAGGTCGATTAGACGCTCCATTTCTTCTCCGTTATAGAACTCGATCTCTATTTTACCGCGGGCGCCCTTTCGCTGGAGACTTACCTTGGTTCCAAGTTTCTCACGCAGTTCCATCTCTACCCGTTTCTCATCTGCGCTCTTGGTCTTTCTCGGCTTTTTCTTAGCAGCGCTCTTACCGCTTTCCTGTGCCATCCGCTCGATCTGCCGAACGGAAAGCCCTTCCTCTACTGCTCTCTCTGCCAATCGAATCTGAAGTTTCTCATCCTTGATCGCCGCCAGCGCTCTGGCATGTCCCATGGAGAGGCTTCCCTCCGAAGTCATATACCTCAGTTTCTCAGGTAGTTTCAACAGACGCAGGCTGTTCGTAATATAAGGCCTGCTTTTGCCAACGGCACGGGATACCTGTTCCTGGGTGAGGCCGTAGGTATCAATCATCTGCTTGAGGCCCTCTGCCTCTTCAATTGGATTCAGATCCTCACGCTGCATATTCTCGATGATCGCGAGCAGCATGTTTTCTTCGTCAGTCAGTTCCTTAACGATGCAGGGCAGCTCCTTCAGCCCAACCATACGGGCGGCCCGCCAGCGACGTTCGCCCGCAACGATCTCGTATCCATGCTTGGCCGCGCGAAGAACAATGGGCTGGATGAGTCCGTGCTGATCAATGGATTCGGCCAACTCTTCCAACTTATCTTCGTCGAAGTTCTTTCTTGGCTGAGATGCATTCGGTTTAATCTCATTAATATCAATATATCTGAGGGACCCTTCCGGGAGTTCCTGCTCTGCCGGCTCTTCTGCCTTTTCTTCGGCGACATTCCGCTTCCTTTTCGGGCGCTCTGTATCTGCAGACTTTGCTGCATTCACCTCAACATCACCGAAAAGAGCATCAAGACCGCGGCCCAGGCCCCTTGCCTTTTTCTGTGCAGCCATTTACTTTGCCCCCTCTGCTTCCAGAAATTCATCAGCAAATTCCATATAGGCCTGCGCTCCGGTCGAACGCGGATCGTATTGTATAACAGGCATGCCATGGCTGGGCGCTTCCGCCAGCCTGACGTTTCTTGGAATGACTGTCGCATAGACCTTCTCACGGAAGTACTTCTTGACTTCTTCTACGACCTGAACAGACAGATTCGTTCTTCCATCGAACATGCTCAGGATAACCCCTTCGATTTCAAGATCCGGATTCAGATTTGTTCGAACGATATCGATCGTGCTCATCAGCTGGCTGACTCCTTCCAGCGCATAGAACTCACACTGGATCGGGATCAGAACCGAGTCAACTGCGGTCAGCGAGTTGATGGTCAGAAAGCCAAGCGAAGGCGGACAGTCGATAAAGATATAGTCGTAGTCAGGTTTTAGGATGTCAATGGCCATTTTCAGCCGTTTTTCGCGGCCCGGCATGTTGATCAGTTCTACCTCAGCCCCTGCAAGCTGTACGCTCGCAGGCATGATGAACAGATTTTCAACGCCCGTCGGTAAAACAGCTTCTGCCGGATGAATATCATCCTCGATCAGAATCTCATGGGTGGTCAATTCCAGATCTCTCTTAGAGAACCCCAGACCGCTGGTCGTATTTCCCTGCGGGTCAATATCAAGAACGAGGACCTTCTTCCCCTTCATTGCCAGGCAGGCTGCCAGATTAATATTCGTCGTTGTCTTTCCTACGCCGCCCTTTTGATTAAATATTGCAATTGCTTTTCCCAAAATTGAGTCCTCCGTTTCTTCTTTGTTTCGTACCGTCCTATTATATACCAATTATAATCATACGTCACCTATTATATTTCTGCAGAAAAATAAAAATGTTTCACGTGAAACGTGAAACACTTGAAAACACTTCGTTTATCATATATTTACATCATTGGTATTTAATTCCATGCCATTCACAGTGGTTTCCTGGCCGGCAGTCCCGCCCTTCTCGGATACTTGCCGGGCGTCGCTGCGACCTTTCTGATCACGACGATCCGGTGGTCTCCGCTGCCGGCTTTTGCGATGCGATCCACATTGCCGCCCAGTTCTCGAACCGCGTGCTCCGCAGCCGCGACCTCTTCTTCACAGTCTGACCCTTTATAGGCTAGAAATGCTCCCCCAACTTTTACAAAAGGCAGGCAGTACTCAGCCAGTACCCTAAGGTCTGCAACCGCCCTTGAGACGCAGACATCGAAATGCTCCCGCAGTTTCGCATCGCGGCCCAGGTCCTCAGCGCGGCCGTGAACTGCGCAAACATTCCCAATACCAATCTCCTCGCAGAATTCCTGGATGATCCGAATCCGCTTATTCAGTGAATCGGCGAGCATGAACTCCTTCTCAGGGAATGCAATGGCAAGCGGTACTCCGGGAAATCCCCCGCCGGTTCCAAGATCCATCACGCTCTGTGCTCCCGCAAACTCCGGCAGCGTCGCTGCTGCAAGCGAATCCACATAGTGTTTCTCTACAAATTCATTCGAATCGGTGATCGCCGTCAGGTTCACCTGCCGGTTCCGTTCCAGGATCAGATCCATATACTCCAGCAGCTGCTGCGCCTGATGCTCAGCAGTTTGTGCATCACGCTCAGACGCTGCACTCTCCTCGGTGCCGAGGGTTCCTGCTTCCATAAGCGCTTTTAATAACTGTTCTTTCATGCTCTGCTCCTCCGCCTTCTCTCCAGATACACAAGCAGCACATTGATATCCGCCGGAGATACGCCGGAAATTCTGGATGCCTGCCCTACCGAGACCGGCCGCAGCTGGTCCAGCTTCTGCCTGGCCTCGATCCTGAGTCCTTCGATGCTGAGATAGTCAAGGTCTTCTGGGAGCATCCTCTGCTCCAGGCGGCGGAACCGCTCTACCTGCCGCAGCTGCTTCTCGATGTATCCTTCATAACGGATCTGTACGGCCAGGGCCTGCATCTCATGCTTTGTCATTTCAGGGCGTTCCGGGTCTACCGCAGCGGTCATCTCATAGGTCACTTCCGGGCGGCGCAGCAGGTCAATCAGAGGAACCGGCTGGTCAACCGGCGTGCTCCCGGCTTCCTCCAGCAGTGGATTGATCACATCCGGCTGAATCACAGTCCTCCCGAGCCGGGCGGTCTCGTCCTCAATGAACTTCTTCTTGCGGAGCATTCTCTGATACCGCTCCTCCGAGGCGAGTCCTATCTCATAACTCTTCTCCGTCAGTCTGAGATCCGCGTTGTCCTGACGCAGCAGAAGCCGGTATTCTGCCCTGCTGGTCATGATTCTGTAAGGTTCATTGGTACCTTTGGTCACCAGATCGTCGATGAGAACGCCGATATAAGCCTCGGATCTGTCCAGAATGAACGGATTTTTACCGTCCAGTTTCAAGACAGCGTTAATTCCGGCTATGAGCCCCTGTGCTCCGGCCTCCTCATAACCTGAACTCCCGTTGAACTGACCCGCGCAGAAGAGTCCATCGATTACCCGGTTCTCTAACGTTGCCTTCAGGGCGAGCGGGTCGATACAGTCGTACTCGATTGCATAGGCCGGGCGCACGATCTCCAGATCCTGCAGTCCCGCAATGGTCCGGTAGAAGGCGTCCTGTACATCCTCCGGAAGAGAGGATGACATGCCCTGAATATAAACCTCATCGGTATCCAGTCCCTCCGGCTCAATGAAGGTCTGATGGCGCTTCTTATCTGCAAACCGGTTCACCTTATCCTCGATCGAAGGGCAGTACCGCGGTCCAACTCCCTCGATCTGTCCTCCAAAGAGGGCAGACCTCTGGAAATTTTCCCGGATTACCCGGTGCGTTTCCTCATTGGTATAGGTCAACCAGCACCGGACCTGCTCTCCTCCGAGCGGCTCCGCCCGATCAGTCATAAAGGAAAACGGCACGATCTGTTCATCCCCATCCTGCGGAATCATCTGATCATAATCCAGACTCTGCGCCAGCGCCCTGGCCGGCGTGCCCGTCTTGAACCGCCGCATGGGCAGCCCATATTCCCTTAATTTCTCAGCAAGTTCCGTCGACGGGGCGAGCCCGTTCGGCCCGCTCTCGTATACGCTGTCGCCGATGAAAACTTTTCCCCCGAGGAAGGTTCCGGTAGCGAGAATCACAGCCTTCGCCTTATAGACCCCACCGGTTCTCAGCACCACGCCGCAGACCCTGCGTCGCCCATCAGTCAGACCTTCCTTCCCGGTCTGACCTGCCTTTTCATCCGCCTCTTCCAAAAGCAGGTCCACCGCTTCCCCCTGTTTCAGGTCGAGCAGCGGCTCTGCTTCAAGCGTTTTTTTCATTTCTATATGATAGCGGTTCTTGTCCGCCTGCGCCCGAAGAGAATGCACGGCCGGTCCCTTGGCGGTGTTGAGCATGCGGCTCTGGATGAAGGTCTTATCGATGTTCAGACCCATCTGTCCCCCGAGCGCGTCAATTTCCCGTACCAGGTGCCCTTTGCCGGTGCCTCCGATCGACGGATTGCAGGCCATCATTGCCACGGCCTCCAGATTGATGGACAGCATCAGCGTCCTCCTTCCAAGCCGCGCACAGGCAAGCCCGGCCTCGCATCCCGCGTGGCCGGCGCCGATCACGATAACATCATATTCTCCCATCAGGTACTGTGTCATGTTTTCCTCTTTTTCTGCTCTCAACTATTTTCCCAGACAGAACCGGCTGAATACCTCGTCGAGAATCTCATCCGAAACGGTCTCGCCGATAATCTCTCCGAGGGCATCATAAGCGCTTCTCACATCTACTTCAATGAAATCCAGCGGTTCCATCTGCCGGGTCATGTCATACGCCCTCTCCAGATCTTCCGCTGCCTGGTCGAGCAGGTGAATGTGGCGTACATTATTGACCATCTCACTGGTCGAGGATCTCTCATTGTTCCCGTAAACAAGAGCCTCAAGTTCATCTTCCACCTCGGACAGTCCTTTTCCCTCGCGAATCGAAACACGAAGGATCTCAGCACCCGGAAGAAACTGCCTGACGGTTTCCTCAGAAAATGCCTTCCCCAGATCCTCCTTATTGAGAAGGGCCAGACACTTCCTATCGCCGATGTACGATATGAGCAACCGGTCTTCCTCCGTCAGTTCCCGGCTTCCATCCATCATGAAGATAATATAGTCCGCCCTGTTGAAGGCATCCTTACTCCGCTCGATTCCCATCTGCTCGATCCGGTCGTCCGTCTCATGAATGCCTGCGGTATCGATCAGGTGAACCGGGATATTTCTGATATTCACACTTTCCTCGATCGTATCCCGCGTCGTTCCCGGAATTTCGGTCACGATAGCCCTGTTTTCCCGCAGGAGTCCGTTCATGAGAGAGGACTTGCCGACGTTGGGCCGGCCGCAGATCACGACGCGGATTCCTTCTCGAAGCATTCTTCCAGCAGAGGCTGTATCCCTTAATTTTTCAATCATATCGCTTATTAGCAATATTTGATCGGACAATTTTTCATAGGTCAGTTCTTCGATGTCTTCGTCGGGGTAATCGATGTTGACTGTGATATCAACGAGCAGGTCCAGCAGCCTCTGCCTGATCTCGCTCACCCTGAGCGAAAGTCCTCCCTGCAGCTGTGAAATGGCCACGTCAAAACTGCGGTCCGTCTTCGCCTTAATGACATCGATGACGGCCTCCGCCTGTGACAAATCGATC
>JAZNNY010000018.1:0-9715 GCA_045580505.1 Lentihominibacter sp.
TCGATGCGATCATCGAGTACAATAAGCAGTATGACATGCACTTTGAGCGCAACAACATTCTGATCACCAACGGCGGATCAGAGGCGCTGACCATGATCTTCACAGCCCTGCTGAACCCCGGCGAAGAAGCTGTAATCGCAGAGCCGTTCTACACCAACTACAACACGTTCTGCAACCAGGTCAACGGCAAGCTGGTTCCGATCACGACCAAGGCCGAAGACGGTTATGCATGGGCGGACCGCGAGCTGATCGAGGCTTCCATTACACCGAATACCAAGGCTATCTGCTGCATCAGCCCGGGCAACCCGACCGGCCGCGTCCTGACGCTGGACGAGATGAGACTGATCGGCGACATCGCCAAGGAACATGACCTCTGGATCATCTCCGATGAAGTCTACAGAGAATTTGCCTATGACGGCAGAGAAGTGACTTCCTTCGGAATGCTGGATGACATCGCTGACCGCGTGGTCATCGTTGACTCCGTATCCAAGAGATTCTCCGCCTGCGGCGCCCGTGTCGGCTGCGTCATGAGCAAGAACGAAGAGCTGATGAGCGGCATTCTGAAGCTGGCTCAGGGCAGACTCTGCTGTCCGACGCTGGAGCAGGTCGGCGCTGCCGCCCTTTATAGACTTGATAAGTCCTACTATGATGCTGCCAAGGCTGAATACGAAGGCAGAAGAAATGCGGCTTACGAAGAACTCTCCCAGATTCCGGGCATCGTCTGCCAGAAACCGGGCGGCGCATTCTACCTCACCTGCAAACTGCCGGTCGAGGATGCAGAGGACTTCCTCATGTTCCTGCTCAAGGAATTCGACGACAACGGTGAGACCGTCATGTTCGCACCTGCTGCAGGATTCTACGCAACACCGGGCCTCGGCAAGAACGAGATGAGAATCGCTTACGTCCTGAACCAGGATTCCATGAGACGCGGCGCTGAGCTGATCAAACTGGGCATCGAGGCTTACAAGGCTGCAGGCCACAAATAGAAACATTCAAGTAAGAAAGGCATTCAAATGGCATCAAAACTGTCACCAATGATGCAGCAGTACATCGAGATCAAGGAACAATATAAGGATGATATCCTCTTCTTCCGGCTCGGTGACTTCTACGAAATGTTCTTCGAGGACGCGAAGCTCGTGTCCCGGGAACTGGAATTGACATTGACAGGAAAAAACTGCGGATTAGAAGAAAGGGCTCCTATGTGTGGAGTCCCTTTCCATTCCGCGGATACTTATATTGCGCGCCTGGTCGAGAAGGGGTACCGGGTCGCGATCTGCGAGCAGACAGAAGATCCTGCGGCGGCCAAGGGCCTCGTGCAGCGGGAAGTCGTTCAGATCGTAACCCCGGGAACCGTTCTGTCGAGCAGCATGCTCCGGGAGGACGAGAACAACTACATCGCGTCCGTCCATTATGCGGAGGGCGGATACGGGCTGGCCTACTGCGATATTTCCACGGGAGAACTCCGGCTGACCAGTCTGTCCGGACCGAATGCGGAGACCATGCTGCAGGATGAGCTGGTTAAGATCAATGCCAGCGAGATCATGTTCCGCAGCGAGACGGCGGAGCATCTGGATCTGGACGCGCTCGCCGTTTTGACAAACGCCTTTCTGAACACTGCGGATGATGCCTTCTACCGGCCGGATGCCATGAAGGACGCCATCCGCCGCCAGTTTGACGCGGGCTCAGCCCAGGGCCTCGGCATCGCTGAGGACTCAGCGGCGGAGACCGCCGTCGGCGCGCTGCTGCTCTACATCCACGATACGCAGAAAAACGACATGAGCCATATTACGAGGCCCATCGTCTACAGCACCGGGGACCACATGTCCCTGGATAAGTCGACCATCCGCAATCTGGAACTCACCGAGACCCTGTTCGAGAAGAAACTATCCGGGTCTCTTCTTGGCGTGCTCGACCGGACGCATACCGCCATGGGCTCGCGTCTCATGAAGCAGTGGCTGCGTACGCCGCTCAACGACTGCGGCCGGATCAACGCCAGGCTGGACGCAGTCGGAGAGCTCGCAGGGGATATCCTTCTGCGCAACGACCTGAAGGAAGAACTGAAACGCATCTACGACTTCGAGCGCCTCGCCGGCAGGATCGCTACCGGCAAAGCGAACGGACGGGACCTGATCGCCCTGCGCGGCTCCTGCCAGAGCCTGCCGGAGATCAAAAGGCTGCTTGCCGGCAGGGAAAGCCTGCTTTTGCGTGAGCTGGAAGAAAGCATCAGCGGGCTGGAGGACGTCTACGATCTGATCGATTCCAGCATCGTCGAGGAACCGCCGTTTACGGTGAAGGAGGGCGGCCTCATCAAAGAAGGGTATGCTGCCGAACTCGACGAGAAGAAGGCTTCGATCAGGGACGCTCAGGACTGGATCGCCTCGCTCGAAAGTTCCGAGCGGGAGCGGACCGGCATCAAGAACCTCAAGGTCGGCTTCAACAAGGTCTTCGGCTACTATCTGGAGGTTACGAAATCCTTTTACGACCTGGTGCCGGAGGACTACATCCGCAAGCAGACCCTGGTCGGCAGCGAGCGCTTCGTGACGCCCCAGCTGAAGGAAACCGAGCGGCTGGTCCTGAACGCGGAAACCGAGATCAATAAGATGGAATACGAGCTCTTCACACAGGTCCGCTCAGAGCTGCAGCTGCAGACCGCGCGGATCCAGGAGACCTCGGCCGCCATCGCGGCGCTGGACGTACTCGTTTCCTTTGCCCACGTCAGCGACAGCAACGATTATGTCCGTCCGCAGGTGGACGAGGGCGACGTGATCCAGATCGAACGCGGCAGACATCCCGTCATCGAGCAGACGATCCGGGACGGTCTGTTCGTGAGCAACGATACCCGGCTGGACAGGGAAGGGGCGAACATGCTCATCATCACCGGGCCCAACATGTCCGGTAAATCGACCTACATGCGGCAGACGGCCCTGATCGTCCTGATGTCCCAGATCGGCTGCTTTGTTCCTGCCCAGGCAGCCAGGATCGGCGTCTGCGACCGGATCTTCACCAGAATCGGCGCCTCCGACAATCTGGCCCAGGGACAGTCTACTTTCTACGTGGAGATGAGCGAACTTTCCTATATTCTGAACACGGCAACAGAACGCAGCCTGGTCATCCTCGACGAAATCGGCCGGGGCACCAGCACCTACGACGGACTGTCGATCGCCTGGGCTGCCGCGGAGTTCCTCTGCCAGCCAAAGCGCAGGATCCGGACTCTGTTCGCCACCCACTACCACGAGATGACCATTCTGGAGAAGACGCTGCCCGGCGTCCGTAATCTGAATGTCGATGTGGCGGAGGAGAACGGCAACGTGATCTTCCTGCACAAGATCGTTCCGGGAAGCGCCAGCCGCAGTTACGGAATCCACGTCGCCAAGCTGGCGGGCGCGCCAAAGGAACTACTCGAGTCCGCGCAGTCGCATCTTGCAGCGCTCAGCGGCGATATGAAGGAAAATACGCTCGCCGTGGCATCCGTGTCCGCCATTGAGGCAGAAAACGGGTCAGAGGGCGATTTTGAGCCTTCTCAGAGCGCCCGCAGCAGCAGCTCACCTGCCGAATCGGCCCAGGAAGAGCAGCTGTCCCTGTTCACGCAGGTTCCGGACCCGAAGTATGACTCCATCATTCAGCGGATCCGCACCCTGGATCTGATGGACACGACGCCTTCACAGGCGCTGCGGATCCTTGAAGAACTGAAAGAGTACCTGTAAGGAGCACCCATGATCAGAGTATTGGACAAAACCGTTGCAGATAAAATCGCCGCAGGGGAGGTCATCGACCGTCCGGTCTCCATCGTGAAGGAACTCGTGGAGAATTCCCTGGACGCGGATGCGACCTCCATCACGGTAGAGATCCGGAAGGGCGGCAAGGAGTACCTGCGCATCACCGATGACGGCTGCGGCATCCCAGCTGAGGAAACCGGGCTCGCCTTCGAAAGACACGCGACGAGCAAAATCCGGACCGAATCCGACCTGGACGCCATCCGCAGCCTCGGCTTTCGCGGGGAAGCCCTGGCCAGCGTCTGCGCCGTTGCGCGCGTGGACATGATCACGAAGCCTGCTGAAGCCCACGTCGGAACACATGTAGTCGCGGAGGGGAGTGAGATCCTCCAGCAGGCGCCGACCGGCTGTCCGGACGGGACGACGATCACCGTGAAGGATCTCTTTTATAATGTTCCTGCCAGGAAGAAGTTCCTCGGCTCCGACGGGGCGGAAGGGCGCCGGATCATCGATCTGATGTCCCGGATCGCGCTCGCCTATCCCGACGTCAGATTCCGCCTGATCAATGGCGGCAGAGAGGTCTTCGCTACGACCGGGCGCGGCAGCATCCTCGATAACATCTGCAGGATCTATGGCCGGGATCTCGGCCGGGACCTTGTGAGCGTCGATGCGTCAGCGGACGGCATGCTCCTGCGCGGCTTCGTTACTTCACCCGGAACGTCGTCATCGTCGAGAAACCGGCAGTTTTTCTGTGTCAACGGCCGCGTCGTTTCGAGTCATACCATCGAGCGGGGCCTCGAGAAAGCCTACCGGGAACGCCTGTTTCCGGGGCGTTTTCCGATTGCTTTTCTCTTTCTGCAGATCCCGCCCGACCAGCTGGACGTCAACGTGCATCCGACCAAGAAGGAGATCCGCTTCGATGCCGATGCGGCGGTCGAGGACTTCATCACGGAATCCGTGGCCGGCTCTCTGCAGGCGAAAGAGGCGATTCCCGCTGCAAAGGCAGGCCATTCGCTGAATCAGGAAGAACCCGAGCCGGAAGCTGCCGAACAGGCTGCTTCCGAGCAAGTAGACATAAAAAATTTATTGCAATCACTGCGGCAGGAGGCCTCCATGGTGCGGGAGGAGACCATCTTAGAGCCGGGGACCGGTTCTGATACGGGTCTCAATCCGGAGAAAGGTTCCGGCCCGGAGACAGGTTCCGCTGCGGCAGCGCCTGAGACTGCAGAATCCAGCCGGCCTGCCGAGCCTGAGAAACAGCCGCTTCAGATCGATGCGCTCGAGGTGATCGGCAGCGTGCTGAACACCTATATCCTCGCAACCGACGGGCAGAGCCTCTGCGTGATCGACCAGCACGCGGCGCATGAGCGCGTGTTTTACGAAAAACTGCTGAAGCAGTACCATAGCGAAGAAAAACTCCAGCAGGAGATGCTGCTTCCGCTGCAGATCAGCGTGTCCGCTGCCGTAGCATCGGCTGAAGAGGCCTGGATCGGCCACCTGCGGAAGATGGGCTACGACATCGAAGCCTTCGGAAACCGCACCTATATCGTCCGGGCCATGCCTGCCTTTGCGGATGCTGCCGAGGCGGAAGGCTTTTTGCGGCAGATGCTGCTGGAACTTGAAAATAAGCCGGACCCGCATTCCTTCGCCGGACTTGACCGCCTGATCATGCGTTCCTGCAAGTCCGCCATCAAGGGCGGTGACGTCCTGCATCCGGAGGAGATTCGGGCGCTGCTGACCCAGCTCGCCCGCTGCGAACGGCCATGGTCCTGTCCGCACGGGCGGCCGACCATCGTTCGAATGACGAAGTATGACCTTGAGAAGATGTTTAAGAGATAATGATGGTGAACGAAAGACCGGAAAACCTGACAACTGAGCCGATTCGTATCCTGGTGATCGCAGGACCTACCGCCGTAGGAAAATCAGAGTTCGCCCTGCAGGCAGCGCAGCGGTATGAAGGAGAGATCGTTTCCTGCGACTCCATGCAGCTCTACCGGTACATGAATATCGGCAGCGCGAAACCCACGCCGGAGGAAAGAGCCCTCGTGCCGCATCATCTGGTGGACTGCATCGATCCTCTGGCGCCGGACGGGGATTTCACGGCCGCTAAGTATGCGGCGCTCGCGCGGGAGGCGATCGAAGACATTCACAGGCGGGGGCGGCTTCCGATCGTTGCAGGCGGAACCGGGCTCTATCTGAATGCAATTCTCTATGAAATGGACTTCGGAGGCGCTGCTGCCGATCCGGCCCTGCGAGAGAAACTTGAGACGGTTGCACAGCAGGAGGGCAGTGAGGCGTTGCACCGGATGCTTTTTGAACAGGACCCGGCCGCTGCGCAGAGGATCCATCCCAACAATACAAAGAAGATCATCCGCGCGCTGGAACGGCTTGCGGGAGGGGAAGGGACGGTCCTGCCTTTTCGCGAGGTGCAGAAGAAAAACCCGCTGTACGACCCGCTTCAGCTCTGCCTCACAAGAGACCGGGCGGAGCTCTATGAACGCATCAACGCGCGCGTGCTTAAGATGATCGACGCCGGGCTCGTCGACGAGGTGCGGGGACTGAAGGAGAGGGGTCTGTCCGATCAGCATATCGCCATGCTTGGCATCGGATACAAAGAAATCCTGCCTTTTTTGTGCGGGGAGACGACCCTGGATGAAGCCATCGAAAAAATACAAAAAAATACACGTCATTTGGCTAAGAGACAGTTAACGTGGTTTCGCAGATATGATACAATGTTCTGGTTGAATTTGTCGGAGTATCAGCAGCCCTCTGCGGCGCTGGAGGCGATGTTTGAATGGGTGGATCAAAACCTGTAAAACTGCATAACAGAAGCGATAAGCCGGACAATGTCGTTCTGCGGCAACACGAAACGGAGAGGAAATGCGAACAGATCCAGAAAGCGCTGCCTTCCTTCATGCGGGGCTTTTTTGCTTATCTGAAGGGAAATGTGCTTCCTACGACACGTCTGAATTACCTGTCGGATATCCGCTTCTTCTGTCAGTATCTGATTGAAGAGACGGATCTGACCGCAGCGGAAGAGACCCGCGGGATCAAGCTGGCGGAGTTTCAGCAGATCGAGGCGGTCGACGTGAACATCTTCATCGACTACTGTCGTAAATATACGCGGGAGAAGGACGATGTCGAGATCGTCTATGAGAACGGCAACCGCACCCTGGCGCGCAAGAAGTCCTCGCTGTCCGTCCTGTTCAAACAGCTCTACAGGGACGGGCTTCTTGAGAAGAACATCACCGATGGATTCGATCCGATCAGGGTCCCCAAGGCCGGGGAACGGGAGATCAAGGCGCTGCAGGACGATGAGGTCATGATCATGCTCGATGCGGTCTCCACCGGAGCGCACCTGACCGACAAGGAGCGGCAGTTCTGGGAGAAGACAAAGAAGCGGGACAAGGCGATCCTGATCCTGTTTCTCACCTACGGGCTGCGGCTGTTTGAACTGCAGCAGCTGAACGTCTCTTCGTTCAACTTCGCACGCGGAGAATTCAAAATCTACCGAAAGCGCGACAAGGAGGCGGTCATGCCGCTGAACATCTCGGTGACGGAAGTCGTTACGGACTACATCGAGAATGAGCGCGCGGATGATGACCAGCTGGATGAAGCGCACCGCGACGCGCTGTTCCTGTCACTTAAGGGAACGCGGATGACGGAGCGGGCGATCCGGAATCTGGTCAAGAAATATACTTCGATCGGGATGGCGACATCCCGGAGGGGAGGGTACAGCCCTCACAAGCTGCGGGCGACCGCGGCGACCAGCCTGATCGGCAGGGGCAATTCGATTTTTGATGTGCAGGCCCTGCTGGATCATGAACAGGTCACTACAACACAGCTGTACGCAGATCACAAGATGAATGTCAAACGTGATCTCGTCAAAGACATGGAATGGGAACTTGAAAGAAAAGGAGAAGACTAGAAAATGAAACGTCCGTTCATGATATGGGCTCTGATTATTACAATGCTTAGCTGCACGCTCTGGCCGTCGGCTTCATTTGCCGTGCCTGCGGTCAATACTTCATGGTTTGATTATCTGGATCCGCAGAAGGAATATACGATCTCGACCGAGGCAGAGCTGCGCGGTCTGGCCAGCCTGGTCAACGAAGAGCAGTACTTCTGGAAACCAAACCGGACTGAGTCATTTGAAGACGTCACTTTCGTGCTGAGCCGGGATATTACACTGACGGATGTATGGACGCCGATCGGCGTCGATGAACAGATTACCTTCAGCGGTACCTTCGACGGCAACGGACATACGATCTCCGGACTCGAACTCAACTCCGAGGATCCTTACTGCGGTCTCTTCGGGCACCTGTCCGGAACCGTAAGAAATCTCAGCGTAGAAGGAGGAATCTCGACGACGCAGGATTACTGCGGCGGCATCGCCGGATTCCTCAGTGAAACAGGCAAAATCTCCGGATGTACCTGCGACGTGCGGGTTGCCGGGCGCAATAATGCAGGTGGCATCGTTGGCGAAAGCCAGGGGGGCAGGATCCACGACAGCATCAATTACGGCGAGGTCATCGGCGCTTCTATGGTCGGCGGAATCGTCGGAGAAAGCCGCGGGGGCATGGTCACAAAATGCGGCAACCGCGGTCTGGTCTTTTCCAACGGCGCCGGCAGCTTCAACAACGGTACCGGCGGCGTGGCCGGCAGGTCTGTATCCGCTTCATCCCTGAAGTTCTGCTACAACGCGGGCGATATCATTTCTTCCAATGAAGCAACCGGCGGCGTGGTCGGATACACCAATTCCTCCGGTTCCGCGATTCTGGATTGCTATTCCATCGGTTCCATCCGCATCGAAAAGCCTCAGGTTCAGACAGCTGCCGCCTTCAATCCGGCCGATGCCGCTGCGAATATGCAGACCGGGCTTAAGACCGGCACCGACCTTCCGGTGTACGCCGGCGGGATCGCGGGCTACGTCGGTTCGCTCAGCGTTATGATCCGCAACTGCTACAACGCTGGACAGATCACCGGAGCGGATTATACCGGCGGTATCATCGGAAAGTGCCAGAATGAAATGTATTCATCCTCTCCGGCAGGGTTCAGCAATAACTACTACGGTAAAGGATCCTTTGATTATGCGATCGCGGCAGACCGGGATAATAAGCGTCTGAAGATCCGCGGGGCTGCTTCCGAGATCTATGACTCAGCCTTCGGTCATCTGGCATCATCTCTTGGAGATGCATATATGGATGATAAGGCCGGTGACTACGGCAGCCAGGGCTATCCGGTCCTGACCTGGCAGGAGGAGATTCAGACAGAGGAAAACCTGGCGATCTTAAAGCGCATCGATCCAGGTATTGTGCGCTGGCTGCACGATGCCGGTCTGGCGCTGGGCAGCGATGAATTCGCCGTGGGACATATGTTCCTGAAATTCTTTAATACGGATCTCGTGTACGAAGATACGATGGGGCAGGGAGACCTGACTGAGAAAGGGAGGCTGAAATAATGCAGGGCAGCACCTATGAATTACTGAAAAACCAGTTTCACATCGATGAGAGGATCCTGGATCTGATCGAGGCATCCGAGCAGGAGGTCTCTGAGCATTTCGCCCATCTCGATGATGTGATGGCATATAATCAATATAAAATTCTGGATGCCTTCCAGAAAAACGGCATCCGGGACATGCATTTTTCCTGGAATACGGGATACGGTTACGATGATCCGGGAAGGGACGCGATCGAGCGCGTCTACGCGGACATCTTCCACACCGAGGCTGCGTTGGTCCGGCCGATCATCGTCAACGGAACCCACGCGCTGACGCTCGCGCTGATGGGACCGCTTCGTCCCGGGGATGAGTTGATCTACAGCACCGGAGCCCCTTATGACACGCTCGAGGAGGTCATCGGCATCCGCGAGAGCGTGGGCTCGCTGAAGGAATACGGCGTCACCTACGCGCAGGCGGACTTAAAGCCGGACGGCACGTTCGATTATCCCGCCATCGAGAAAGCCATCAATGATCGCACCAAGCTCATCACCATCCAGCGCTC
>JAZNNY010000019.1:0-11759 GCA_045580505.1 Lentihominibacter sp.
GAAAGCCCAGGAGCCGGCAGACCAGACACAGACGGAGATCAGTCAGGAGACCACGGAATGGGCGGAGCCCGAGCAGACGGAGGCCGCGATCGACCGGGACGGCAGCTACGACAGCAAGGATGAGGTGGCGCTGTACCTGTACACCTACGGGGAGTTGCCGGACAACTACATTACCAAGAAGGAGGCGCGCAGCCTGGGCTGGGACGGCGGCAAGCTGGAACCGTATGCGCCCGGAAAGTGCATCGGCGGAGACTATTACGGGAATTACGAGGGGATGCTCCCGGAGGATGACTATCACGAGTGCGACATCGATACACTCGGAAAGAAGCGGGGGCCGAAGCGGCTGGTCTATTCCGATGAGAACATCTATTATACGGAAGACCACTACGAAACGTTTGAGCAGCTCTACGATAAGGATGGTGAATTATGATGGAATACAGGGTCGACCTGAAGGGAATCAGCAGCAGAGAGGAGCTGCACGAAAGGCTGGCAGAGGCGCTGGACCTGCCGCCATGGTATGGGAAGAATCTGGACGCGCTGCACGATATGATGGATGCGATGGAAGGGCGGATCGTCATCACGGGATATGATGACGCAATAAAGACCCTGCCAAGGTATGCGCAGGGTCTTAGAATGGTCTGTCTCGATGCAACGGCGGAGAATCCGGACCTGACGATCGAGTTTTCGGAAGAGGAACCGGCGGCTGCCGAAGAAGAATCAGCGGTTGCTGAAAAAGAACCGGCGGCTGCCGAAGATCCCGAAGAGGATCTGCTCGCCGGAACCTATTCGGACGAAGATCCGGATATGTGAGATTTGGAGTCTTCTCCGCGGACATAGTCGAGCTGGTTTCGAATGTTCTGCATGCGCTTGTCCAGGTCCGTGCTGAGGATCGCGCATTCGAGAAGCTCATCGTAAAGGGCCTCGGCCAGGTCTTCCGGCAGGTCCTGCTTGTAACGGATCTTATGCTCCAGGCTGGCCCAGAAGTCCATGGCGATGGTACGAAGCTGGACCTCGACCTTCATGTCCCGTTTCTCGTGCTCCAGGAAGATCGGCACCGAAACGATCAGGTGAAGGCTGCGGTAGCCGTTGTCCTTGGGGCTGCGGATGTAGTCCTTGCGGTCGATCAGGGTGACATCATCCTGCTGCAGGAAACAGTCGGCGAGGGCGTAGATGTCCTCCTGAAAGGAGCAGATGACGCGCACGCCGGCGATATCGTTAATATTCTCATTGATGGAATCCATCGACAACGGAACGTTGTAGCGGTTCAGCTTCTCGATCAGAGATTCCAGTGATTTCAATCTTGTCTTAATAGTCTCGATGGGACTGTGGTCATAGGTGAGGACAAATTCCTCGCTCAGGACGCGGAACTTGGTCTCGACTTCCATCATCGCGCACTCGGAGTAGGTGAAGAGCGCCTGCATCTGCTGGGTATTATCTTTGAAGAATCTCATAAAATCCTTGGACGTGAGTCGTCCAAGCAGGATTTCATTTTTCTTTTCGTTGATATATTCACGGATGGAAAGTCCGGCTCTGCTTTGCATTTTCTTGATCCCCCTTTTGATCAGTTTTTCTTGCGTATACATTATAGCATATACGGTGTGAAAGTTTCGTGTTGGTTTGTTCGAAATATGTGTGGAATATATTGACATAGTTTCTATCATATGCTAAAATAACAGAAAATGTAAATCATGTTATTAAATTGAAAATGGATAGAAAGGATTAAGAGAGTCATGATGGAGTACACACTGTTCAAGAAGCTGGTCGCCCAGCGGATCAAGGAATTTCTGCCGCCGGTATTTCAGAGTTACAGGGTGGAGACGAAGTCCGTCCATAAGATCAACGAGACCAAGGATTCCTTCTGCCTTTTCCCCCCGGGACGTCCGGCCAACATCGCCGTGCCGACCCTGTATCTGGATGAGATCTACCAGGACTTCGGGAGGGACGAGGACATGGACCGCGTGCTGCAGAACATGGCGGACGTGATTCAGACCTGGTCCGGCTACGAGGTCCCGGAATTCGGCGAGTTCAGCCTGCAGGAGCATACGGACAGCATTGTAGCTGATCTGATCAGCACCGAGATGAACCGGGAATTGCTGGAGGAGGTTCCCCATACGGAGTTCCTCGACCTGAGCATCATCTACCGGGCGATCCACAGTATCAATGAGGCGGGGATCAATTCGGCAGTGATCACGAGCAGGATGCTGGAGGGAACGGACCTGACGGCGGACGATCTGTACAGGCTCGCCATGCAGAACACATCCCGACTGTTTCCGGCGAAGCGCTATCATGGGAACGGGGATGGGGTCTACGTGATGACCAATGAGCACTGCTGCGGCGGGGCCGTCACCATGCTCTACGAAGAGGAGATGAAGGAACTCGCAGAACGGATCGGCGGAGACTTCTTCATTCTGCCGTCTTCCCGGCATGAATTCTTCGCAATCGATGTCAGGCAGTCGGATCCGACCAATCTGGTCAAGATGCTGGCGGCGGGGAACAACAACATTACCGAACCGGTCGACCGGCTGTCCAGGTCCATCTACCGCTACGACGCCGAGGAGGGGAAAGTGTGTCATGTGATAGAGTATGAGATGGAATTGTGCAAGGGGGACCTGCGGCAGTAACCGGACAGAAAAAAAGAGCCGCCTGCGCAGCTCCGAAAAAAACTATCTTATTTGATAGGCTTTGTTTACAGGTTGCCTTTCGCGACGATCTCGTCGTTCAGCTCAGCGCACTGCTGCAGATCTTTCACGATCGATTTCACGAAATTCATCATAATATCCCTCTTTTCTGCATTATCATTCGTGTAGTTTAGGCTAATGTATCTGACACATTCAGTATAGCGCTTTGTTTGCGGTGATTCAACCTCGATAACTGTACCAGTTTGCTGTTATTTGGCTCGAGCACCCCTTTGAGTCGTCAGAATATTTTGCGATCAGGACGAGCTTGTGCAGAGGCGGGACGGGGAGCAGAACTGGTTCAGTCGGTTGAAATTACAATATCCGGGCAGGGCTTTATTGGACGATGCATGCTTATGCACGGACAATTTTGCGCCCGGATTTTTTTGCTGTGAAAATTGCCCATGACACGTCTCTCTGTAGTATACTGAACAAACAGGAGACATGCTATGACGACAAAGAAAGAACTGAGAAAAGAAATCCTTGCAAAGCGCCGCGCCATGGCGCCCGGGGAAGTAAGAAGCCTGTCGCAGATCATCTGCGAGCGGGTCCGGGAAACGGAATTGTATCGGGAGGCGACCTGCCTTTGCGTGTATATGCCGATCAACAACGAGGCTGAGGCCGATCTTCTGATCGGGCCGGCGGCCGCGGATGGCAAGCGCGTGTACATTCCGAAGGTCGTGGGAGATGAGATGATCTTCAACCGCTATGAGGAGGCGCTGGTCAGCGAGCAGGGCAGGTTCCACATCCGGGAGTCGGACTCAGAGGATGTGCTGGAGCCGGATGAGATGACACTGATCATCATGCCGGGCTCGGTCTTCGATGTGCACGGCCACCGGATCGGCTACGGCGGGGGCTACTACGATAAGTATCTGGCCAGGCATACGTCGTGCCGGACGATCGCGGTGTGCTTTGATTTTCAGATCGTGGAGGAACTGCCGGCGGAGGACCATGACATCTGTCCGGAACTGATCGTAAGCGAGAAGCGCTGTATCTGCGCGGAGGAATAACGTATGGATGAAAAATATATCAAAGAAGTGCTGGAGCAGGTGAGCGCCGGGCAGATGAGTACCGATGCAGCGTTCGATGCCCTGAAGGACCTGCCATATAAGGACATGGGCTTTGCCAACATCGACCACCACCGGACGATCCGGACGGGCTTTCCGGAGGTCATCTTCGGACAGGGTAAGACCCCGGACCAGATCCGCGACATCTTCCTGGAACTCATCGGGCGCGGAGGAAACATCATCGCGACCAGGGCGTCGGCCAAGGCCTTCCAGGTCGTGAAGGAGGCCGTGCCGGATGCCGAGTATTACGAGATGGCGAGGATCATCGCAGTGCGGGCGGATGAGACAGGGGACGGTTCTGTGTCTTATGCCGGGGATAATTCGGAACCCGGGCGCGCCGGGAAGGCCCTCGGGACAGTCTGCGTCCTCAGCGCAGGAACCGCGGACATGCCGGTCGCGGAAGAAGCCGCTGTGACAGCGGATCTTTTGGGCAATGAAGTCAGCCGCGTTTACGATGTCGGCGTGGCCGGGATCCACAGACTGTTTGATAAACTGGACATCATCCGGAAGGCGGATGTGGTCATTACGGTAGCCGGCATGGAAGGAGCCCTGGCCAGCGTGATTGGCGGTCTGGTCGAGGTGCCGGTCATCGCGGTTCCAACGAGCGTGGGATACGGAGCCAACCTGGGCGGACTCTCGGCGCTGCTTTCCATGCTGAACAGCTGCGCAAACGGCGTCAGCGTCGTCAACATCGACAACGGATTCGGCGCGGCCTATATGGCGTCCGTGATCAACAAAGGCAGGCATCGTTAAAAGGCAGGACGGCCCGGCGGTTCGGCCCGGCGGTTCAGCCCGGCGGTTTGGCCCGGCGGTTGATTAATAACCGGACTTCACCAAAAGTCTGCTGTCAGACCGTAGTTTTGGTGAATTTTGCAGAACCGGCTGCTGTAATTCACCAAAAGGCCGGCAAATATCCCTGCTTTTGGTGAATCCGAGGTGGGCACCAAGCCAGAAGGAGCCCATATTAAGACCTGTCGGGACGGATTATCTCGGAAATTCACCATTTCCAGGCCGAAAACAGGGTGTTTTGGTGAATGCCGGATAAATCCCATATATTACCAGCGCCCGGACCCGGCCAAAACACGAAAACACAAAAACACAAAAACACGAAAAGAGCGACACAATCTAAAAGCCTTTTGTCATCACACGCTATATGTGGTAGAATAAATCAAGTATGACAAGATTGAAGCAACAAGGAGAATGATGTATGGAACCAAAATATAAGCGCGTTCTGCTGAAACTGAGCGGAGAGGCCATGGCCGGTGACAAGCATTTCGGCATCAACCCGCCGTATGTCAAGAAGGTGGCGGCACAGGTCAAGGAAGTCGCGGACAGCGGCGTCGAAGTAGCGATCGTCGTCGGAGGCGGCAATTTCTGGAGGGGCAGAACCAGTGAGAACATGGACCGGGCAACGGCTCACTATATCGGCATGCTGGCAACGGTCATGAATGCGATGGCCCTGCAGGATGCCCTGGAGGGACTGGGCGTGCCGACCAGAGTGCAGTCTGCGATCGAGATGAGAGAGGTTGCGGAGCCTTACGTCAGACGCCGGGCGATCCGTCATCTGGAGAAGGGCCGGGTCGTGATTTTCGGCGCAGGTACCGGAAGCCCGTATTTCTCGACGGATACAACGGCTGCGTTGCGTGCGGCGGAGATCGGGGCGGAGGTCATTCTTCTGGCCAAGAAGATCGACGCGGTATACTCGGATGATCCGGAGACCAATCCGAACGCGGAGAGATATGATGCGCTGACCCACACCCAGGTTCTGGAGCAGGATCTGAAGGTGATGGATGCGACGGCGGCGGCGCTTTGCAGAGATAATGACATCGCGATCCATGTATTCGCGCTGGCCGAGGAGGGCAACGTGATGAAGGCGGTCTGCGGTGAGAAGATAGGAACCATAGTCAGTGGTCGATAATGGGAGGTAGCGAAATGAGCGAATTCAGTATGGAACTGTTAGAAGAGAAGATCAGCAAGAGCGAGAATCTTTTGAGAGAAGACCTGGCAACAGTCAGAGCCGGCAGAGCGAACGCGGCGCTCGTTGACAAGGTCATGGTAGAGTATTACGGAACACCGACACCGCTCAAGAGCCTGTCCAACATTTCCGTTCCGGAACCGAGAACCCTGCTGATCACACCGTTCGATCCGAAGAGCATTCCGGAGATCGAGAAGGCGATCAATGTTGCCAACATCGGCATCAACCCGATCAACGACGGCAAGGTGATCCGTCTGCAGATCCCGCAGGTAACAGAGGAGCGGAGAAAGGAACTGACCAAGACCGTCAAGAAGATGGGAGAAGAGACCAAGGTTGCCGTCAGAAATCTCAGAAGAGACGCCAACGACAAGGTCAAGAAGATGGAGAAGGCCGGCGACTACACAGAGGACGACCGTAAGGAAGCGCTGGACGACATCCAGAAGGCAGTTGACCAGGCAATCAAGGACATCGACGAGATCGTTGCAGCCAAAGAGAAAGAGATCATGGAAGTATAACTTTCGCTTTGATGCGAAGAATGACAGGTGCGGATGTGACCGGCAAGGTCACATCCGCTTAACTTAAAGCCGGATCTTACATCCGGAACTGAAAGCCGGAAAGGAAGACAATGCTGGACAAAACGAGAATACCGTCTCACACAGCGATCATCATGGACGGCAATGGGCGCTGGGCAAAGCGCCGGGGGGTTCCAAGGCTTGCAGGTCACAACGCGGGCATGAAGTCGATGATCGAGGTCGTGCGCCGGGCGAACGATCTGGGCATGAAGCACCTGACCGTGTATGCCTTTTCGACCGAGAACTGGAAGCGGTCAGCTGAGGAGGTTTCCGGAATCTTCCGCCTGCTCATCAAATATGTGGAGAGCGAGCTGAGGGAACTGATGGAGAACAATGTCCGGATCCGGATCCTGGGAGACTATAGCCCTTTACCAAAGGATGCGCGTAAAGCAGTGGACCGGGCCATCGAAGAGACCGCGGGCAATACCGGCCTGCAGTTCAACATCGCCTTAAACTACGGCGGCCGGGATGAGATCACCAGGGCCGTGAGAAAACTGGCCAAGGAGGCGGCCGAAGGCAGAATCAACCCCGAGGAGATCACTGAAGAAGACATCTCCGCAGGGCTTTATACCGGAAGCGGGGAAGGCGGGACCGGCTGCGGAGATCCGGAACTGATCATCCGCACCAGCGGGGAGGAGCGCCTCTCCAATTTCCTGCTGTGGCAGTGCGCCTACAGCGAATTCGTATTCACCGATGTGCTCTGGCCTGATTTTACGCCGGAGGAATTTGAGAAATGCATCGAGGAATATCAGGGAAGAGACCGAAGATTCGGAGGAAGAAATTCCTCGGGAGGAAGTAGTAAATGAAAACAAGAATTTTATCGGGACTGATCATGGCGCCGCTGCTCGTGATCCTGATCATCGGAGGCTATGTGCTGTATGCGGGATGCTTCGTGATCGGCGTGATGGCAGTCTATGAATTTTTCAAGGGCTTTAAGGCCATGGACATCCACGCGAGTTTTCCGATCGCCGTATGCGCGGCCATTGCCCTGTACATTATAGGGATCATGCAGGAACAGATGGCGGAGGGAGGAACGGAGACGCCGTTCTGGTACATGCTCTGGTTCTTTGCCGTCGTGGTAGCCAGCCTGCTCTATCTCTTCAAGATCGAAGAGCGGAAGCTGGAGGACGCGCTTGCAACCATCACCGGCATCTTCTATATCATCTTCTTCTCCTATCACATCGCGATGATCGCCATGATGGGGGACCTGGAGTATCTGGTGTGGCTCGTGGTCATCACGGCATTCGGCACGGACATCATGGCTTACTTTACAGGGTACGCCTTCGGAAAGCACAAACTCTGTCCGAACATCAGCCCGAAGAAGACGATCGAGGGAAGCGTGGGCGGAACACTCGGGAGCATCATCCTGTGCGGCGTGTTCGGATTCTTTTTCGCGAAGCCCCTGCTGATCCACTGCCTGATCATCGGCCTGCTCGGCGGTATCATCTCCCAGTTCGGAGATCTGACCGCCTCGGTCTTCAAGCGCAAGATGGGCATCAAGGACTACGGAAATCTGATTCCGGGTCACGGCGGCATTCTCGACCGGTTCGACAGCGTCCTGTTCACCGGACCTCTGGTATACTACTATATCAACGCGCTGATCGTATTCGGCGCCGTCGGCACCTGGGGCTAGACGCGAGTCGCCCGAATCCAATCGGCAGGAGCATTTAGGAATGAAACGTATTTCGATACTTGGCAGCACCGGGTCCATCGGGACCCAGGCGCTGGACATTATAAAACATCACGGGGAGGAGCTGCAGGTCGCGGCTCTTTCCTGCGCAAAGAGACTGGACCAGCTGCGTGAGCAGATCCGGGAGTTCCATCCGGCTGCGGTGTGCGTTCTGAAAGAAGAAGACGCGGCCGCCCTGCAGAAGGAGTTTCCGAAGATCAGCGTTTATCACGGCATGGAGGGGCTCGTTTCCATCGCGACGATGGAGGGAGTCGATATGGTGCTCAACTCGCTGCTCGGTATGCAGGGGCTTGAGCCGACCCTGGCCGCTGCAAAGGCAGGCCGGTCCATCGCCTTCGCCAACAAGGAGACCCTGGTCGCGGGCGGCGAACTCGTCATGCGGACCGTGCGGGAAAACGGCGTTGACCTGCTTCCCGTGGACAGCGAGCACAGCGCCATCTTCCAGTCCCTGCAGGGGAGCGAGGGGAACGGGATCCGGCGCATCCTGCTGACCGCATCCGGCGGTCCATTCCGCGGATACACGAAAGAGCAGCTGCGGGAGGTCACCCTGGAGCAGGCCCTGAAACACCCGAACTGGTCCATGGGCGCCAAGATCACCATCGATTCCGCGTCCATGATGAACAAGGGATTGGAGGTCATCGAGGCCAGATGGCTCTTCGATGTGCCGCTGGAGAAGATCCAGATCGTCGTGCATCCGCAGAGCGTACTGCATTCGGCGGTGGAATTTGAGGACGGATCCGTGATCGGTCAGATGGGAAATCCCGACATGCGGGTGCCGATCGCCTACGCCTTCACCTATCCGAGGCGCCTTCCCATGGCGGGGACCATGCAGCCGCTGGACCTGTTTTCCTATCCGGGCGGGCTGACCTTTGAGCGAGCGGACGCGGAGGTCTTCCGCACGATCCATCTGGCCTATGAAGCAAGCCGGCGCGGGGGAACCTATCCGGTCTGCCTCAATGCGGCCAACGAGGTGCTGGTAGCGGCGTTCCTCAATCAACAGATCCGCTTCTTCGAGATCCAGGAACTGCTGGAGGAGATCCTGGAGACGCACCTGCCTTTGCAGGAGCTCAGCCTGGAAGCGATTTTGGAAACAGACAAGAGGGTCCGTCAGAAAACAAGGGAGTTAATTGAGAGTAGAGAACACAAATGACAATTATTTATGCGATATTGATATTCTGTGTCCTGATCTTCGTGCATGAGTTCGGACACTTCATTACGGCCAAGGCCTGCGGGGTCAAGGTCAACGAGTTCGCCATCGGCATGGGGCCGGCCTTCTTTAAGAAACAGAGAGGGGAGACCCTGTACGCCCTGCGGATTTTCCCGATCGGCGGCTACTGCGCCATGGAGGGAGAGGATGAGGACTCCGAGCACCCCCGCGCCTTCAACAACCGGCCGGCCTGGCAGCGGGCCATCGTGCTGGCGGCGGGCTCGCTCATGAACCTGCTCACCTGCGTGGTACTTCTGATCGTGATCGCCTTCTATGCGGGGCAGGCCACGACCACGCTCGACAAGATCGAGCCGGGCTCTCCCGCGGAGGCTGCGGGACTTATGACCGGCGATCAGATCGTGCAGATCGACGGGGAAGAGATCAGCGAGTGGACCGACATCGTCGAGACCATCGGCACCACGAAAGAAAAAGAAGCAGAGGTGACCATCCTGCGGGACGGGCAGGAGATGACCCTGACCGTGGCCCCGGAATACAACAAAGAACAGAAGAGAAACATGATCGGCATCACCCCGACCTCCGAGCGGCACGTGTTCGGCTCGGTCGCGGCCGGCGTGAAAAATACCGGGAGCATGACCGTGATGATGTACGATACGTTGCGGCAGCTCTTCACGGGAGGGGTCTCGGTGAAGGAACTGTCCGGGCCGGTCGGCATCGTCTACGCGGTGAACGAGACGGCGAAATCCGGGGTGATCTACGTGATCTACCTAGCGGCGCTGCTGAGCCTGAACCTGGCCATCATCAACATGCTGCCGCTGCCGGCGCTGGACGGCGGAAGGCTGCTCTTCCTGCTGATCCGCAAGATCACAGGAAAGCGCGTGACGGACGAGATGGAGGGGCGGATTCACTTCATCGGCATCATGCTTCTGTTCGCCCTGATGATCTACGTCACCTTTAACGACGTGATCCGGTTCATCGTGCCGATATTCTAAGAGGACATCATCATGAAAAGACAGGTTACATGCGGCGGAGTGAAGATCGGCGGCGGCGCCCCGGTCAGCATTCAGTCCATGACAAATACGAATACAGCGGATGTGCGCGCGAGCCTGCGGCAGATCGACGCGCTCACGGAGGCGGGCTGCGAGATCATCCGGCTCGCCGTGCCGAATATGGACGCGGCACTCGCCCTGAAGGAGATCAAAGCGAAATCGAAGATCCCCGTGGTGGCGGACATCCATTTTGACTACCGGCTCGCCATCGCGGCCATGGAGTCCGGCGTCGATAAGATCCGGATCAACCCGGGCAACATCGGCGATGAGGAGAACGTCCGGAAGGTGGTGGAGCTTGCAAAGGCCCGCCGCATTCCGATTCGGGTGGGGGTCAACTCCGGCTCCCTCGAAAAGGACATCCTCGCGCGCGACGGTAAAGTCACGGCGGAAGGCCTTGCGGAGAGCGCGCTCCGCAACGTGGCGCTGCTGGAGAAGTTCGGCTTTGAGGACATCGTGATTTCCCTGAAATCCTCCGATGTGAAGATGAACGATCAGGCTTACCGGATCGTCGATGCGAAGAGCGAGTACCCGCTGCACATCGGCGTGACGGAGGCGGGTACGCCCGCGCGGGGCAGGACCAAGTCCGCAGCCGGGATCGGCGCCCTGCTGCTTTCTGGCATCGGGGATACCATGCGCGTTTCGCTGACGGCGGACCCGGTCCAGGAAGTGCTCTTCGCGAGAGAACTTCTCGACGTGCTCGGCATCAGAAAGTCCGGGATCGAAATCATTTCCTGCCCGACCTGCGGCAGAACCGAGGTGGACCTGGAGCAGATCATCGCCCGGGTCGAGCAGCGGCTGACCCCGCTGAAGCAGGCCTTCGAGGCTCATATCAAGGCAGGCCGGCCCGAAGAGCCGCCCCACATGAAGATCGCGGTCATGGGCTGCGTGGTCAACGGACCCGGCGAGGCCAGGGAAGCCGATATCGGCGTGGCCTGCGGCAGGGGCAAGGGCGTTCTGATGGCCGGAGGAGAGATCCTGCGGCAGGTGACTGAAGAAAACATACCGGAAGAACTTGTGAAACTGGCAGAGGAATATGCAGAAAACACTTACGGAATCCATACAATTTGATCAATACAAGAACTGCCGGCCGGAGGATCTGAGATCCGAGGTCAAATCGGCGACCCTGTCCCGCGACCGGCGGGTGCTCCATCTGGATCTGGCCCTGAACTATATCATGTCCGCCGAGGAAAGGGAGGTCTTCAAGAGCCGGCTGCTCAAGAAGCTGCCCGGGATCCGGCAGATCGACATGGACATCGAAGCGCGCAACCCGATCAACGAGGCGGAGCTCGCCCAGCGGGCCAAGGAGCGCGCCGAGAAAGCCGCGGAGCACGCGGCGGGCGATTACGGGGGCGAGGGAAGCTACGCTAAGGGGAGCACGGACGGGAGCACGAACGGCTTTTCTGCAGGCGGCGGAGCATCGAATGGCAAAAGCGGCGGACGCCGCAGACGGAAGAAATTCGTCCCGGCCCAGGGCAACCTCATCATGGGCAATCCCGTCAAAGTGCCCCTGACCCCGCTGAAGCAGGCCTTCGAGGCTCATATCAAGGCAGGCCGGCCCGAAGAGCC
>JAZNNY010000020.1:0-10170 GCA_045580505.1 Lentihominibacter sp.
ACAACTCCTTGGCTCACAGAACGACATGGCTACGATCCGACTTTGCTCTACGGAGTGATCGAGGAGATCGATCCTGCCTTTGACAATCAGGCGGGCCTTGCGGTGGGAGACGAGGTCTTCTGCAACGCGTCCCTCGCCGGCGTTCCGATGGCGATCACGCGCATCACGTCCGTGGATCCTGTCTACCCGCAGATCGAGGCGGAGGGCTACGCGATCCTGCTGCCCGGCGTGCCGATCCTGAAGAAACCGGACGATCTGCCGGTGGACCTGCTTTTGTATGTCTTCAATGAGTCGGGCACCATATATAATGTAAGCAAGGAGGCGGCCGGCAAACAGAACTTCGCCGTGATTGGCAACAGCTGGATCATGACGCTGGTCTACGGCTATACGATCCGGCGCGCGGCGGGACCGGAGGCCAGGATCTACTGCCTGCTGGACCGCAACACGGAACCGCTCTTTCAGGGGGAGAAGATCCAGGCGCTGACAGAGCAGGTCTTTACCGAGGTCGCCCATATGAATATGCTGCGCCCGGTGTCGTGTATTAAGAAGATGGAACATTACGCGGAGATGGACCTTTCGGTCAACTGCGTAGACATCCCGGGCTCAGAGACCATCAACGTCATGGCGACCAAGTCCGGCGGAACCGTCGTCTTCGCCAACTTCATCAGCAATTACAATATGGCCCTGTACATCACCGAGGCGGTCTCCCGGGATCTGAAGATCATGTGCGCGGACGGCTACATCAATGAGTACGCGGATTTCGACTTTGAGCTGGTGCGGGAGCTGGCGCCCTACATCGAAGGGGCTCTGATCAGCAGAAAACAGCGCCGCAGCAAGGACCGGCAATCCGTCTACGACCGGGAGATGCAGGAAATCTACCGCCTTCAGAATCTTTCGGTAACAAAGGACTTCATCGTCTCCAGCGAGAAGATGAACGCTGTCGTCGAAGACGCGATCACCGTAGCCAAGTACGACTGCAATGTCCTGATCACAGGAGACACCGGCGTCGGTAAGGAGCGGATCGCCAGCCTGATTCAGAGGAACAGCACCCGCAAGATGTATCCGTACATCAAGATCAACTGCGCATCGATCGCCCCGAACCTGATGGAGTCCGAGTTCTTCGGCTATGAGAAGGGAGCCTTCACCGGGGCGGATGCCAAGGGCAAGAAGGGAATCTTCGAGACGGCCGATAACGGCGTGATCTTCCTGGACGAGGTGGGAGAACTGCCGCTTGACATGCAGGCCAAACTGCTGCGGGTCATCCAGGACGGAGAATTCATGCGGGTCGGCGGTACGCGGCCGATCAAGACCAATGTCAGAATCCTGTCGGCGACCAACCGGCGGCTTGAGGACATGGTTGCGGAGAAGACCTTCCGGCGCGACCTCTACTACCGCCTGAACGTATTCCCGATCAACATCCCGCCCCTCTCGCAGCGACAGGATGACATCCCGGCTCTGATCAGCTTTTTCATCAGCCGCTACAACGAGAAGTTCGGCATGAACAAGTACATCGACCAGGACGCGGTCCAGTATCTGACGAAGCACGACTGGCCCGGCAACATCCGTGAGCTGGAAAACGTCATGCAAAGGCTGATGATCTCCAGTAAAAACGACGGTATCACCATCATGGATGTGCTGAAGGAAATGGATGAGACCCTGATCGGCGATGTCAAAATGCCGGTTGCCGCAGAGGCCCTCGGAGGAGAAGAGGTGAACCTGACCCAGCTCGTGGACGCCTTCGAGAAGGAACTGATCCGAAATGCCTGGGAAGAGCACGGGTCTACCCGGAAGGCGGCGAAGGCGCTGGGCATCAGCCAGACGCAGTTCGTTCGCAAAAAGAGCAAATACGGATTGGAATAAGCGGCGGATCTTGCGGGCTTAAGTTGCTCGCGGGCTTCTGCTGCCCACGAGGTTCGAAGATTTCCATTTTTCATCATTTTTCGGGCCTGCGGGTCCGAAATTTTTCTAATTGGCGTTTTTTTCGAACCCAAGTGATGGCTGCTTCAATGCAAAAGCAGGTCAAACCGGGAAAAACCAGACGAAAACTGGAAATATATACTAAATATTACTAACTAATAACATCTCGATGACTCGCAGAGTCCGAGATTTTTTTATTTTCATGGATTTTCTGGCCTGTTGGTACGAAAATCTCAGGATTGGTGGATTTTTCGTTGCCGCCCAGTCCGCGGAAACTGACGTGGCCATGTCGGTTCCGCATGAACCACCGATGCTTCGCCTAAAAGGGTGGGGTGAATCAAAATCGGTTCGAAGTGGGCCGGGCGAGAGTCGCCCATTTGGAAAACGGAACAGAGCAAAGCGGGCAGACGTTGAAATTTCAACGGCGGGCCTGCCTTTGCAAGAGGTGAATGAGCCGGTTGGCACGCGCCTTGCATTATAAATGAGCACAACGAATAGACTGGTACAGAAAAAATCTGTGACACCAAGATAACAATTTAAGGAGGAAGCAAAACATGAAAAAAGGTAATCCGTTCGGAACACACAGAGTTATCTCCCCGGAAGGCATTCTGCCGCAGCCGGCAGACAAGATCGACAACACAATGGAGATCTATGATAATGAAGTTCTGATCGATGTCATCACACTGAACATCGACTCCGCATCTTTCACAGAGATCGTCAGAAGAGTATGCGACGGCAAGAAGCCGGCTGACATCGATGGCGATGAGGCTGAAATGAACAAGGTCAAGGCGAAGATGATGGAGATCGTCGAGAACGCCGGCAAGCACAAGAATCCGTGGACTGGTTCCGGCGGCATGCTGATCGGTACTGTTAAGGAAGTCGGACCGGCATACGAAGGCGACCTGAAGGTCGGCGACAAGATCGCTACCCTGGTTTCCCTGTCCCTGACACCGCTGGTCATCGAAGAGATCCACGAGATGAGACCGGCCATCGACCAGGTTGACATCACAGGTCAGGCGATCCTGTTCCAGAGCGGCATCTATGCTAAGCTGCCGGATGACATGCCGGAAGGTCTGGCTCTGTCCGCACTCGACGTTGCAGGTGCTCCGGCTCAGGCTGCTAAGCTGACCCGCCCGGGAGACACCGTTCTGGTCATCGGCGGCGGCGGCAAGTCCGGTCTGCTCTGCCTGTACATGGCTAAGAAGATGGCAGGCGTTACAGGTAAGGTCATCTGCGCTGCAGGTTCCCAGAAGTCCGAAGACAGAGCGAGAAAGCTCGACCTGGCTGACGAGTACTTCCACATGGATGCAACCGATGCAGTCGGCATGTATGAGAAGGTCATGGAGCTGACCGACGGCAAACTGTGCGACGTAGTCATCAACTGCGTATCCATCGAGAACACAGAGATGGGCTCCATCCTGACATGTAAGGATGACGGCGTTGTCTACTTCTTCTCCATGGCTACCAGCTTCACAAAGGCAGCTCTGGGCGCAGAGGGCGTTGGCAAGGACGTCAACATGATGATCGGCAACGGCTACACCAAGGGCCACGCTGAGATCACCCTGCAGGTACTGAGAGAGCACCAGGGCCTGAGAGATCTGTTTGCAGAGATGTACGCATAGTCGTAAGGATTGCCCGAGCGAAGTGAGGGAGGATCCCTTACGACCCGCGAGAAAGAAGTGGGCTTAGCCCACTCTCGCGAGCGGACAAACGCTGGGGCAACAAACGCATGAGGGGCGCAGGGGGCGTTACCGCTCCGTAAGGATTGCCCCGAAAAGCAATTGAATTTTAACCGGAGTCTCGGGTTCTTCCCGGGCTCCGGTTTCAGCCCATTTTCGGGCAGATACCATAACAGCTAAAAAAGGTAAGAGTTTGAGGAGGAAAACGTTATGGCAATCAGAAACTGGAAAGACATCCCTCTGTTTAAGGATGTTACCGACGAGCAGTGGAATGACTGGCATTGGCAGGTTGCTAACCGTCTGAACACCGTGGAGCAGATCAAGCAGGTCGTGAATCTGACTCCCGAGGAAGAAAAGGACATCGAGAAGGTCATGCACGGATTCCGCGTAGGTATTACACCGTATTACGCATCCCTGATGGATCCGGATGATCCGCATTGCCCGGTCAGAATGCAGGCGGTTCCGATCCTGGCGGAGACGCACAGATCTGAAGCGGACATGCTGGACCCGCTGCACGAGGATGAGGATTCCCCGGCACCGGGACTGACCCACAGATATCCGGACAGAGTCCTGTTCCTGATCACGGACCAGTGCTCCATGTACTGCAGACACTGCACCAGAAGAAGACTGGCCGGAGAAACTGACGGAGCCAGAAGCATGGATGACATCAACGCATGCATCGACTACATCAGAAGAACCCCGGTCGTCAGAGACGTCCTGCTTTCCGGCGGAGACGCGCTCTGCGTTGAGGACGAGGTGCTGGAATACATCATTTCCGAGCTGCGCAAGATCGACCACGTCGAGATCGTACGTATCGGATCAAGAACGCCGGTCGTTATGCCGCAGAGAATCACGGATGAGCTTTGCGCAATGCTGAAGAAGTACCACCCGATCTGGCTGAACACGCATTTCAACCACCCGAAGGAATGGACACCGGAAGCAGCAGAAGCATGCCGCAAGCTGGCTGACGCGGGCATCCCGCTCGGAAACCAGTCCGTACTGCTCAGAGGCGTCAACGATGACGTTCACGTCATGAGAAACCTGGTGCACCACTGTGTCAAGAACAGAGTTCGCCCGTACTACATCTACCAGTGCGACCTGTCCCTGGGCATCGAGCACTTCAGAACACCGGTCTCCAAGGGCATCGAGATCATCGAAGGTCTGAGAGGACACACCTCCGGTTATGCAGTTCCGACGTTCGTCGTCGACGCACCGGGAGGCGGCGGAAAGACTCCGGTTATGCCGCAGTACGTCATTTCCCAGACTCCGGAGAGGGTCATCCTGAGAAACTACGAAGGTGTCATCACGACTTACACCGAGCCGACCCAGCTGCCGAAGCTGCAGTGCAGCTACGAGAACTGCAAGCCGGTTGAGGAATACAGATGTGAAGGCGTTCTGGGACTGGCCGAAGGCGACCGTATGTCCATGGAGCCGAGCCATCTGCTGCGGCACGAGCGTAACAAGAAAAAATAAGCAAGACACACTATGTTATTTGAACTGTCACAAAAGTATAAGAGAATAGCCATCGTGGGCATGGCAAAGAATGCCGGCAAGACCACTTCCCTGAACTACTTCCTGGAGGAAGCCATGGATGAGGAGATGGTCGTCGGCGTCACGTCCACGGGCAGAGACGGAGAAAGAACTGACCTTGTGACAGGTACAGATAAACCAAGCATCTGGCTTGAAGAAGGAACCCTCGTATCAGTTCCGGTGCAGCTTTACGATCTGGCGGATGCAGGACTCGAGATCCTGCGCAAGACCGAGTACGGTACCTCCCTCGGTCCGATCCTCCTCTGCAGAGTCCAGAGCCCCGGGTACGTGCAGGTCGCGGGACCTGTCATCAACGCCCAGCACGAAAGCCTCTGCAGGGAGATGATCGACGCCGGAGCGGAGGTGGTGCTGATCGATGGAGCCATCGATCGGAAGTCCATCGCGGCGCCGGAGACATCCGATGCGATCATCCTTTCGACAGGAGCAGTCATTTCAAGACAGATGAGCGTCGTCATCGAGGAAACGGCACACACGGTGGGGCTCTACAGGCTGCCCCGCCTGGAGGAGGGCAGTGTACGCGAAGCCCTTAAGACTTACAGGGATGACGACAGGATCCTGCTGGTCGAGGACGGGAAGGTCCGTCCGCTTGAGATCAGAACAGGCCTGGGTGCGGGAAAACTTCTGGCAGCTCAAATTGGTAAGGATATCAGCCACGTTTTCCTGCCGGGAGCATTCACCCCGGGGTCGATCGACGGCATTGACCCCAGGGCCATGCGCAGCGTAACCTTCGTATTGAAGGATCCGACGAAGATATTCTTTCCTCCGCCGGTGTGGCGGAAGATGTGCAAGTGGGGACTGAACGTGAAAGTTCTCGAGAATATCAATGTCGCCGCGCTGACCGTTAACCCGACGTCACCGCTTGGCTACCGGTTCGACCAGCAGCAGCTGGTGGACGCGATGCAGGCGGCCGTACCCGATATTCCGGTCATCGATGTGATGGCCTGAGCTCTCAGGAATGAAAGGAAGCAGCATGAAAGACCAGACTCTGGCAACAGAAAAAGTAAAGCGCGAAACAGGTCTGTCCCATGTTTTGGCTTCGCTGAACATTCTGACCCCCTACGGGCAGAAGCGGCTGCGGGAAACCAGGCCCTTCATGCCGGGGGAAGAAGACCAGCTGCGGGAGGAGTTTGAGCGGATCAACCGGATCGGTGAGATCATCGCAAGGGATGAACACCGGACCGGGGAACTCAAGGAAATCCTCATGCTGGTCAAGGACAACACCCTGTCGATCGAAAAGAGCAAAGACAGCGTACTGACAGTGGTGGAACTTTTTGAACTGAAGATCCTGCTTTTGCAGATGGAAAAGCTCAGAAAAATGGACGAAACCGAGCATTTCCCTGCCGAATACGTTCCTTATGACGTATCGCCGCTTCTGGACCGTCTGGATCCGGACGGCGGGCGGATCAGCACCTTCTTCATCTACGACAGCTTCTCCGAGGAGCTGGCCAGGCTGCGGTCGCAGCGAAAGGATGCGGAAAGGCAGATCCGGAAACGGCAGAAGCAAAGGGCAGTTCAGCTCAGAAAGACACACGGGATCGCACTGACACCGAAATTCGAGGTGCAGGTAAACAAGGCGGACCGTGAGCGTATAAAAATGATGGAAGAGATCGCCGAACTCGAAAAAACGGCGGAAGACTACATGTCGATTACCTGGCGTCTGGCCGGCGATGAAGAAACGGACCGATTTACCCGGGAGATTGAGGAGTGTACTGAGCAGATAGAACGGGAAGAGTACAAGGTCAGACGCTGGTTATCGGCACATGTGGGAGGACATCGAACGGCTTTATTGGAAGCCTGCCAGAAGATCGGAGCCCTGGATCTTGCGATTGCAAAGGCAGAGTATGCGAAGAAGCATTCCTGCTGCACGCCGCAGATCGTTGAAGGGCACGAGGTCGCATTTGAAGACGGCAGGCATCTGCAGGTGGAAGAAGTACTGCGAAAGGACGGCGCCAGCTATTGCCCGATCTCAATCGAGCTGGCGGACGGCGTTTCCTGTATCACCGGGGCGAACATGGGCGGCAAGACCATTTCGCTCAAGCTGGTAGGACTTGTGACACTGATGGCGCAGTACGGACTTCCGGTACCGTGCAGGTCCGCTCGGATCGGACTCTGCAGCAGCGTCCGGATGCTGATCGGAGACAGTCAGTCCATCGAGCGCGGGCTTTCGAGCTTTGGCAGCGAGATGGAGGAACTCAAGATCATGCTCGAGGAGAGCGAGCCGCGTGCTCTGCTCCTGATCGATGAGATCGCCAGCGGCACCAACCCCTCGGAGGGACTGGCGCTGACGAGGGCCATCATCGACCACCTGAAAGGGGCCCCCTACATCACACTGATCACGACGCACTTCGAACGGTTCTCGGAGGACGGCGGGATCGTCAATCTGCAGGTCACGGGACTTGCGAACGCGGACCTGTCGCAGCTGGATGCCCAGCTTTCGGCAGCGGACGCAAAGGAACGGGTCGGAGTGATCCGGCGGTTCATGGATTATCGCCTGCAGCGCGTGGAAGGCAAGGCGGACGTGCCCCATGACGCACTTCATATCGCTCAGATGCTGGGCATCGGAAGTGATATCATCAATAAAGCGAAGGAATATCTGAGATAAAAGGAGAACAAGGATGAAAAGTAAACTGAACCTGGATCCGGCCAAGGTGGATCATGCACGCGGGAGCGCAGCCAAGATTGCGCAGAGCATGCAGGAGTTCATCGACAGACACACGACGGTCAGTACGGAGAGAACAGTACTTCGTCTGCTGGGCGTTGACGGTGTCGATGAGTTCGATGAGCCGCTGCCAAACGTCGTTGTAGACCAGCTGCTGAAGGCAGGGGGACTTCCGCGCGGCATCGCTTACTGGATGGGCAACGCGATGATCCAGACCGGAAAGAGCCCGCAGGAGATCGCCGAGGCGATCGGCAGAGGTGAGATGAACATCACCGAGCTCGAGCAGGCACCGACAAAAGAAGCGGAAGAGAAGATCATGCCGATCGTGCATGAGGCGCTCGCGAGAATCCGCCAGCAGACAGAGAAGAGAAACGAATACCTGGCGACCATCGGAGAGGGCAGCCGGCCTTACCTCTACGTCATCGTAGCGACAGGCAACATCTACGAGGACGTTGTGCAGGCGCAGGCGGCCGCACGCCAGGGCGCTGACATCATCGCGGTTATCAGAACGACGGCACAGTCCCTGCTGGACTACGTACCGTATGGACCGACGACCGAGGGATTCGGCGGAACCTATGCGACACAGGAAAACTTCAGGATCATGAGAAAAGCACTGGATGAGGTCGGCGAGGAAGTCGGCAGATATATCCGTCTGTGCAACTACTCATCCGGCATGTGCATGCCGGAGATCGCAGCGATGGGCGCGATCGAGCGTCTGGACGTCATGCTGAATGACGCGATCTACGGAATCCTGTTCAGAGATATCAACATGCAGAGAACGCTGGTTGACCAGTACTTCTCCAGAGTCATCATCGGCTACAGTGACATCATTTTCAACTCCGGTGAGGACAACTACCTGACCACGGATGATGCCTATGAGAACGCGCACACCGTTCTGGCTTCCCAGTTCATCAATGAGCAGTTCGCCGTTCTGGCCAATGTTAAGGAAGAGCAGATGGGACTCGGACACGCTTTCGAGATGGATCCGGACATCGAGAACGGATTCCTCTATGAGCTGTCTCAGGCGCTGATGGCAAGAGAGATTTTCCCGAAGGCACCGCTGAAGTACATGCCGCCGACCAAGTACATGACCGGAAACATCTTCAAGGGCAATGTACAGGATGCGTTATTCAACATGATCGCCATCTGGTCCGGACAGTCCCTGCAGCTGCTGGGCATGCTGACCGAAGCGATCCACACACCGCACATGCACGACCGGTACCTCTCCATTGAAAATGCCAAGTACATCTTCAATAACATGAGAGACCTGGGTTCCGAAGTTTTCTATAAGGAAGGCGGAATCATCCAGACACGTGCGCAGACCGTACTGGACAAGGCTGACAAGCTGCTGTCCGAGATCGTCGAGGAGGGCCTCTTCGCTACGATCGAGCAGGGCAAGTTCGGCGGCGTCAAGCGTCCGCGTGACGGAGGCAAGGGCCTGGAAGGCGTCTGCGTGAAGGATGATGAATACTTCAATCCGTTCATTCCGCTCATGTTAGGAGGTGCGAAATAATGGCAGAAATGTGCAATACAGCAACAGCTCAGGTCGATCTGACCAAGGTCAAGCCATACGGCGATACACTGAACGATGGTATGACAGAAGTCGCGTTCACACTGCCGGTACCTTACGGGGATGAGGCGGATGAAGCGGCACGGCAGCTGGCCCGGATGATGGGTCTGGATGAGCCGAACGTAGTATATTCAAAGAGCATGACCGACGGATTCACCTTCTTCATCGTCTACGGCAAGTGCCAGCACACCGTTGACTTCACGACGATCAAGGTCGCCAAGGTCGAGGTCGATGTCATGGACAGACTGGAGTGCGCGGAGTACATCAAGGAGAACATCCGCCGGCCGGTCGTCATGGTCGGCGCGTCCACCGGTACGGACGCTCACACCGTCGGCATTGACGCGATCATGAACATGAAAGGCTTCCACGGCCACTTCGGTCTGGAGCGGTTCGAGGGCGTTGAGGCCTACAACATGGGCTCCCAGGTTCCGAACGAAGTCCTGATTGCCAAGGCCAAGGAAGTCCATGCGGACGCGATTCTGGTTTCCCAGACCGTTACCCAGAAGGACATCCACATCCAGAACCTGACCAACATGGTCGAGCTGCTGGAGGCGGAAGGCATGCGTGACAAGGTCATCCTGGTCTGCGGCGGCCCACGTATCTCCCACGAGCTCGCGCAGGAGCTGGGCTACGACGCCGGCTTCGGCCCGCACAAGTATGCGGAAGACGTCGCTTCCTTCGTCCTGACGGAGATCGTCAAAAGAGGAATGGTATAGGCCGAAAAGAACTGTATAAAAATACAGTATAAGACAGGGGACGGTTCTCCGTCTTACGGAACGTAAGACGAAGTCGGA
>JAZNNY010000021.1:0-5653 GCA_045580505.1 Lentihominibacter sp.
TCAATGATCTGCCGGCAGGGGCGAAGATTCTGGATGTCGGCTGCGGCAGCAGCTCCGGCTCCGGCAGCACCGAAGGCAGCTCCGGCTCCGGCGCCAGCAGCAGGCGGCGGCGCGGCTCTGACAGCACCGATGCCGGGAACCGTCCTGGACATCAAGGTCGCAGAAGGCGCAGCAGTCACAGCAGGCCAGGTCGTTCTGATCCTGGAAGCTATGAAGATGGAGAACGAAATCACAGCTCCGGCAGACGGAACTGTTGCATCCATCCCGGTTGCCAAGGGCGCATCCGTCAACTCCGGCGATACGCTGATGACATTCAACTAAACATTCACGAAGAAAGTATTTTGGAAAACGGATATATATGTTACAATGGGAGCGGCTTTTTTACGAAGCCGTTCCTGTTGTTTTTTTACGGGGTGAGAATACCGAAATATGTGGCTGACCGCGGGGCAGGCCTGCCTTTGCAGCAGCCAACTGAGGAGGGCTCAAATGTTACTAGCGTTTGATGTAGGCAATACCAATATCGTACTGGGCGTGTTCGAGGACGGCAAGCTGATCACCAACTGGCGGATGGAGACGGACAACCGCAAGAGCGCGGACGAGTACGGAATGATCGTCAACCAGCTGTTTCAGTACGAGGGGCTGAAGATCGAGGATGTCAGCGACGTGATCATCGCGACCGTTGTCCCATCGATCCTGTACACGCTGCAGCATCTTTCGATGAAGTATTTTCGCCGGAAGGCGATCGTGATCGGCCCGGGAATCAAGACGGGGCTGGTCATCAAGTACGACAACCCGAAGCAGGTCGGCGCCGACCGGATCGTCAACGCAGCCGCTGCCGTGGAGAAGTACGGCGGCCCGCTGATCATCATCGACCTCGGTACTGCGACCACCTTCTGCGCGGTGACTTCGAAGGGTGAGTACCTGGGCGGCACCATCGCGCCGGGTCTGAAAATTTCCTCGGATGCTCTGTTTGAGAAGACGGCCAAACTGCCCCGCGTGGAACTGGAGGAGCCGGGTCAGGTCATCTGCAGGAACACCAACGCAAGCATGCAGTCCGGCCTGGTCTACGGCCACATGGGCATGGTCGACTTCATCGTCCGTAAAATGAAGGAAGAACTGAAGCAGTTCGATGAATCGGACGCCGAGCCGACCGTCATCGCGACCGGCGGCCTGGCCTCCCTGATCGACAACGGCATCGACTGCATCGACTACGTCGACAAGATGCTGACCCTGGAAGGCCTCGAGGTCCTCTACCGGAAGAATAAGAACCGCCGCAAGCCCATGAGCTCGGAGGACATCCGCAAGGAAGCCGTCCGGGTCGAGGAGAAGGCGCTGAAGAACCGGGGCGTTTAGGGGCGAGTTTTATCTCCGGGTCGTCCAGGGGCGTGATTTGTCTCCGGGTCGTGCGAGGAATTACAATTTCGTTTCAAAAGTAATTTGAGGCGGGTTTGACCGGCTGAAGCTATTGAAAATGCTGTTGATATTACAGTTTTCGAAAATTATAAAGAAAAATTGTAATCGGCGGGCTTTTCCATGCGGATGAATCGGTCGAAAGAGTCAAGCAAGCCTAGCGAAACCACATGAAACAAAGCAAACTTACCATAGGTAACCTGAAACTGAATAATCCATTCGTGCTTGCCCCGCTCGCGGGCATCACGGATCGATCGATGCGGAGCCTCTGCTATCAAGCCGGGGCTTCTTTGACGTATACGGAGATGGTCAGCGCCAAGGGCCTCTGGTACGGCGACCGCAAGACGGCGGAACTGCTGGCGATCGGCCCGGAGGAGGGCCCGGTGGGTTACCAGCTGTTCGGAAGCGAGCCCCAGATCCTCGGCTATGCCGTGCGCATTCTGTCGGATCCCCTTCATGCAAAGGCAGTCGATGCTCAGATGGGGCGTGCCTGGGAGGAGGCGGGCCCGGAGGACATCGCATCCCGTCCGCCCATGGGAGCGCGCACGGTGGATCTTCTGGGCGCAGGCCGCGCTGAGCCGTCCGGCCTGGCCGAAGGCGTGCAGCCTGACGCGCAGCCCGGCATGGACGCAGGAGCCCCGGCCCGGCCGGCACTCTTCGATCTCAACGCCGGCTGTCCGGTTCCCAAGATCGTGAAGAACGGGGAGGGGTCTGCCCTGCTGAAAGACCCGCAATTGGTCTACGACTGTATATCGGCAATGTGCGATGCGACGCGAAAGGCGGCCGGTGAAAGCAACGCGGCAGAGGCGGCGGGGGCGGCGAACCGCCTGCAGCCGGCGCCGATTCCCGTCACCATCAAGATCCGCAAGGGCTTTGAACACGGGGACAACTGCGCGGTGGAGATTGCAAAGGCCGCCGAGGCGGCTGGCGCTGCGGCCATCACCGTCCACGGCAGAACGCGGCAGCAGTTCTACGATGGGAAAGCGGACTGGGAAGCGATCGCTGCCGTTAAGAAAGCGGTAAAGATTCCGGTGATCGGCAACGGGGATGTCATGAGCGGGGCGGACGCCCTCCGCATGATGGACGAGACCGGCTGCGACGGGGTCATGATCGCGCGCGGCGCGCTGGGGAACCCCTGGATCTTCGAGGAGGCGTGCGCCCTGTGGGACGAACGCGGCGGGGCCGCCCCGGAGACATTCCATCCCCCGACGGACGAAGAAAGGATCGACCTGCTTTTGCGGCACATCGACCTGGTGTGCGCCGACAAGGGCGAGCACATCGCCGTGCGGGAAATGCGCAAGCACATCGGCTGGTACATCAAGGGCATGCATGGGGCGACCCGGATCCGCAGAGAGATCAACGCGATCAACGACGCGGAAGAGATGAAGCGGGTGCTGCGGACGCTGTTGAGGCCATAACGCCACAAGCGTCCCAGGAAACCGACCGGGGGATTTTCCCGTTGCAAAAAAGCAGAGAAGTGTTATAATAGTGTAGTCGCAGGAGCGGCGTATCGGGGAGTGGCGCAGTTTGGTAGCGCACCTGACTGGGGGTCAGGTGGCCGCAGGTTCAAATCCTGTCTCTCCGACCATTGAAAACCTTGCAGCTGTAGCGGTTGCAAGGTTTTTTTAGCGACACATACGGAGGAAGATATCATGGGCATCATCAAAAAATGGAACGATACGAGCCTGATTCTGCGAATCCTGGGCGGGCTGGTCCTGGGAGCGATCCTGGGCCTTCTGATTCCCGGGCAGACGTGGATCGCCATCTTCGGCGACCTGTTCGTGGGCGCGCTGAAGGCGGTGGCGCCGGTGCTGGTATTGGTTCTGGTCGCATCATCGCTGGCGAACGCGAAGGGAGGAAATGCCGGGAAGTTCCGTACGGTCATCGTGCTCTACCTGCTGAGCACCATGCTGGCCTCGGTGCTCGCGGTTGTCATCAACTTTATTGTCAAGGTAACGGTGCCGCTCGATGAAGCGGTGGCTGCGGAAGGCTATGAGGCCCCGCAGGGCATGTCAGAAATACTGGGAAATCTCCTGCACAACATCGTGGCGAATCCGGTGGATGCCGTGATGAACGCCAATTACCTGGGCATTCTTTTTTGGGCAGTCATTCTCGGCATAGCCCTGAAGCGGGCGGGAGCGAGTACGAAGACGCTGCTGGCGGACCTGTCGGATGCCCTTTCCAAGGTCGTACGCGGGATCATCAGCTGCGCGCCGTTCGGAATCATGGGCCTGGTTTTCAATTCCGTGGCAACCAGCGGGCTGGAGATCTTCGGCTCCTACGGCAAGCTGGTCGGAGTGCTTGTCTCCACCATGCTCCTGGTCGCCTTCGTTCTGAATCCGGCCATCGTCGCCGTCGTGCTCCGGCACAATCCCTATCCGCTCGTCCTGCACTGTATTAAAAACAGCGGCCTGACCGCCTTCTTCACCAGAAGTTCTGCGGCGAACATTCCGGTCAACATGGAACTCTGTGAGGACCTCGGTCTGGATGAGGACATGTATTCCGTATCGATCCCGCTCGGAGCCACGATCAACATGAACGGAGCGGCGGTGACGATTACGACCTTCTCGCTGACGGCGGCTTTCACCACGGGTGTCGATGTTACCCTGCCGCTGGCCATCATGCTCAGCATCGTCGGCGCGTTTTCGGCCTGCGGGGCGTCCGGTGTTGCCGGCGGATCCCTGCTTCTGGTTCCGCTTGGCTGCTCCCTCTTCGGGATCTCTCCGGACATCGCCATGCAGATGGTCGGGATCGGCTTTATCATCAGCGTGATCCAGGATTCCATGGAAACGGCCCTGAACTCTTCGGGCGATGCCATTTTCACCGCGACGGCGGAATTCAGGGACTGGAAGAAGCAGGGACGGAAACTGCCGCTGTAGGCCGAAGCAAAGGCAGGCCTGCTCCCCGCCGCCACATCTTGCAAAAGCCCTGACGGGGGGATATACTGAACAGGGTAAAGCACAGACAAAAACCAGGAGGATACGATGGAACAGGACAGCAGAGCATACATTGCAGCATATATCGAGCGGGCAAAGAAAGCGCAGCAGGCATTTGAGAAGATGAGCCAGGAGGAGGTCGATAAGGCAGTGCAGACCATCGGCCGGGTCGTCTACGAGAATGCGCAGTATCTGGCGGAGATCGCCGTCGAAGAGACCGGTATGGGCAATGTAGAGGATAAATTCGCCAAGAACCGCCAGAAGGCGGGCATCGTCTGGAACAACCTGCGGGGAAAGAAGTCCCGCGGCATTCTGGAAACAGATGCGAAGACCGGGATCACGACTGTGGCCAAGCCGGTCGGCGTCGTAGCGGCGATCACGCCCTGCACCAATCCGATCGTCACCCCGATGAGCAACTCCATGTTCGCCTTAAAGTGCGGCAACGCCATCATCATCACGCCGCACCACAAGTCCGTGCGCTGCAGCACGAAGACCGTGGAGATGATCAACGCGGCTCTGGCAGAGCAGGGCTATCCTGAGCACCTGATTCAGATCCTGGACGAGCACTCCAGGGAAAACACGAAGAACCTGATCTCCATGGCGGACGTCGTCGTGGCAACCGGCGGGGCGGGCATGGTCAAGGCGGCCTACAGCTCCGGCCGACCGGCGCTCGGCGTCGGCGCGGGCAATGTGCAGTGCATCATCGACGAGGGCTACGACTATAAGGAGGCCGTTCCGAAGATCATCAAAGGCAGGTCCTACGATTACGGCATCATCTGCAGCGCTGAGCAGAGCGTGATCTGCCCGGACACGGCGTTCGAGCAGATTCTGGATGAGTTCCGGGCGAACGGAGCCTATGTGGTCAGCGATGCGGACGAACTCGAGAAGGTGCGGGGCGCCCTGTTTGAGGATGGTAAGACCAACCGCCACTCGGTCGGGCAGTCCTGTCAGAAGGTAGCGGAGCTTGCCGGCATCGAGATTCCGGAGGACACTTCCGTCATCGTTGCGGTCGCAGAAGGCACCGGGCTGACCGATGTCCTGGGCGGAGAGAAGATGGCGCCGGTCATCGCAGCCTACAGATATAAAGACCTGGACGATGCCATCCGCATCGCTGCGGAGAATCTGGAGAAGGACGGCAAGGGCCATAGCGTCTCCTTCCATACGGACAGCGAGGACCATATTGCCAAGGTTGCTGAGAGCCTCTGCGTTTCCCGTTTCGTCATCAACCAGTGCAGCGCCAACAGTGCCGGCGGCAGCTATTTCAACGGGCTGAATCCGACCAACACCCTGGGCTGCGGCAGCTGGGG
>JAZNNY010000022.1:0-7304 GCA_045580505.1 Lentihominibacter sp.
TTGGGAGAATAACATGGAACAACAGACGATATTATTTTGTGTGGCAAAGTGCAAAGAACGGGTCAGCAGGGGCCTGATCATCGAAATCCTGCAGGGAAGTCACAGCGTGCGCGTGTTTAACCGGCGGCTGAACCAGAACTCGGCCTTCGGGAGCATGAAGGGCCGGAGCACGGAGGAAGTGGACGGGCTGATCCAGGGACTGATCGACTCCGGGCTGCTGGAGGAAACAGCGGACGAATACCCGAGACTGATCCTGACGGACGCCGGGAAAAAGCAGGTCCGCGAGGGTGAATGAGATGGGGAGTTCGCCGGAGAAAAGCAGGCAGCTTTATGAACTGATGCTGCGCAAGGGGTATCCGGAAGATTTTGCTGCCCTGGTTTCCAGTGAAATGCGCACGGATTTCACGGCAGGGCGGATGATCGGATATATCAGCAAAAGCGGGGTCCTGCCTTTGGAAGAGGTGGCGGATGAGATGCTCGCGATCCTAAGCGACCGCGAACGGATCACGCAGAAGCACATTCTGGAGTACGCGCAGGCGAAGATCAACGAAATGTACAGGAGACAGTAATGAATAAGAGATTTCAGATCACAGTGACGGATGCGGCAAGGGAAGCCGCCGAGAAACTAGCCGAAGAGGGGAAGTGCCTGCGGTTCAGCGTGGGCCGGAGCGGCTGCTGCAGCATGGCGGTATCGATCTACCCGGATGTCGAGCGGGTGAGCGATCAGGTCATCGAAGCGGACGGGGTCCGGATCCTGACAAAGGACGAGTACCCGGACCTGACCTGGATCGGGGTGATCGATTACAAGGCGAAGGGCCTGCACAAGGGGTTTAGTTGGAAGTGAGATTATTTTAGCTGGCTTTCAACATAGTCCTGGTCGAGGCCCATGTACTCAGCGATGGTTTCTACAGAAAGACCAGCGGAACTCATTCGCTGGATTCTCTCTTTATTTAGTTGAGCATTCAGTTTCTGTTCTTCTTCACGGCCAGCTTGAAAACCTTCTTCTCTGGCCCGGGTTTCCTTAATGCGTATTTCCTGCTCCAATGTCATAATGACTCTCACCCCTTCGCCTGTATTCCAGGATTCAACAGAATGATCGATCTGTTTGAGAAGATCGCTGTCTTCGGAAACGATTCGTTCATTCATGTATCTGAACAGAGCCTTTAGAGAATTCGGAGTCCTTTCCTCATCAGCTCTGCTGTTTAAGATAATTGTATAGGTTTCATCTTCCAGAGACAAGTGAATTTTCTCTTCCAGCATGCGGAAGGAATAGACGGGAAGACCCTGTTCAAAGGGGTCAAAGCAGCAGAGGAAGATTACATATGATGGCTTCAACGAGTTGAAGTCTTCCCCGGGTTTCAGGTCATCCACGTCTAAAACCGCATGAGCATAGCGGCTGCGTTTCGGCAAATTCTTTTCATCCCGCACCTGCATTTCGATATCATACCAGGCCTGATTGTCTTTAAAAAGAACATCGAGACGGACTTTTCGCGACTCGATACCAACAATTACAGAATGCTCGGTTTCCAGACACGTTTCATGTTGTCGAACTTCTTGGATTTCCCGGTCAGGAAAAATCATTTGAAGGAGTCCTTTGCAAAGGTTGCTGTCTTTCATGACAAGTGCAAAGACGATTGCATTTGTAAAAGGATATCTGTAGTTCATAGTGCCCTCCGGAAATGTATAATAATGGTAATTCGCATAGTATCAGAGGACAATGACGATATGGTAATATTTGGGTGATGAAATTGTGAACTTAATGTTTTCTATACCTGGGTAATAATGGCCTCAGCCAGAGCGTCACAGTTCGAGACGATCGCATCCGCGCCGGTAAGGGCGTCTTTAGAGCGAAAGCCCCAGTCGACGCCGATGCAGGAGAGACCGGCGCCGCTTGCAGTCTGTACATCCACTTCCGTATCACCGATGTAAACGGCTTCTGATTCAGTGACCTGCAGGTTTTCAAGACAGATTTTTACCATGTCGGGTGCGGGCTTTCTGGGAATGCCGGCTTGTTCGCCCAGGGCGAAGTCGAAGGCACCCGGGAAGTATACCTCGCACAGTTTCTGCACGGCAGGGTCTGGCTTGTTGGATACGACCGCGGTGCTGATACCGGCACGGGCCAGCCTTTGCATGAGATCCATGATCCCCGGGTAGGGACCGGTTTTGATGTCGCTGTGGGTGGCATAGTAGGGCTTGTAGTACGCCAGGACCTGGTCGACGGTGGCGTCGTCCGGAATTGTGTCAGTATTGGTTGTCTGGCCGAGCGAAACTTTTAAGGCGCTGGCGACAGCGAATCTTGCGCCGCTGCCAAAACAGGCCTTGGCTTCTTCGGTGGTAAGAGCGCTCCGGTAGCCGAAGTGGTTCAGGGAATGGTTTAATGCATCTGTCAGATCCTCGATCGTATCGAGGATCGTTCCATCCATATCGAAAATTGCAGCTTTGATCATTGCAAGGGTCCTTTCTAAGAATTGCTGTTCTGTGAATTGCTACAGAGTATGATAGCATACTAATGTGGAGTATGGTAGAATAACCGGGAACAATAATGCAGGAGATGAACAGGAATGGCATATAGCAAAGCGCCGCAGGAGCATGCCTTTATCAGGATCGAACGGGACCTGAAGGCCGGGAGGATTCCGGGCCTGGTTTTGCTGTGCGGTGAAGAGGATTATCTGACGGACCACTATGCGAACGTGCTGATCGGGAGGCTGATCAATCCGGCGTCGAAGCAGCTGGATCTGGCAGAGCTTTCAGGCGCGGAGGTGACGGCTGAGGCGGTGGAGGCGAATGCGGAGACGATCAGTCTGCTGTCGGAGCGGCGGGTGGTCTACCTGCCGGGGTTTGTGAACCGGCGCGGGAAGTTCCCGAAGACGATGGAGGACAGCGAGAAGCAGCTCAAGGAGCTGCTCGAATACTTCAAGAATGTCCCGGAAGGGGTGCTGCTTCTGATCACGGCGGAGAAGCCGGTCACGATCGGTGATTACCGGAAGCAGAGCGACGGACGGAAGTTAAAAAAGCTGCAGACCGCGGTGAAGAAGGCCGGCGGGGAGGTCTACGATTTCACGGCGTTGGACCAGGTGCAGCTGCAGGGCTTCATCGCCAAGCGGTTCCATACCGCGGGAAAGGAAGTCAGCCGGGCGGCCGTCCAGCAGATCATCCACGAGACCGGCTATGGCAGCAGGTATAACGACTACGACCTGTTCACCCTGGAAAACGACCTGAAGAAGGTCATCGCCCACAGCGGAAGCCGGCCGCAGATCACAGAAGAAGACCTGCGGGCTGCCCTGACCGTCAGCCCGGAAAACAACGTATTCCGCATGCTGGATGCGATCAGCCAGGGCCGCAAGGACCAGGCCCTGATCCACCTGAATACCATTCTGGAGGACGGCGATTCCGAATTCGGCATCCTGGCCCAGATCATCCGGCAGCTGGAGATCATGGTGATCTGCCGGGAGCTGCAGGAGGAGGGCAATCCGCGCGGACGGATCGTCGCAACGCTGAAGAAGGAAGAACGGGTCCAGGAATTCCGCGCAAAGAAGGCAGCGGAGGCCGCATCCCGCATCCCGGCGGACCGGCTGAGAAAAATGCTCCTCGAGGCCCTGAAGGTGGAGGAGCACATCAAGTCAGGTCTGATGGAGCCGCGCCTGGCTTTGGAGTATTTTATCGCCGAGGTTTAGCGGAACCGCCGGACCCACCGATTTTCGCCGAGGTTTAGCCCGATGAACAACGCCCGCAAAGCAGACCTGGCCCTGGTCCTCGTGACCATGTGCTGGGGCATCTCGTACTTTCTGATGGATCTTTGTCTGGAGGAGATGGATCCGTTTACTTTGAATGCCTATCGGTTCCTCGGGGCGTTCGCCGTCGCGGGGATCATCACCTTCCCGAAGCTGCGGGGCGTCACCCGGACCACGATGAAGTACGCCTTTTTCATCGGGATCGTGCTGACCGTGGTCTACACGGCCTGCACGTTCGGAGTCCGCTATACCAGCCAGTCCAATGCGGGTTTTTTCTGCGCCATGTCGGTCGTCTTCGTGCCGATCCTGACCTTTTTCGTTAAAAAAGTCGCCCCCGGCAAGAAGCTCTTTGTCGTGGTTTTGATGTGCTTCATCGGCATCGCGCTGATGTCCCTGAACGAAGAACTGCAGGTGGCGAGCGGGGACATTCTCTGTCTGATCTGCTCCCTGGCCTACACGGTCGATCTGATGCTGACCGAAAAGGCCGTGGCCGACGAGCGCGTGGACGCGTTCCAGCTCGGCGTTTTCCAGCTGCTGTTCACCGGAATCCTCATGGCCATTCTGGCCTTTCTGTTTGAGACGCCCTGCCTACCCTCTAGCGCCGGCGGCTGGTTCGGGATCATCTTCCTTTCGATCGTCTGCACCGGCGTTTCTTTCATCACCCAGGCCATCGCCCAGAAATACACCACCGCGACCCACGTCGGGGTCATCTTCTGCCTGGAGCCGGTCTTCGCCATGATCGTTGCCTTCTTCCTGGCCGGCGAGATCCTGCTGCCCCGGGCCTACTTCGGCGCGGCCTTGATGCTGGCGGGCCTGCTTCTGATGGAGATCGACCTTCCAAAGGCAGGCCATAAGGCGTAGCCATTCTCTGACGGTCTACAATAGTTTTCCCTGCAACGAAAATGATGCATTTTCACAGGATTTCTGGACTTAAGGTTCGAAAAAATGCAATTAGAAGAAAATGTCGAACCATCGTGTTGCAGGAGACCCGTTACCAGAGTCTCAAAATACGTATTTTAGGTTAAAATATGGAAGATTATGGATGAATTATAGGGGGATGCACGTTTTCCGTACAAGGGAAATCCAGAGAATTAGAGAAAATGAAGAAATATCTGTCCCTTGGTCCAGAAAAATGGGCAAAAGGGAATTTTTTCGTGCCCAGGGCCCCGGCCCGATGTTAAAATATACATAGATATGACCCCGAAGCGGGGCAAAAGGAGAAGGGTATGAAGGAGAAGTGTATTAGGACAATGCTGGTCCTGGTCGTGTGCGCGGCGCTCGCAGGATTCGGCGCCGCAGCAATTGCAGCGGTGACCACCGCGCAGGTCTATGCAGCGGAACCGGATGCAGCCAGCGGCCAGACGGAGATCAACAACGGCATTCCTGTGGTCGAGCTGAGCATCGATCCCGACGAATACGAGGCCATGATCAGCAGCGAGGGTCACGAATACCGGGCGCAGGGCGCATCCATAAACATTTACGTGCCGCAGCGGGACGGCGGCTATACCAACGAATTCTCAAACGGGGCGCTGAGCGACCAGACGGACCTGCCTTTGGAATACATCCGGGGCAGGGGTAATTCCACCTGGGAGGACCTCAAAAAACCTTTCAAATTCAAGCTGGAAGGGAGCACCGATCTGCTCGGCATGGGCAAGAACAAGCACTGGGTCCTGCTGGCCAACAGCTATGACGACAGCCTGCTGAGAAACCGCATCGCCATGTATATGGCGCGGGAACTCGGCATGCCGTACACCCCGAAGATGGTACCTGTGGACTTTGTGGTCAACGGGAAGTACCAGGGCAGCTACTACCTGGGTGAGCAGGTACGGATCGGCAAAACCAGGGTCAACATCGACGAACTGAGTGCGAAGGATACCAAAGAGCCGGAGGTGACCGGCGGGTATCTGCTCGGGGTCAATCCTTACAACACCGAGCCGGAGGAGAATATGTTCCAGACCAGCCGGGCGGTGAACTTTAAGCTGGACACGCCTGCCTTTGCAGGGGAGGAAGCGGGAACGCCGGAGCAGCGCGACTACATCACAAGCTACCTGCAGAAGACCGAGGACGCCATCTACGGAGAAGGCATGAAGGACGCGGACGGGACGCCGTACACCGACTACCTGGACGTCGAATCGGCGGCCAAATACTGGTGGGTGCAGGAGTTTTCCGGCAACGGCGACGCCTTCATCACGCCGTCGACCTACCTGTATAAGGTTCGGGGCGGCAAGCTCTTCTGGGGCCCGGCCTGGGACTTCGACCTGGCCTATCATGACGGGGACCAGGACGGATCCCTGAATCATACCGGCTTCGAATGGCTCGATCACATGCGGGCCAATGATCCGGAATACCGGAAGCTGCTGCGCGCTGACTGGGACGAGGTGGCCCGGATCGCGAATGATCTCACAAAGGCAGGCGGGGTCCTGGATCAGTACGCGAAAGAGACCAGGGCCTCCTGGGAGATGGACCGGAAGCTTTGGAAGAGCACCGAGCCGGCAGATTTTGACGAGACGATCGAGCAGATGCGGGGAATCATTAAAGGCAGGGCCGATGCGATCGAGGAAACGGTCGATGAAGAGATCGGGAAGGTCTACGTGACCGTGACCTTCATGGACGGCGATGAGGTCTTGAGAACGATACAGTGCAAGATCGGAGGACTGCTGCCGGAGGGCACGCCCGAGGTCAAAAGAGACGGAGAATACTTTGTAGGCTGGGAGGACGAGAACGGAGAACTGGTTGAACTGCTCTCGACCTTCTCTGAAGATACGGTTCTGCATGCGAGGCTACTGAAGACAGAGGATCTGATCGAGCCGGAGGAGATCTACTTCAGAAGCGATGAAGTCTGGTCCTCCATTGAAAACGATGGTGTCTATCTGGAATGCACCGTCGTCCCGAAGGAGGCGCAGAATAAGGAGGTCAGCTGGGAAAGTTCCAATCCGGAGGTGGCTGATATCGATGAAACCAGCGGAGAGGTTACGATCCATACGGCGGGGACGGTAAGGTTCATCGCGACCAGCTACAGCGGTCTCAGCAGATCCGTGACCTATCACTTCTACGATCCGAAGGAGACGATGCTGAACGAGGTAGAGAGCATCGTGCCTGAAGCGGATGCCTTAGAGCTCACGCCGGGCGGTTTCGGCCAGATGAAGTACAGCCTGGAGCCCGCGCCTGCCTACGAGGACGTCAGCTTTGAAAGCAGCGATGAGAGCGTGTGCTATCTGATAGAGGGCAATATTCTAAGAGGAGTGAAGCCGGGTACCTGCACCATCACGATGACCGGCAATGAATCCAAGAAAGAGGCCCAGTTCACCGTCATCGTAAAGGATAACAGGCAGGAGATCCTGGCGGCCAAGGAAGCGCTGGCCCGCGACATCATCGCAGTGGCCAGAGACCTGGCAGGAGGGCGGTACACCGAAGAGAGCTTTAAGGCCGTGCAGGATGCGGCAGCCGCAGCCAACAAGGTCATCGATGATACCGGCGCCACCATGCGTCAGGTGACCTATCACTTCTACGATCCGAAGGAGACGATGCTGAACGAGGTAGAGAGCATCGTGCCTGAAGCGGATGCCTTAGAGC
>JAZNNY010000023.1:0-3452 GCA_045580505.1 Lentihominibacter sp.
CGCATGATCAGATGCTCCGGAGTCCGGTCCGCCTTCTTCGCCAGATCTTCAATGGTGGCTTTTCGCAGGAATACCCTCCCGAGCGGTCCGTCCAGAACCTTGTAGGCCGGCCACTTCTGCTTCAGTTCCTCGCTCAGCCATGGGTATTCAGCGAGTATATCTTTCAATAAGGTGTCTTTTGTGATTTCCATCGTCGGTCCTTTCATTCAAGTCGTTTTCAAACGTTATTCCACGATATGTATGTGCCCCATCAGTTCCTGTTCCATCTCCAGTCGGTGGTGCCTGGTGTAGATGCCCGGAACGCCGCCGGTGTGGAGCATGATGACGGTTTCGCCCGGCGCGATCTTCCCGGACTTCACCATCTGCAGGATGGCGTTGAAGGTCTTGCCGGTGTAGCAGGGATCGAGGATGATGCCCTCCATCCGGCCCATATAGTAAATGGCCTCGCGCACGTCCTTCACGGGGTTGTTGTAGGCGCCATAGTCGTACTCGGAGGTGACGTCAAAATCGTCCGGGCCGAGTTCTGCCGCCAGGCCGTAGGCCGCCTTCACCCGGCTGTAATATTTGGCCACGCTCTCACGGATGTCGCGGTATGGCAGGATGCCGATCCCCGTCAGGCGCATCGGCAGGTTCTCATTCGCAAAGGCAGATGCGAGCCCGATGTATGTTCCCATGCTCCCGACTGTGGAAATAACGCGCGGGAGCACGGCGGCCTCTTCCGTACCTTCCGGCACCAGCCCCATCTCCCTTACCTGGTCCGCCAGTTCCAGCGCACAGTCGTAATAACCCAGTGCTCCCAGCTCATTGGAGCCGCCCATGGGGATATAGTAGACGTGCTCCCCTTTGGCTTCCCATTCCGCGGTGATCTGCCGAACCGCCTCGTCCAGGAGGACGGACTCGGACTGGCCTGCCTTTGCCTGTACCAGATAGACATGGCAGTCCATAATGCCGTCGAGTAACAGGTTGGCCGAGATCTCGCCCGGATAGGGATCAACTGCAACAATCGCCGATTTAAGCCCGTATCTGGCCGCAACCGCCGCGGTCAGCCGGCCGTGGTTGGTCTGTGCTCCACCGACGGTCAGGAGCATGGTGGCCCCCTGGTCCAGCGCATCCTTCACGAAGTATTCGAGCTTGCGCAGTTTGTTGCCGCCGGTGCCGAAATTGGTCAGATCGTCGCGCTTCAGGTAAAACTCCACGCCGAGGTCCTCCGAGATCCGGTCCAGCCGGTGCAGAGGAGTCGGGATATTCAGAAAGTGTATTTTATCTTTTCCAAGTGTCATTTTTGATTCTCCTTGATGTGCTCCAGGGCGAAAGCGGTCAGTTCCTCCAGGAAGGGATCGCCCTGGTCCTTCTCCGTGCCGCTGTACTCGAGTATGCCAAAGCCCACGATCTCGCCGGCGCCGGCAATGGAACGAAGGAGCCTGAGCAGGTCTGCCTTTGTCATTCCGTGCGGCTCCGCCAGCGGAGTCAGGGAGAACTCCTCCGGATCGAGCGCATCCAGATCGATGTGGATGTAGATGTGGCGGAAGCCCTTGGCGCGGATCGCCGTCGCCACGCCGTCCGGATTCTCTGCCAGTTCCCCGACGGTGAAGTCATCGATGACATGCTTTGCCTTGTAGCGGATCTCCTCCGGATCGAGGTTTCGTCCCGCGCACATAAAGATCTGCCGCGGGGAGATGGTGGCAGGAAGTTTCTCTATGATCTCCTGGGCTGACTCCCCGGCCAGAGCCCGAAGGGACATGCCGTAGTAAAGATGGCTCTCCGAGGACTCGGGCGTGTTCAGGTCGCCGTGCGAGTCGATGTAGACCACGGCCAGGTCGCCGTCATAAACCTTGTTCAGCCAGGCCGCGCAGGGCGTATCGGCATCGCAGCCGCCGCCGACCGTGAAGATCCTTGTCGGCGCATGCTCCTCTAAGATCTCGTTCACCTGGCGCATGCAGCCCAGGATGTCATCGAGGCCGAGGACGTTTTCCCGGACCGGGCTGATTGGATCACGGCTGATGTCTGCAACCGCGTCCGCCGCGCCGCCGAGGTAGTTTTCCAAAAACGCATGTCCACCGTCATAGGTACAGAGGTCCTGTCCTCCGCCCTGCCACTGGGGAATCATGACGGTCATGGGTTTTTCCTGCATTACCTGCTCCTTTCTCATATGGCTCACCGGACTCATGGAACTCATGGGTCGGGTCTCCTTCGGCCGGGCCGGACCAACATCTGCCCCTTTCAAATGATGCTTTCTCTCAATCGCCTTCTTCAGCGACAACGGCATGGTCGCCACGCTGAGCAGGACGAGGATGACGATAATCAGTGTTTTCATCTCACAAGTCCTTTCGCATCATGACACATTCAAACGGCCCGCTGATGTACACCTCATCGCTGGCCATTTCGAACCCGAGCTTCCGGTAAAACTCAATGGCCGTGATCCGGCTGTCCATACAGATCTCGCAGTACCCCAGTTCCCGGATCCATTCTTCCGCGGCTTCGATCAGCATCCTGCCGATCCCCTTCCCGCGGTATTCGGGAAGAACCACGACCCGGCCGATCGCTGCGCGTCCCGGTGCAGTCTCATAAAACCGGCAGGTTCCCACCGGCATGATGTCGTCGCGGATCAGGAGATGTTTCGCCTCCTGCGCGTCGAGTTCGTCGAACTCCTCTTCCTGGGAAATGTGGTATTCCTCCGCCATCCCCTGGATCCGGACATAGTAGGCACCGGCGCGCTGGCCTTCTGTGCTGACTCTGATAACCTCCATCCTGCCTTTCCTCCTTTATCGTATTATAGGCTGACATCGATTTCGTTGTCAAACCAGGCGACTTGTGATATGCTTTCAAAAAAATCAAAAACCACCAAGGAGGTAAATCAATGGCAGTCAACCGTTTCGTATTGAATGGAATGTCCTTTCACGGACACGGGGCGATCCAGGAGATCCCCGGCATCGTTACTTCAAAAGGTTTCAAGAAGGCGTTCGTCTGCTCTGACCCGGATCTGATCAAGTTCGGCGTCACAGCCAAAGTCACCGACCTCCTCGCAGAAAGCGGAATCGATTTTGAAGTCTACTCCAACATCAAGCCCAACCCGACCATCGAGAACGTTCAGGAAGGCGTCGATGCCTACAGAGCATCCGGCGCGGACTTCATGATCACGATCGGCGGCGGCTCTTCCATGGACACCGGCAAGGGCATCGGCATCATCGTCAACAACCCGGAGTACTATGACGTCCGCTCCCTCGAAGGCGTTGCCCCGACCAAAAGCAGGACCGTCTTTACCATTGCCGTCCCGACCACCGGCGGCACCGGCGCAGAATCCACGATCAACTACGTCATTACCGATACGGAGAAAAAGCGTAAATTCGTGTGCGTCGACCCTAACGACATTCCGGATGTGGCTGTCGTTGACCCGGACATGATGTCCACCATGCCGAAGGGCCTGTCCGCATCCACCGGTATGGATGCCCTGA
>JAZNNY010000024.1:0-6297 GCA_045580505.1 Lentihominibacter sp.
CTCTTGGCGCCGTACTTGGAACGGGCCTGGCGTCTATTGGCAACACCGGCGGTATCCAGGGTGCCTCTGACGATGTGATATCTGGTACCCGGAAGGTCCTTGACACGGCCGCCGCGGATCATGACGACGCTGTGCTCCTGAAGGTTGTGGCCCTCACCCGGGATATAGGACGTCACTTCGACGCCGTTGGAGAGACGCACTCTCGCGATCTTACGGAGAGCCGAATTCGGCTTCTTCGGGGTAACTGTCTTGACGGAAGTGCACACGCCACGCTTCTGCGGGGAATTGACGTTGGTCGCAACTCTTCTCAGAGAGTTCATTCCCTTGTTCAGCGCCGGTGCGGTCGACTTCTTCTCGCTGCTGGTTCTGCCCTGACGTACTAATTGGTTAATTGTAGGCATCCTTTATCTCCTTTCTTAAAAATATTTATTGTGTTCTATTAAAGAACACACTTCAAACTATGACCCTCAAAGAGGACCACAGCCGAATGACATTTTATCATTAAGAGAGGCCTGCTGTCAACAAGTTTCAAGCAGGCCCCGGATATATTATTTTTGTAATTTTTCTTACTGGTACGGATCCTCCGTAATGTCTGTCTCTGCTGCGAAGACATCCTCGGAAGCGTATTCCTCAGCGGCTGCCAGATCATCGCTGGTCGCCATCTCAGGAGCGAGTCCGTCGAACTCCTCAGCAAGTTCGAGTTCCCCTTCCTCTTCCAGTTCCATCTGCCTTTGCATCTCGCGGTATGCCTCGATCAGCTCCAGGTTCACGCCGTAATCCAGATCGATATTCCGATACTTGCGCATGCCCGTGCCGGCCGGAATCAGCTTACCGATGATGACGTTCTCCTTCAGACCCTCCAGGTGGTCGGTCTTACCCTTGATCGCCGCATCCGTCAGGACTCTTGTAGTCTCCTGGAAGGATGCTGCCGACAGGAAGGAGTTGGTCGCCAGGGATGCCTTGGTGATACCGAGCAGTACGCGCTCTGCGTCCGCCGGCTCTCCGCCCTCGGCGATGGCCTGTGCATTGGCTTCTTCGACTTCGAACTTGCCGTACTGTCCGCCCGGCAGAAGTCCGGTATCTCCCGGATCGTTGACCTTCATCTTGGAAAGCATCTGGCCGACGATCACTTCGATGTGCTTGTCGTTGATGTCTACGCCCTGGTTCTTGTATACCCTCTGGACTTCCTTCAGCAGGTACTGGTAGACGCCGTCGACGCCGTTCAGTCTCAGGATGTCCTTCGGATCGAGCGGTCCGCTGGTGATGTTGGAACCGGCTGTGACATACTCTCCTTCGTTGACGCAGATTCTCGCGCCGTAAGGAATCTCATAGACCGTCTCTTCTTCACCTCTGACCGTGATCTCCGTCTTGTTGTCCGCGGTCGACTCGATGGAAACAACTGTACCATCCGCTTCGCAGATCTGAGCAAGACCCTTCGGCTTTCTCGCCTCGAAGAGCTCTTCTACTCTCGGCAGACCCTGGGTAATGTCCGTGCCGGCAACGCCGCCGGTATGGAATGTACGCATGGTCAGCTGGGTACCCGGCTCACCGATGGATTGGGCTGCCTGGATGCCGACCGCCTCGCCGATGTTGACGCTTTCACCTGTTGCCAGGTTTCTGCCGTAACACTTAGCGCAGACGCCGGTGCGGCTCTGGCAGGTCATGACCGACCGAATCGCGACGCGCTTGATGCCTGCCGCCTCGATGGCGCCGGCTGCCGCTTCGCTGATCTCCTCGTCCTGTTCAACGATCAGTTCGCCCGTCTCCGGATGAACGATATCGTTTAAGGCTGTTCTGCCGACGATACGATCCTTGAGTTTCTCGATTACTTCGTTGCCGTCATTGAATTCGCTGACCTCGATACCTTCGTCGGTGCCGCAGTCGTCCTCTCTGACGATCACGTTGTGGGAAACGTCAACCAGTCTTCTGGTCAGGTAACCGGAGTCCGCGGTACGCAGCGCGGTATCCGCCAGACCCTTTCTCGCGCCGTTGGAGGACAGGAAGTACTCCAGAACGGACAGGCCTTCACGGAAGTTCGCCTTGATCGGGATCTCGATCGTCTTACCAGTCGCATTGGCCATCAGACCACGCATGCCGCCGATCTGGGAAATCTGCTTCTTGTTACCTCTCGCTCCGGAGTTCGCCATGATGAACAGGTTGTTCAGCGAACCCAGATTGTCCATCATCGCCTCGGTAACATCATCCGTGGTCTTCTTCCAGATATCCAGAACCTTATCGTAACGTTCCTTATCGGAAACCAGGCCTCTTCTGTAAGCCTTATCGTATTTGTCAACTTCTGCTTCGGATCTGGCGATGATCTCCGCCTTGGCCGCCGGAATCTCCATGTCGGAGATACTGATCGTGATGGCCGCCTTGGTGGAATAGTGATATCCCATATCCTTGATGTAGTCCAGCATCAGGACCGTCTCCGTATTCCCGTGGATCCGGTAGCAGCGGTCGATGATCTGGCCAAGTTTCTTCTTGTCGCAGAGGAAGTCGATCTCGAGCGAATACGGATCGGCCTCTCTGTCCTCAACATAGCCGAGATCCTGCGGGATCTGCTGGTTGAAGATGAACCGTCCGACGGTGGATTCGACCAGCTTGCCGGTCTCATCGTCCTCACCCGCATATCTTCTCACCTTGACTCTGGCGTGGATGCCGACCTTGCCGGTCTCGTAGGCCATCAGCATCTCCGCCATATCGGTGAAGATCTTGCCGTCGCCCTTTTCGGCTGCGGTATCCCTGTGTCCCTCTTCCTGTCCCGGGTGGGTCAGGTAGTAACTTCCCAGGATCATGTCCTGTGTCGGGGTCGTGATCGGGGAGCCGTCCTTCGGCGCCAGGATATTGTTGACCGACAGCATCAGGAATCTTGCCTCAGCCTGTGCCTCTACGGAGAGCGGTACGTGGACCGCCATCTGGTCTCCGTCGAAGTCAGCGTTGAACGCGGTACAGGCGAGCGGATGCAGTTTGATTGCCTTGCCTTCGACCAGGACCGGCTCAAATGCCTGGATACCCAGTCTGTGCAGGGTCGGAGCACGGTTCAGCATGACCGGATGCTCCTGAATGACCTCCTCGAGAACGTCCCAGACCTCAGGCCGGACCTTCTCGACCATGCGCTTGGCGCTCTTGATATTATGTGCCTTGCCGTTTTCGACAAGCAGTTTCATGATAAAGGGCTTGAACAGCTCCAGCGCCATCTTCTTCGGCAGACCGCACTGATAGAATTTCAGTTCCGGTCCGACGACGATAACGGAACGTCCGGAGTAGTCAACACGCTTACCGAGCAGGTTCTGACGGAATCTGCCCTGCTTGCCCTTCAGCATATCGGACAGAGACTTCAGCGGACGGGATCCCGGACCTGTGACCGGACGTCCTCTTCTGCCGTTATCGATCAGCGCGTCTACCGCTTCCTGCAGCATGCGCTTCTCATTTCTTACGATGATATCCGGCGCATTCAGTTCAAGCAGTCTCTTCAGACGGTTATTTCTGTTGATGACTCTTCTGTACAGATCGTTCAGGTCAGATGTGGCAAATCTGCCGCCATCCAGTTGTACCATCGGACGCAGGTCCGGCGGAATGACCGGGATCACATCGAGCACCATCCACTCCGGACGGTTGCCGGAAACGCGCAGCGCTTCGATGACTTCCAGTCTTCTGACGATCCGGATCTTTTTCTGGCCGGTCGCCTTGGCGAGCTTGTCCTTCAGATCTGCGGAGAGTTCTTCCAGATCAACAGCTTCCAGCAGTTCCTTGATCGCTGCTGCGCCGATGCCGGCCTTGAATTTGATAGCCGGATCATCCATGGCTTCACGATACTGGTTCTCCGTCAGGATCTCCATGTAGCCGAATCCGGAATTGCCCGGATCGATGACGATGAAGTTGGCGAAGTACAGCACCTTCTCCAGGGTACGCGGAGAGATGTCCAGCACCAGGCCCATTCTCGACGGAATGCCCTTGAAGTACCAGATATGGGAGACCGGCGTTGCCAGCTCGATATGTCCCATTCTCTCTCTTCTTACCTTGGCCTTGGTGACCTCAACGCCGCACTTGTCGCAGACGATCCCCTTGTAACGGATTCTCTTATATTTACCGCAGTGGCACTCCCAGTCCTTGGTCGGTCCGAAGATTCTCTCACAGTACAGACCGTCTCTCTCCGGCTTCAGTGTCCTGTAGTTGATCGTTTCCGGCTTTGTTACCTCTCCATGAGACCAGGCGCGGATCTTGTCCGGCGATGCCAGCTCGATTTTCAGGGAGTCAAAATTGTTCAGTTCGTAATTACTATCTTCACGCATTACAGTGTACCCCTTTCCTGATTATTCCTCGTCAGCCTTGATCTCATCATCTATATCGAAGTTCTCAATGTCTTCCAGGTCCGGCTCCTCTTCGTCTACTGACTGCAGGGCAGCCTCATCCGGCTCGAGTTCCTCATCTTCCGGGAAGTCCTCGTCTTCGTCCTCTTCGAGCTCGTCTTCGTAGTCCTCTTCATAGGCCTGCCGCGCGCGCATCTCCTGCTCCAGCTCGGCATCGACGATTCTCTCGATTCCGGCGAATCCGCCGACATCGTCGCGGTCCCTGATCTCGATCTCTTCGTTGTCCTCTGACAGGACCTTGACATCGAGGCACAGGCTCTGCATCTCCTTGATCAGAACCTTGAAGGATTCCGGAATGCCCGGCTCCGGAATGTTCTCGCCCTTGACGATCGCCTCGTAGGTCTTCACACGTCCTACGACGTCATCGGACTTGACCGTCAGGATCTCCTGCAGTGTGTAGGCAGCGCCGTAAGCTTCCAGCGCCCAGACTTCCATCTCGCCGAACCGCTGTCCGCCGAACTGCGCCTTGCCTCCCAGCGGCTGCTGGGTAACGAGGGAGTACGGGCCGGTCGACCGCGCGTGGATCTTGTCATCTACCAGATGGTGCAGCTTCAGCATGTACATGTAGCCGACCGTGACCGGATTGTCGAAGTAGTCTCCGGTCCTTCCGTCACGCAGCCACAGCTTGCCGCTCTCGTCGTATCCGGTCTCCTTGAGAAGTTCGATGATGTCCTTCTCCGTCGCTCCGTCGAATACCGGCGTCGCAATGTACCAGTCCTTGCTCTTCGCGGCAAGTCCCAGGTGAACCTCCAGTACCTGACCGACGTTCATACGGGACGGAACGCCCAGCGGGTTCAGCATGACCTGCAAAGGCTGGCCATTCTCCATGAACGGCATATCCTCTTCCGGCAGGATCCGGGAAATAACACCCTTGTTACCGTGCCGTCCGGCCATCTTGTCGCCGACGCTGATCTTTCTCTTGGTTGCAATGTATACTCTGACCAGTTTGTTGACGCCCGGCGGAAGCTCGTCTCCATTCTCTCTGGAGAAGGTCTTCACGTTGACAACGATACCGGTCTCGCCATGCGGCACCTTGAGGGAGGTGTCTCTGACCTCTCTTGCCTTCTCGCCGAAGATGGCTCTCAGCAGTCTCTCTTCCGCTGTCAGCTCCGTCTCTCCCTTCGGGGTGACCTTGCCGACCAGGATGTCGGAGGAATTGACCTCCGCACCGATGCGGATGATGCCTTCTTCGTCCAGATCCCGCAGCGCGTCCTCACCGACGTTCGGGATATCTCTGGTGATCTCTTCGGGTCCCAGTTTGGTGTCTCTGGCCTCGGATTCGTATTTCTCGATATGGATCGATGTAAGTACATCTTCCATGATCAGACGCTCATTCAGGATGATCGCGTCCTCGTAGTTATATCCCTCCCAAGTCATGAAGCCGATCAGCAGGTTCTTGCCGAGAGCGACTTCACCGTTGGAGGTGGATGGACCGTCAGCGATGGTCTCACGTTCTTCTACGTGCTCACCCTTCACGACGATCGGTCTCTGGTTGATGCAGGTTCCCTGGTTGGAACGCTTGAATTTGAGCATCTTGTACTCGTCTACCGTGCCGTCGCTGTCTCTTGTGATCCTGACGTAGTTGGCGTCAACGTAGGAGACCACGCCTGCGTTCTTGCACAGTACTACAGCACCGGAGTCGCATGCAGCCTTGTACTCGATACCTGTGCCGATGTAAGGCGCTTCGGTAACGAGCAGCGGAACTGCCTGCCTCTGCATGTTTGAACCCATCAGCGCACGGTTAGCGTCGTCGTTCTCGAGGAACGGGATCATTGCCGTGGCTACGGATACTACCTGCTTAGGCGAAACGTCCATGTAGTCGACTTCTGTCTTAGGCACCATGGTGATCTCACCCTTGATACCTCTTACGGCTACCTTGTTGTTTACGAAGTGTCCCTCTGCGTCGAGCGGCTCGTTGGCCTGAGCT
>JAZNNY010000025.1:0-7844 GCA_045580505.1 Lentihominibacter sp.
ATAACTGAAATTGTGGTCCACGAACCAGTTGACCGTGGTGTCCGGAATGATGTCTACCTTGGCGTTGTTCAGTTTGGCGATCTTCGGCAGTACTACGGATGATCCGTCGGTCTGCACGCCCTCCTTCAGGAACTTCTTGATATCCTTCAGAAACTCGCTGACCGGGATCTTCTCATCAGTATCGTGTCCGCCAATGTCGATTCCGACCAGGGATACGAACTTCACCTCCGGGTGGGCCAGCAGCACCCGCTGGATCTCGGCTTCATTGTGTCTGTCCGCTGATATTCTGAACAGCATTTTACTGAAATCGTAATTCAGCATAGTTGTTATAAGTCTCCTTCCACTGCAATCGTCTTCTTAAAAAGCATTCCCGGCAGACTGCGCGTCTTCCCGGGAATGCTCTTGTTGGATCGTAATTTGCTGCCGGCTTTGCCCGGCTTTACTCGATCGAACCCGGGTGTTAGTCAGCCAGCTGGTTCAGATATTCTTCCAGCTCATCCATGTGCTTGCCGTACTTCGCCCAGTCACCGTCCTTCAGCGCTTCCTGTGCATCATCGTAAGCACCCTGCGCCGCTTCGATCAGTTCTGTCTCAGTCAGTTCCTTCTTGGCATTATCGCCGCCTGCCTGACCGCCCTGCTGGATGTCTTCGCTTCCCTTGCTCTCGTGTGCGCTGCCCTCACCGAACAGGGAGTTGAGTGCCTCAGCCAGTGTAGACTCGTAAGCGATCTCATCTCCGTATACGACGATGACTCTCTTGACTTCCGGAATACTGGAGTTGGTCGCTTCCAGATAGACCGGCTCAACATAGAGCAGTGAATCCTCGATCGGAATGACGAACAGGTTGCCGCGGCTGTACTTGGACCCGGAGGAATCCCACAGGGAGAATTCCTTGGAGATCTCCGTGTTCTGGTCGATCTGTGCCTCGACCTGCATCGGGCCGTAGACGACCTTACTCTTTGGCATCTGATACAGCACCAGTTTGCCGTATTCTTCGCCGTCATTTCTTGCAACCAGAAGACCCATCAGGTTTCGCTTGTCCTTCGGAGTGAACGGAATCGAGTTGACGAACTCGGCGCTCTTCTCACCCGGCAGCTTCATGATGTAGTAGTTCGGCGTCATCGGCTGCTCTTCTGTACCGTAGATCTCGCTGGCGATCTGCCACAGGTCCTCGTTCTGATAGAAGACCTTGACATCGTTCATGTGATATCTCTGATAGATCTCTGCCTGAATGTTCAGCAGGGTTCCAGGATATCTGATGTGCGCCTTCAGTCCTTCCGGCATCTCGTCGATGTCCTTGAACAGCTTCGGGTAGATGTTCTTGAAGGTCTGCGCGATCGCATCGCTCTTATCTACAATGTAGTAGCTCGTATCTCCGTTATAGGCGTCGATGACGACCTTGATGGAGTTTCTGACGTAGTTGACGTCCGTATCCTTGTTGTAAGGCTCGGAGTAAGGATACCGGTTGGTTGCCGTGTAGGCGTCCAGAATCCAGTACAGTTTCCCGTCCACCGTCGTCATATACGGATCCTCATCGTAATCCAGATACGGCATGATCGTCTTAACACGGGTCATGATGTTCCGGTTGATCAGGATCTTAGAGCTCGTCTTGATGTTGCCGGATACCAGCATCTTCAGCGACCGCTCTCTGACGGAGAACATCAGCCGGGTCAGCGGGTTCATCTTGATGCCCGCCTCGCCGCTGTACTTGATGTACTTGTTGCTGTTGCCGTCCGGATAATCGAATTCATCCTCGGAGGTGTCGACCAGGACGTAGTCGTTGGTCATTTCACCGAAGTAGATCGACGGATCTGTGATCTGCAGGTCTACGACGGATTCCGGAGGAATGTTGGAAATCAGCATGTCAGGCTGGCCGCTGGCGGGGATCTTATCTACTCTGGACAATACAGCGCCGTAGCCGTGGGTATACTTCAGATGTCTGTTCAGCCAGGTGTTGCTGATCTTCTCTTCGTCGATCTCACGGGAAGCCAGGAATGTCTGGGTGTAGTCCCCATCGATCGTATATCTGTCGACGTCAACGTCGTTGAATTCGTAGTACTGACGGATCGCCTGCGTCTGGTTGTAGAAGGTCTTGGCCGGCGAGTAGTCGTTGATACGGATGTTGGAGATGGTCTCCTCATTGGCCGCAATATCATCGCTCGTCAGGTCGTGGTTGGCCTTGAAGGCCTTCATATCTACACCATCCAGCCCGTAAGCGTACTGGGTATATTCGATGTTTCTCTCGAGGTACTTGCTCTCCTTGTTGATTTCATCCGGCTGTACGATCAGGCTCTGCACCAGCATACCGCCGCCGACGCCGATCACGCCGACCAGGACCATGATCGCAGGAATCACGATTGCCGGCTTAAACCGCTTCTTCGAAATACCGATGGCAACGCCGACCGCCGCAAGAACGGACAGACCCATCAGGATCCGGTACATCCACAGCGTCACATTGACATCCGTAAAGCCCGCGCCGTAAACCGCGCCGGTGCTTCCAAACAGCAGGTCGAACTGCTTAAGGAAGAAGTAGACGCCGATCATCAGGAAGAACAGTACGCCGACGATGATCAGCTGCTTCTCTGCGATATGCAGAAGCAGGCGTACATTCTGATCGTCGAGCTGTTTCTTCTGGGTCGGTTTCTTCCTGGCTCCGCCGAACGGACCGCCGCCGAACGGGCCGCCCTTGCCGCCGGTGAACTGCTTGCTGAACCGGCCGAACATCTCGTTGATCTCGCTGAACGGATTATTGTCATCCATCGTCGCGCCCGTGTAGCGCTCATCCTCATCATCTTCATAGACGTATTCTTCCTCCGGCTCCGGTTCCGGCTCTTCGACCTGTTCGAAGAGGTTCGGGGTCCGCACAGTCAGAAGGACCATATAATAGATAAAGGTGAGCAGCGCAAAAGCGACGATCAGCATGATCGCCATCGCGTTCAGTTGTTCAATGAAATTCAGCTTAAACACATAGAACGATATATCGTTCTTATATAGTGGATCCTTAATGTCGAAATTCGTACTGTTCAGGAATTGCAGGGTCTGGAACCACAGCCGTGTGACCGCGAAATAGGTCGCCACCACGCCGAAGGCCCCGGCCAGTCCCCAGGAGATCAGGTTCAGTTTCCTGTGGTCCGTCTCCTCATCCGAATCGACCCGCTTCATGTATCCCTTCTTCAGGAACTTCAGGTAGACGTACGCCAGGAACGTGACGATCACGAATACCGGCACGCCGATCTTCAACTGCGTGAACAGTTTGGTCAGAAATACGGAAACATATCCCAGCTCTCTGAACCACATGAAATCGGTGATCCATCCGATCAGCGCTACAAACAGCAGGATGATCAGCAGGATAATGATGATGATCCCCTTGACGCCAATCTTGCGTTTTTTATCTTTCTTTTCTCTCTTATCGTTTACAGCGTCCAAAACCAATGCCTCCCATCAAATAATGATAGCCAAACGTCAGCCCGTGATCATATGGATCAGGCTGTTCAGGATATTGTCGATAAACTCAGCCGCTCCGCTGGTCGGTGCGAGCAGTTTGATGCCGATTCCGGCGAGCTCAAGTGCGAAAATGATGCACAGGATGATCAGGATGATCATCAGGATTGTTCTGCCTGCGCCGCCCTTCTTCTGCGGTTCTTCTTCTATATATTCTTCTGCGCCGATGGTATCCTCGACGATTGCCTCTTTCTTGGCCCGCTTCGCTTCCTTGGCAGCCCGCTTCGCTTCCTTGGCCTGTTCCTTCTTGAGTCTCTTCTGTTCCTTAGCGGAGAGTTTCTCTTCTGCGGCCTCTGCTGCTGCTACCGCCTGAGGAAGTGCCTCTTCGATGCGCTCACGCGGCATCGGCATGACCATGGTATCTTCCAGTCCCGGTTTCTCGTCCTCGAGCGCTTCCATGGCTGCTGCTTCTGCTGCAGGTGCTTCCGCCGGGATTTCCTCTGCTGCAGAGACAGTCTCCTCTGGTGCAAAGGCAGGTTCTTCCGGTGCAAAGGCTGGCTCTTCCTGTGCGAAGAATCCTTCCAGCGGCTCCGCCGGAGTCTCCGGGATTACCGGCTCTGCTGCCGGTGCTTCGGCAAAGATATTCTCCGCTGCCTCGACTGGCTCTTCTGCCACGACTGCCGGAGCCTCTTCTGCGGCCTGTTCGTGGAAGATCTCCTCCGCGCCCTGAGACAGCGAATCAAACAGTTCCTGTTCAGCGTCAACCGGCTTCTCTTCTGTTACCTTGCCGACACTGGCAAACTGGCTCAGCAGATCGTCCATCTCGTTAAGATGTTCTTTGAATTCTGCTGCGGCCGGCTCTTCCTGAACAGCCTCTGCTGCGACCGGCTGCAGGTCAGGTGCTTCCTGTTCCGTCTGATGCAGCGCTTCTCTCGACAGTTTCTTAGTAGAATCGAGATTGGCCATCAGGGCATCCTTGCTGACCGTTCTGGTCTGGGAAAGGTCTGCCGCTGCCTGTTCCTGTTTTCCTGTTATTTCGTCTGCATCCGGGAAGTCCGCGAAGAAATCTTCTCTGGCCTTTGCCATCTCATCGATCTGCCGTCTGGTCTGGCGATGGGCCATCTCGATCTCTTCCGCCGCTGTAGCGACCGGCGCTGCAGGCTCTGCTGCAGGCGTCTGAACGACTGCCGGTTCGACTGCCGGCTGGGCTGCCGGTTCTGGAGCAGCGGCCGGTTCGATTACCGGTTCTGCAGGGGTCTCCGGGGCTGCCGGAATCTCCGCTTCTGCCGGAGTCTCCGCGGGGATCGGTGCCTCCGCCTGCGGGATCTCGACCGGCTCTGCCTCCTGTGGCTGCGGGGCCGGCTGCGATGCTCCTCCCGGAATTGTATCAGTAAATCTGCCGCTTCTGATGCCTGCCAGAGCGGCTCTGATCTTCGCTTCTTCTTCTTCACGCATACGCGCGGTCTGAGCCAGAGCATCCTTGACCTCTGCCTCTACTGCGCCTGCACTTTCTCTTCTCGCCTGCTGCCGCTCCTGCAGAGCCTGTTTCTGTCTCTGGATCTCTTCCTCGCGGCGGCGGCGTTCCTGTTCTTCTTTGAATTTAGCCTCTTCGCGGGCAGCAAGAACGGCCTCCTGCTGTGCGCGGATCCTTGCGGCTTCACGGGCTGCGTTCAGCTCAGCTTCCGCCTTCTGGCGTGCTTCTTCTTCTGCTGCCCTTGCAGCCTCGGCTTCAGCCTTAGCCTGCGCGATTGCCTCTTCCTTAGCCCTGGCTTCTTCTTCGGCCTTCTTGCGGGCCTCTTCAGCCAGCCGCTCTTCTTCCCTGCGCTGGGCTTCCTTCTCCATCTCCGCCTTACGCGCAGCGATGGCTTCCAGGCGTGCGGCCTCAGCTGCTGCCTTACGCTTTGCCTCTTCTTCGGTACGGCGCAGAATCTCATCTTCTTCAGCAAGACGGATTTCTTCTGCGGCAGCCGCACTGGCTTCCGCTTCACTGTTCAGCCTTGCGATCTCTTCCTTCTTCTTAGCCTCAGCGGCAGCTCTGGCTTCCTCCAATGCCTTCGCTCTGGCTTCGTCCTCTGCCTTCTGACGGGCGCGTTTTCTCTCCTGCGCCTCGATCCTGGCAAGCACATCGGATTCCAGCGGCTTCGGCTCATAGAGCTTCACCGCGCCCTCCTGCTCGAGGAACTCATCCATGGTCATTTCTTCCTGTCTGGAGTCGAACCGCTCACGCGCGATCGCATCCGCCTGGGACTGTTCCCGGCCGATGGTTCCCGCATCCTTGATCTTGGCGTATTCCTTATCCAGGAGTTCCTGGAACTCCGCGTTCTTGCGGTTAAAGGTCTGGAATTTCTCCAGCGCGCTGCGCGCATCCGGCTCAGCTTCTGTAACCGCTGCCTTCGCTTCCTCCGCCGGAACGACCCGGTCGAAGATCTCGGCTACCCGAATTCCCTCCGCAGATTTGCCTGCAGGGCGGGGCTTTGGCTGCGTCTGCGGCTGTGGCCGTGCAGTTACCCTTCTCGGCGCGCTGTCCGGCACCTTGCTTGGATCTGCATTCCAGTCAAAATTGATGTCCTCGGTCTTCTCGATGACATTGCTGTCAGGATACTCCGAAACATTCCATTTCATCTCTTCCAGGAACGGCTTTCTCGGAGCCTCCTGCTGCGGCCGTGCGGCCGGCGCTGCTTTCGTCTCCGGCGCCTTCGGGGCCGCTGGCTGCTGCGCGGGTGTCGGCTCCGTATGGGCTGGTTCTGTCTCTGGTGCTTTCGCTGCAGTATCCTCCTTGACTTCTTCGATCAGTTTCGTCCCGCAGTGGCTGCAAAAAAGAGCATCATCCGGCATTTCGCTTCCGCAATTTTTACAAAACATAGATTCCTCCTATGGTAAATTCTTATTCTATTGGGCAGACTTCCCATAAATATCATTAAATATCAATCATTATACAACAGATTTCTTGGTTTTTCAACATCCTTCCTATCTTTGTGAAGCCTGCCTTTGCATCTCGCGTATCGACCGCACCAAAAGGGTAACCGAACAGATCATCATGATCACTTCCGTCACCGGCTGCGCCCAGATCAGGCCGTTGAAATGGAAGAGCCTGTTCAGCAAAAGCAGCAGTGGGATGTAGAGTATCAGCTGCCGGACGAGGGTGATTCCAAAGGCGTGCATCGGTTTTTTCATGGCCTGAAACGACATGCGGCACATGGACGTCGCGCCGACGAATGGCAGAATGCACATCAGAGCGCGCAGGACTTTCGCCCCGGTCTCTATGACCTCGGGAGACTCCGAAAAGAGGCCGATCAACTGCGGCGCGAATATCCCGAGGGCGGCCAGGACCGCAAGTTCCGTCCCACTCACGATCAGGACGCCGGCCCGCAGGATCTGCAACATCCGGCGGTAGTTTTTCGCCCCGTAATTAAAGCCCATGATTGGTTGCACGCCCGCGGCAAAGCCCTGGTAAATGTAGTTGCCGAGCGACATGATCTTCTGCGCGATGCCCATGGCCGCCACCGTCAGTTCCCCGTACGCGACGGCCAGATTGTTGATCACAATGAAGGCCGCAGAAGTCAGCAGGGTCTCGAGGGCTGCCGGTACCCCAACCAGATAGATCTCCTTCACGATCCGCGCCTGCGGAAGGAGGTACCCGGCCGAGGGCTTCAGGAGCGCTCTGCCGCTTCCATAGATCCATAGTGACACCGCAAGGCCGGCTCCATTGCCGAGCACCGTGGCGATGGCCGCGCCCCGGATCTGCAGGCCCAGCCCGAAAATGAACAACGGGTCGAGCACGATATTCAGGACCGTCCCGAGCACCATGCCAAGCATCGAATACTTCACCGACCCCTCTCCGCGCAAAAGCTGGGAAACTGTGTAATTTCCCATGATGAGCACCGCCCCGATGAGCAGGATCCCCGTGTATTGCTCCGTATAGAGGATCGTATGCGCTTTGGCCCCCAGCGCCCTTGCAATGGCCGTAAGCAAAGGCAGGCCCGCCACGCACAGGACCGCGCTGCTGATCAGCGTGAGCAGGAATCCGGTCGTCAGCGCCCTGCTCCCCTTCTCCCGGTCGCCTTCCCCCAGGCTCCTCGCGATGAGCGTCGATGCTCCCGTACCGACCATATTGGAGACCGCGATCAGGATCATCATGACCGGATAAGCCAGATTGATCGCCGCAAGCTGATAGTCGTCCCCCAGCATTCCTATAAAAAATGTATCCGCCAGATTATAAAACACCATGATGAGCATCCCGGCGATCAGCGGAGCCCCCATCGAGACCACCGCCTTCGCCGGCTTTTCCTCCGACATGGTGTAAATTCGTTTATCTTCTTTCGCGTCTGTTCTTTCTGTTGTCATAGCAGTTAGTATTATACCATAGAAAAAAGGCCCCTGTTGGAGAAGTCGGATCGTAGCCATG
>JAZNNY010000026.1:0-48802 GCA_045580505.1 Lentihominibacter sp.
CATTTTGCTGTTCTTCTTGATGGTCACCTTGCCGGTGGTCTTATTGATCTTGAAGTACTTTTTGAATGACTTGCTGCCCTTCTTGGCCGAGACAAGAGTATAGGTCTTCTTGTCATTCGTCTTCTTCGTGAACTGGATCACCTTGGTAACGGCAAGCATCTGCGCTTTTTTCTTCAGCTTGGTGTACTTGACAGCGGCAGTCTTCGGTTTGATGGTCAGCGGGTTGGCCGCTTTGGTCACAGTGACCACACAAGTGGCAGTTTTTCTGCCCTGCACAGTCTTTGCGGTAATCGTCGCTTTTCCTTCTTTCTTGCCTGTCACTTTACCGGCTGCACTGACTGTAGCGACTGATGTATTGGAGCTGGTATATATCACGTCTTTGGTTGTGGCATCCGATGGACTGATCCCTGCACTGAGGGTAAAGGTCTTACCTACGTTGACAGACTTAGAAGACGCAGATAAGCTGATTCCGTTCACTCCAACATGACCCAGATTGATCCGGTAAATGCCGTTTTTCGCAGTATCGCTGTTGTTTGATGCATTGAAATACACATTTCCGGCAGGATCCATACCCACGCCTTCCGGGAAACCGTTGGCTTTAATAATAACGTCCGCCGAGCTGCTGCCTGGTTCGAAGACTGCGATCTCATAATTGTTACGTCCCACAACGGCAACCGTCCCGTAATCATCCGCACAGATATCGTAGACCCAAGTGAACAGACGATGGGTGCTTCCTGCTGTGAAATACATTGGTGTTACACTGCCTGCTGCCGGATCGTACTTATAGATCCCGTCGACAGAAGAATCATAGCCGTTGTATGATCCCTTGTCCGCAATGTAGATATACCCTCTCCCATCTACGGCGATACCCTGCGGATAGCAATTCCCGTCAGACGAAGGCGGTGTGTAATTGGGCTGATATGTCCCGGTCCAAGTGATCGTGCTTCCTGAAGCCAGAGCCGTAACATCTGAAATCTTAGCGCGCAAAATCTTAGTAGCTTTCTTTCCATTGGATCTGGTGCCGGTGCTGTTCACGCAATAGAGGTTTCCATTGTAATCAACAGCCACTGCCTGAGCACGCTGCCCGGCGTCCAGAGTCTTACAGACTGACGTCTCACCTGGCTTAAGCACGTAGATTTCATTCATGTGACCGCTCATGTAGCCTGCAGCAAACAGATAGTCGCCGCTGGCACACAGGTTTCCGCATTTGGCGGGCAGACTGGCAGAGAAAACCTGGCTGCCCCCGGCATCATAGCCTTTGATACTGCTTCCTGATACCGCATAAATAATGCCGTCATCCATGATTTCCACACCACTCACCAAACCTTGGGCGTTGACGACCTGTTCCGTAGTCGTTTCCGCTAAAGCGGTCTGCGTTGTCCCGAAGCCTGCTGCGAGCAGCGCCACCGCAAGGGCTAAAACAATGTATCTGATCTTTTTCATTTTTGTCCCTCCTCTATTTCGCCGATGGCTTTAACTAAAAAAGCCGCAAAGTTTAGCGGCAGGTAAACTGTCACAAACTTTCCGGCCGAATTCTCATCTGCCTCCTTACAGGTATTTTATCATGATAAAGGAGGAAAAGGTACTGGAATTGTTCGCTGATTTGTACAATATTTGTATAACCTGTCTCCATCCACAGCAAGCAAGGACTGCCTGAGTCATACCCTGCTCTTTACGGCAGGATGCTATGAATCGTCCGATTTTGATCTGATCCATTCTGGTTGAGTCTGTAATAGTCTTCCATGTTTGGCCAAACTTATCGACCCCCGTTTGCCTGTTATATAAGTGACTCCCCACTATTTGGAGTGAGGAGTCACATCTCAAAACATATTTGTCAGTTCATCATTTGATCCTGACTTTGAATGTAACCGTCTTGACTGCTGACGCCTTGTAGTTGCTGTTTCCTAACGCCCTGACTTTGACCTTCACCTTGTAGGTACCCTTCTTCATTTTACTGTTCTTCTTGATGGTCAGCTTGCCGGTGGTCTTATTGATCTTAAAATACTTCTTGAAGGACTTGCTGCCCTTCTTGGCTGAGACCAGAGTATAGGTCTTCTTGTCCTTCAGTTTCTTCGTGAACTTGATCACCTTGGTAACAGCACGCGTTTGTGTCTTTTTCTTAAGTTTGCTGGCCTTGACCGTTGCAGTCTTCGGACCGATCTTCAGAGGATTCGCAGCTTTTTTGATCGTAAATTTCTCGGTCACAGATCCGCTGTAATACCCGATTCCCGTAACTGTGATCGTTCCGGTACCGGCGTTTATGTTGTTCTTATATGATATCTGATAGTCTTTTCCCGCAACCAGGTCGCTGTCGTTCCTCTCTGTAGAATCTGTATATATTTCTGAAACTGCAGGCTTTTGCGCTTTACCTGTATAGGTGTACTGATCTTTATCGATAACCACCATCAGGATCTTCGGTTTTTCTATGCTGACGCCGATCACACGGGTCCCGAAGCCCTCCGCATCTAACCTCAGATATGTCCGGCCCTCTTTGACCGCAGACAGAACTGCCTTTCCGTTGTCAGAGCGGTCTACTTCGATTCCTGCAACAGATTCATCGGTCAGTTCCCAGCTCATGTCCGGATCCCAACCGGCAGGCATCTGTTTCTTTATGCCGCGGAATTCGGATGTCAGCACCTTAGATGCACCGGGCTGTAAAGAAAAGACTCCTGGATTCCCGTCCTGCCAGTTGTTGACTGTAAGATACCCCTCAAAGACCGTTTTCTCATCCCCGTCCTGATAGTAGACCGGATCGAGATAGGCCTTGATCGGGAAATTGTCCGTGCTGTTCTCACCCAGATATGGATATGCTTCCTTCTGGACATCGGGTTTGGAAAGGTCCTTCCATTTGCCCTGCGTGTAAAGGTAGCTTTCACCTGCGTTCACAACAGCCTTTGTATAAGACGTATCAACGTTGGTGCTGGCGCCCAGAGTGATATAATCACCGGATTCTGCAGACAGTGTTGCGATCACTGCGTATTTCTGACCCTTTGCCAGGACCACCTTCTGATCTGCATCATTCAGAACGATCTTGTGATACCCGCCGTAATCGAATGGGTCCGTATCGCCTCTAAGGATCGAAATACCGTCTTCCGGATGACTGTAATCATCCGGGAGGAGGACCACTTCATAATGGACACTGGTACCCGGCGTCGTTGTATTCACTGAAATCGCCGTCAGTTCAGCCGTCTCCTCTGCGGTAAAGACATTCGCCATCCTGCTTCCGTCCATAGCATTGGCCAGAAGACTGGTTCCGGGCATGTAATCCATCTGGTTGACATAGTAGCCGTCCTCTCCTGTTGGCAGGTCAAAAACAAAGGCTTCAGGATCCAGGAAGGATTTGTCATAATACGAGATCCAGAAGTAACCAGTGGCTTTACCCGATTTAGGCTGGGCTTCAGAATTATATGGCACCTGATCCGTTCCCTCCAGAAGTCCGAAGTGACGGTATCCGTTGTTTGGGGGTTCATTCAGTTCCGAGCCCCAGCTGTTCTTGATGAGCCAGGCCCCGTTTTTCGGCGGCTGGTGTCCTTCCAGGAAATTCTCTTTCGGATAATTATCATCCCAGCCTACGATCGTGACTGCATGATTTGCAATTTCATCTTCGTATGTATAATGCGCCCAATTATCGCTCATATACTTCTTCCCGGAAGCATCCTGTCCCGGCAGGAATGATTCAGCTGTGAAAGCGATAGACACTGCCCTGTGATGATCATACAGCTGCTGCTTAATCGCTTTCGTACCTGACTCGTTATACTCACCGTTCGGTCCCGACGGATTCGGCAGAACGATCGAGTCCTTAAGACGGAAGGATTGATAGAAGCGATATTTGTCCGGGATAGACCAGTCATCATCGCTGCTGAACCAGGAAGGGACACGTGTATAGGTCGGAGCTTCATCCACATCATTGTAGACCGCCGCTCTCCGGTAATTCATTTCTTTGTTTCGCCCCTGGTATGCCAGTATGTCATATAGTGATTCTTTGGTATCCGGATCGATACGATCCTCCAGGTTCGGACCGATTCCGGAAGCGAACAGACCTGTAGCAAAGTAGATCCAGCCCCCTCTGTACCGGTAGGCGGAACTCATGGAATCCTTTTTGCTGATATCCTTGAAATAGACTCCTTCCCCGTTCTGGGAATGATCGGGATCATCAATGCGGGCCGTCGTGAAGTAAGCGAGATGCTTTTCTGACAGATCCAGGATCGGCAGTCCGTCAGAACCGCAATTACCAGATGTATAGACCTGATTCTGGCTAGTGCTGTAGATCGGATTATCCTCCCCGTCATTGTTCAGATCCGGATCGCTGAGGATCGAGGATTCCGCTGCGGAGATGGCGGCAAATCCCCAGCATGTCCCAAATGGATTCTGAAGCTTGACGGGGGTTATGAACGATGAGTCTGCGTTTCCATCCTTATCAGTATCCACGTGTCTGAGGTCAAACCAATCCGGATAGGACTCCGCTTCCTTGTTCAGAGTTTTTAATGTCGCGCCATCTTCAAAAGCATATGGATCTGCATCCGTACCGCCGGATTCAGTCGCTGCGTTTGCAGACAGAGTCATTATGGCAAATATCATCGGAACGGCCATAAGTATTGAAACGAATCTTCTCTTCGCTGTCATCGCATAATCCCTCCCTTATTTAACATCTTCACGACTGCTTGGTTAACTATAGTTTACCATTGTAACCCAGAAAAAGATACTGGAATTGTACGGGTGTTTGTGCAATTTGCAAACTATAGTTTAGAAATCAAACAGACGCATTCGCAGTGCTTCGTCCAGGGGAAGTTGTCAAACGGCTTCACCGTTTCCACCCGGTATCCGCCGAGCTGCAGTTGGTACAGGTTCTGCGCCAGGCTCTTCGGGTTGCAGGAAATGTAGACGATCTGGTCTACCCCGTAGCTGATGATCTTCTCCAGCGCATCCACGCTGATTCCGGCCCGCGGCGGGTCCACCACGATTACCTCCGGCAGGTCCGGGATCGATGACAGGACCTCGAACACATCTCCGGCTATGAACCGGCAGTTGTCCAGACCGTTCAGTTTAGCCGCAGCCTTGGCTCCTTCCACGGCCTCCTCCACGATCTCGACCCCGACCACTTCCGAAGCTGACCGAGCCAGGACCTGAGAGATCGTCCCGGTTCCGCAGAAGAGATCGAAGGCTTTCTTATCCCGGAAGTCGTCGATCAGGCTCACGGCATAGGAGTACAGGTTTTCAACAGCCTCCACGTTGGTCTGAAAGAAGGAAAAGGCGCCGACCTGAAAACGCAGACCCATGATTTCCTCGTTGTAGTAATCCCGTCCGGCAAGAACGCGAAGCTCATCGCAGTATACAGCGTCCGCCAGCCGGTCGTTGATCGTGCGCAGGATCCCGACGATCTCATGCTCCAGCGTCAGTTCTTCCAGCATCCTTACAAAGGCAGGCTCGTCGAAGCCGGTCAGTCCCTCCGGTCCCGCTCCTCCGGGCTCTCCTTCGCTTGTCGTTACGATGTTGATCAGGAGTTCATTGGTGTGGGCGCCCCTGCGGAGCACCAGGTTCCGAAGGAGCCCCCGATGGGTCTTCTTGTGATACTTGGTATACCCGTGCTCCACAGCAAAATCCAGCACCGCCCGGAGCACCGTATTGAAATCCGGATGCACCAGCTGGCACTCATCCACCGTCACGATGGACATGAAATGCTTCCTTCGGTGCATGCCCAGCGTCATCGGCCCGTTCTTCTCCATGTCGCCGAAGGTGTACTCCATCTTATTTCGATATCCGTAAATGGATGGCGCTGGCTCGATTGGAAGGAGCTGTCCATATTCGATTCTCTTCTCCTCCAGCAGTCCCTTCACTTCACCGGCTTTATTTGAGAGCTGCTCTTCGTAAGGGACTCCCTGATAGGTGCACCCACCGCAGAGTTCCCTGCTTTTGCATAAAACGCAGTCCGCCATAGCGTCCCTCCTAAAATCTTCCGTATTTATCGTAGAATTCCTTCTTGTATTCCGGGAAACGGTCCTCATCGATGGCATCCCGAATCTTCTCCATGGTCTTCACCAGGAAGTGCAGGTTGTGGTTCGTCATCAGCATGGCGGACAGGATCTCGTCACACTTGAAGAGGTGCCGCAGATAGGCCTTGGAATAGTTCCTGCAGGTATAGCAGTCGCACTCCGGATCCAGCGGGCTGAAGTCCCGTTCGTACTGCTTGTTCTTGATGTTGACGCGTCCGTGCGAAGTCATCGCCATCCCATGGCGGGCGATCCGGGTCGGAAGGACGCAGTCGAACATGTCGATGCCCCGTTCCACGCCTTCAAACAGACAGTCCGGACTTCCGACGCCCATCAGATAGCGCGGTTTATCCTTCGGCAGATAATCGACACATTCGTCCATCACTTCATACATCAGTTCCTTCGGCTCTCCGACCGAGAGGCCTCCGATGCTGTAGCCGGGAAGGTCCAGTTCGACGACCTGCTCCGCGCTGCGCTTTCGCAGATCCTTATAGGTGCCTCCCTGCATGATCCCGAAGAGGGACTGGTTGCAGCCTTCCCCGAGGACCTGGCTCTCACCGCCGAGCTGCTGAGCATAGGAATCGTGCGCCGCCTTGCAGCGCTTCAGCCAGCGCGTAGTCAGCTCCAGGGACTCCTCGACATACCGGTGTTCTGCCGGCCACGGAGCGCATTCATCGAACGCCATCATAATGTCTGAGCCGAGCGCATGCTGGATCTCCATGGACTTTTCCGGAGACAGCATATGGCGGGATCCGTCGATGTGCGACTGGAATTTCACGCCTTCCTCCGTAATCTTTCGCATTTTCCCGAGACTGAAGACCTGGAATCCGCCGCTGTCCGTCAGGATCGGCTTATTCCAGTTCATGAACTTGTGCAGGCCGCCGGCTTCCTTCACGATCTCATGGCCCGGCCGCAGGTACAGGTGATAAGTGTTGCTCAGAATGATCTGCGCGCCCAGTTCCTCTACCTCTTCCGGCCGCATCGCCTTGACTGTCGCGGCTGTTCCGACCGGCATGAAGATCGGCGTTTCGATCTTCCCGTGCGGCGTGGTCACAGTTCCGCGCCGAGCTTTCGTTCTGCTGTCCGTTTTATGTAGCTCAAATGTTACTGCTGACATTGGATGCTCCTTTCCTTTTGGTCTATATACTTTACCATTTTTGATGGCGCTTTTCACCCATTAGGGCAAAGAAAAACCGCCCGAAGGTTCCTCCCTCCGGGCGGCTGTGCTCGTTTCTCTAAAGATCAATCATCATCCTCGTCATCATCGTCATCCTCGTCATCATCGTCATCGTCGTCATCATCGTCATCGTCGTCGTCTCGGTCTTCATACCGATCGTCATCGTCGTCGTCATCGTCACGGTCGTCGTACCGATCGTCGTCATCCGCGTCATCATCATCGTACCGGTCATCGTCATCAACGTCATCATCGTCATCCGCATCATACTGATCGTCGTAGTCTGCGGCCTCTGATTCTGCAGCCAGTACTTTGCCGGTCACCGCATCGATGTCATAGTCGTATTCAACGCCGCCGCTGGTGAATTCCACTTCATAGATGATGATGCCGTCATCACATTCGAACTCGGCCCTGGCGCCCTCTGGAACGTCGGTGATGCCGGCCGCTTTAGCCGCGGCATCCAGTGCTTCCTCCTGACTGATATATTTACTCGTATCCGCCGTTCCATAAGTGGTCCCTGTGAAGACGCCCTTCTTCTGCCCCAGCAGGATGAGTTCCTGCGTGCTCAGTTTCAGCAGGGAGTCCTCCGTCAGCCGCGAATCTTTGTTGGTCAGTTCCCGGATCAGCCAGGCCTTTCCTTCGGAAATCCTGTTGGCATTTGCGAAACTGATAATCCCCTCGTCCTCCTCGACATACTGTCCCAGGATTGCCGCGGTGATCGTGGAATTCTCGAGGAATCCATTCAGATCAGCGGTGAGCTTTTCCTCGATAGCCTTACTCTTTACCTCGTCACTTCCCCTGACGGAGATCAAGATGGAGTTGGAAGTATCCGTCAGATAGCCTCTGGTCAGCAGCGCTCCGACGATCGCATTTCCCGCCACCGTCACATCGCTTCCCTTGAAGTCCAGATCCGACAGAATCTTCTCTCCGTCTTCATTTACAGCAGTCGCTTCGATGACCCGGTCATTGCTGTCCAGACTGAGTTCCATGCTCGGATTCACGTCCAGGCCGACAACTGCGCATACTTCGGGCTGCCTGTCATACAGAGCGAATCCTCCGATGCACAAAACCAGGGCCGCAGCGATTCCGGCCATTCTCTGATAGAATCGGCGCCTCTTGCGGAAGACAACGATGCGCGGTTTGCCATCCTCAGCCGAAGCGACCTGCCTTTGCAGGGGCTGGTTCAGGTCCTGTTCAAAGCCCAGTTCCTGCTCCAGCTGCTCAAGCAGATCCGGGGTCTGCTGCTCGATGGCATTTCGGATCGATTCATTGATCTGTTTATCCGTCATCTGGCAACCCCCTCTCTTTCGATTTCCGCTCTGACCTTCTTCAGGGCCCTGTTGTACTTGGACAGGACCGTTCCTGTCGGCATGTCCAGAAGCTGGCCGATTTCCCGGTGCTTCATCCCCGTCAGCGCATGCAGGATGACGATCTGGCGCTCCTGAAAATCCAGGATCTCCATGGCCTTCTCCAGCACCATCCGGTCATCCGCCTGCTCGCTGTCCTCCTGCACCAGCAGGTTCGTATATGCATCGATGTCCGCGTTGACCCTGCCCGATTTGAGCTTGTTATAGCTGAGGTTGCGCACGATCGTCAGAATCCAGGCCAGGGGCTTTCCCTTCGGCTCATAGGTGATCGAAGCCGTGTACGTCCTCAAGTAGGTGTCGTGCATGACATCCTCCGCGTCCTGACGGTTCTTCAAAATGGACAGGGCAAATCCGTAGACTGCCCCCGACGTCTGCTGATACAGCTCACGGAAGGCGCATTTGTCCCCTCCTGCCATCCGCAGGATCAGGTTTTCATCCAGCTGCGCCGCGTTCATATGACTGCTTCCTCTTTATCTTACATACTCGTAGCTGTACTCGATGATCTTGCCGGTCGGCGCCAGTACTTCGTAGTCGTATCTGTAGTTGCCCTTGCGGAACTTCACTTCATAGGTTCCCTGGCGATCATCATACTCGTACCAGCAGGTTCCTTTTTTAACGGTGGACAGCTTAATTCCGGAGAACTTTGCCACTTTCTTTCTGGCCTGCTTCTTGCCGATCTTCTTCTTCGATGAATTGTGCTTGTACTTGTAATCTACCGATTTCTCAAGAATCCGGCCGTTCGAAGCTGAAATGCTATAATCATAGCTCGCTTTGTTCTTCTTCTTGACGAATTCGATCTCCCAGACATTGTCCTCTGCGTCGTATTCCGTCTCCATCGCCCGGACCTTGGCCTTTGTCGTTTTGGCGTTCTTCAGCGCGATCGATTTCGCCTTGCTCTTATCGATATTCTGCTGGGCTGCAAAGGCAGTCCCGGTCATCGCAAACACCATAGCGACCGCAATACAAATTACCATCCATTTTCTCATTGTGATTACCTCCTCTCGTGGTCTCATCTTATGCCTCTTTAGTAGAATAACCATCCAACACCCCATTTTATTGCACCGAATATGAAAAAAAACGAAAAAAATCTCCGGTCCTTCTATTCGATCAGCATCGCATCCCCATAGGAAAAGAATCTGTACTCTTCCCGGATTGCCTCTTCGTATACATTCAGGATCTTCTCCCGGTCGTACAGGGCTGAGATCAGCATCAGCAGGGTAGACTTGGGCAGATGGAAATTCGTGATCAGCGACTCGATGATCTTAAACTCATAGCCGGGATAAATGAAGATTCCCGTGCTCCCGGACCCTTCTCTAACCTGCCAGCAGCCTGCCGCCTCGTCAAAAAAGGCGGCGCTCTCCACGGTTCTGGTCGACGTCGTTCCAACGGAGACCACCCGGCGGCCATCGCGCTTCGCCCGGTTGATCTGATCAGCAGCCTTCCCGCTGATGGTATATTCCTCGAAGTGCATGTGGTGCTCTTCGATATTCTCACATTTCACAGGCCGGAATGTCCCGATTCCTACGTGCAAAGTCACATAGGCGAGTTCAACTCCCTTTTCTTCGGCTCTCCGCAGGAGTTCTTCGGTAAAGTGCAGTCCTGCAGTAGGCGCAGCAACCGACCCTTCTTCCCTGCTGTACACGGTCTGGTAGCGTTCTTTATCCTCTTCTTCGCCCGGCCGCTCGATGTAAGGCGGCAGCGGCATGGAGCCGATCTCCTCGAGCCGCTCCATGAAGATTCCCTCGTATTCAAAGGTGACGATCCTCGTTCCGTCCTCCCCGTAGTCTGTGATTTTCGCCCGCAGCAAAGGCAGGTCCGGCAGATCGCTCCCTTCCCCGCTGAAGCAGACGGTGTCTCCCGGCTTCAGACGGCGGCCCGGGCGCACCATCGTCTCCCAGGAATCGCCCTCGATGCGCCTGATCAGCAGAAACTCCGCCCTGGCTCCCGGTTCCTTCGCGCCCTCCTGTTTCTGCGCCTTTCGCCCGTAGAGCCTGGCCGGCAGAACCCTGGAATCGTTCAAAACAAGGCAGTCTCCGGGGTTTAGATATTCCAGGATGTCATAAAAATGTTTATGTTCAATTGTGTCCGTGGCCCTGTGAACGACCAAAAGCCGGGATCCGTCTCTGCGGTCAGCCGGCTTCTGCGCGATCAAATGCTCCGGTAAATGATAATCAAACGCGTCTATCTTCATTCGCTTCCCCCGTCGCTGATGTGAATCGTAAGCTGCTCATCCTCCTCGTCGTCATAGGCGATCCCCAGATGCCGGTAGGCCAGTTTCGATACCACCCGGCCCTTCTGAGTCCTGTGCAGGAAGCCCGCCTGGATCAGATAGGGTTCGTAGACGTCCTCGATCGTGACCCGCTCTTCACCGATCGAAGCGGCGATCGTATCGATGCCGACCGGACCTCCGTCGAACCGTTCGATGATCGTCTTCAGGATTTCCCTGTCAAGATGCTCGAGGCCCATATAGTCGACGCCCAGCGCCTGCAGGGCCTGTCTGGTGATCCCGATCTCTATGTTGCCGTCACCCTTTACCTGGGAGAAATCCCTGACACGCTTCAGAAGCCGGTTGGCGATTCTCGGCGTACCTCGGCTTCTGCGCGCCATCTCATCGATGGACTCCTCATCCGCCTCCACGCCAAGCAGACCGGCGGTTCTTCGGATGATCTGCGCCAGCTCCTCGTTCGTGTACATTTCAAATTTGCAGTTAACGCCGAACCTGTCGCGCAGCGGCGCCGACAGACTACCCGCCCTGGTTGTCGCGCCGATCAGCGTAAACCGGGCGATGTCCAGACGGATGGATCTGGCGGAAGGACCCTTGCCGATGATGATGTCGAGGGCGAAGTCCTCCATGGCCGAGTACAGCACCTCTTCCACGGAACGGTTGAGCCGGTGGATCTCATCGATAAAAAGCACATCGTTCTCGTTCAGGTTGGTGAGGATGGCGGCCAGGTCTCCGGCGCGCTCGATGGCCGGACCTGATGTGATCCGGATATCCACCCCCATCTCATTGGCGATGATCCCCGCAAGGGTCGTCTTGCCGAGCCCCGGCGGTCCGTAGAAGAGCACGTGGTCCAGCGGCTCTCCTCTGAGCTTGGCCGCCTCGATGAACACCTTCAGATTGTCTGTGGCGGTCTTCTGTCCGATATAGTCCTGCAGAGTCTGCGGACGGAGGCTCACTTCCTGCCGGTATTCGCCTTCTCCCAGCTCCGCTGCTGTAATTCTTTCTTCGTAATCCATAATCCTGTTCTCTTATCCTGCCGCGCCTAGAACAGATTCTTCAGCGCTCTCTTGATATATTCTTCCGTTGTCAGATCCTTCTCCTGGATGCCGGCCAGGGCGCTCATGGCCTCTCCGCGGCTGTAGCCGAGCGCGATCAGGGCGGACACTGCCTCCGCTCTGCCGCCTGCAGGCGCTGCCGCCTCCATGGCCTCGGCCACCTGCGGGTCCGCGCTTCCCTCTACAGTAAACTTATCCTTCAGTTCAAGCACGATGCGCTCTGCCGTCTTCTTGCCGATCCCGTTCGCCTTCTGCAGGGTCTTCGCGTCTTCAAAGGCGATCGCCTGCTTCAGCTGGTCGAGCGTAAAGGAGGACATGATGGAAATGCCTGCCTTTGCACCGACGCCGCTGACGCTGATCAGCTTGCGGAAGGCATCCAGTTCCCCCTTTCCCGAAAAACCGTACAGGCTGATGTCGTCCTCCCTGACCATCATGGCCGTGTGCACCGTCACTTCCTCGCCCTCTGCCTTGAGGTAGGCGCCAGTATTGGATGGCACATTGACGTAATATCCCACGCCTCCTACATCTATAATGATATATCCGTCGCCCTTGCCGGCGAGGATGCCTCTCAAAAATCCTATCATGATCTCTCCTGCTCTACTAACGTATTTTTAACTTCTGCAGCCGGTTTCTTGTATCTGCGGAATGTCCGTGGCAAATGGCCGCCGCGAGCGCGTCCGCTGTATCATCCGGTTTCGGGACCGAGGGAAGATTCAGCATGGTTTTCACCATGAACTGTACCTGCTTCTTATCAGCGCGTCCATATCCTACGAGCGCCTGCTTGATCTGCAGGGGCGTATACTCCGCGATCTCAATGCCTCCCTTCACGCAGGCCAGGATCGCCACGCCGCGCGCCTGACCGACCTGGATGGCGGTCTTGGCGTTGTTGTTGAAATACAGCTGCTCAATCGAAGCGACCTGCGGCTCAAACTCCCTTATAATCTCCCGCAGCTCATCGTAGAGATGCTCCAGACGTTCCGGCATCGGCATGTCCTTATCCGTCGTAACCGCCCCGTAATTCACCGCGTGAAAATGATTTCCTGTCTTCTCGATCACCCCGTAGCCGAGGATCGCGTAGCCGGGGTCGATTCCAAGTATTCTCATATATTCATATCCTGCCTTTGTTCAATACATCATATAGTATACCATATGCGTCGTACAAAAGAAAAACATTGTATATCGTTTTGCGACATGAATATTTATGCTATACTGTACATAATCAGCATTAAAGTCCACAGGCACGCAGGAGGTGTATTACATGCGCATTTCCAGACAGAACAAAATCCTGGAGCTCATCGAGAAGCACGAGATCGAGACGCAAGATAAGCTGGTCTCCATGCTCCGCGAATACGGATATGATGTGACCCAGGCGACCATTTCCAGAGACATCAAGGAGCTACAGCTCGTGAAGGCTCTGTCCCCGTCCGGGAAATATCGGTATGCGGTATCCGCCGGACAGGACGGGCTGATCTCCGACCGGCTTTCGAACATCTATAGAGAAACCGTACGTTCCATTACATCATCGGGCAATATCGTGTTGGTAAAGGCCCTCTCCGGCTGCGCGAACGCTGCCGCTGAGACGCTCGACAATTTCGGCCTGGAACACGTCATCGGATCGGTAGCCGGGGATAACACCATTTTGCTGGTCGTCGATGATCCGGAGAATACCCAGGCAGTCGTTGACCGGTTGAATTCCCTGCTGCATAAATAGATCCGGTAAAGGGGTACCATGATCAGAACCATCAGCATCAGAAATTTTGCCATCATCGAACACACGGAAATCGAGTTCCACGATGGCCTGAATATCATTACCGGCGAAACCGGTGCCGGTAAGTCCATCGTCATTGAAGCAGTCAGTCTCGCCCTGGGCGCCAGGGCAGACACTGCTTTTGTGCGTTCAGGGGAAGATAAGGCGGTCGTTCGGATGATCGCGGATGCGCCGGCCGCAGACGATTCGCAGCAGAAGCCGGCAGATCCTCCTTCCGGACAGGAGGTCCTGCTCACCCGCGAGGTCGCCTCCTCCGGCAGGAATATCTGCCGCATCGATGATGAGATCGTGACCCTGGGCCAACTCAGCGCCCTCTCACGCCGGATCGCCGATATTCACGGTCAGTATGATCACCAATCCCTTCTGGACCCGGCCGGGCACATCCGGCTGCTGGACAGCTACGAGAGCGATGCGATCCTTCCCGCGAAAGAAGCTGTCCGCCAGATGTACGAACAGTACCGGGCCTGCGAGCGGGATCTGAAGGAACTGCTGGCCCGCGCTGCGGAAGACGCCAGGCAGCGGGACTTCATGGCCTTCGAGCTGCAGGAGATCGAGGATGCCCGCCTGATCGCGGGAGAAGACGAACAGCTGGAGCAGGAGATTCGCCTCCTGCAGAACAGCGAGTCGATCTATTCGGATCTGGCCGGCGCCTATGAGATCATCTCAGGCGGTGAATACGCCTCCCTGCCCGCCTTGAAGCAAGCCTCCGACCGGATCGCCGATACGTCGGAGTTCTCGGAGGAATACGCCGGGCTCAGCGACCGCCTTTCCGGCCTTTATTATGAACTGGAGGACATCAGCTCCGAGATCCGCCGCTGCAGGGATCAGATCACCTATTCGCCGGAGGAACTCGATGCGAAGCTTGCCCGGCTGGATCTGCTCAGTCATCTGACTTCCAAGCATGGCAAGTCGATCGAGGAACTGATCGAATACGCTGAGGAACTGAGAGGCCGCCTGGCCGATATCGATGACATCACCGGCAGACGGGAAGCCCTTGAGAAGGATCTCTCGAAGCACCGGATCGCCCTGCGCGGCGCGTGTAATAAACTGACGGACGCGAGAAAAGCCGCAGCCGTCTCCCTTGAGGAGAAAGTCAGCGAGCAGCTGTCACAGCTGAACTTTAACGACAGCCGCTTCTCCATCGCCTTCCGAGAAGCGGACGATTTCTCTGCGGAGGGCACCGACCTGGTCGAATTCATGATCAGCACCAACCGCGGCGAAGCCCTGAAGCCGCTCAGCAAGATCGCCTCCGGCGGAGAGATGTCCCGGATCATGCTTGCCTTCAAGAAGATCATCGGTGATTACGATGAGATCCCGACCATGATCTTTGATGAGATCGATGCCGGCATCAGTGGCGTTGCAGCCAGTGTGGTCGGCCGTAAGATGCGTGAGATCTCCAAAAACCATCAGATCATCTGCATCACCCACCTGCCGCAGATCGCGGCTTACGGGGACCACCACTACCGCATCGAAAAAAGCAGCGATGAATCCAGCACCTATACTTCCGTCACCGAACTTTCCGAAGAGGAGCGGACCGCTGAGATCGCCCGCCTGCTCGGGGGGGAGACGGTGACCGAGACGACGCTGCAGTCCGCGCGGGAGCTGCTGGCGGCATCGAAGTAGGCGCGGGAGCATCAGGAGCATCAACCATAGCACAGCACGAAAAAAGAGGCCTCATCGGCCTCTTTTAGTTTGTCTGTGGTCTTATTCCTCTTCTGCCGGAGCAGCTTCTTCAGCCGGAGCTTCCTCTGCGGGAGCCTCTTCAGCCGGAGCCTCTGCTGCAGGAGCTTCCTCAGCCGGAGCTTCTTCAGCTTCCTTCTCAGCGTTCGGATCGATGGTCTCTCTGATGGAAAGGGAGATTCTTCTTCTGTCCTTATCGATCTCGAGGATCTTGGCATTGACGATCTGTCCTACGGAGAGTTCGTCGTTGATGTTGCCGACTCTCTTATGCGCAACCTCGGAGATGTGGACCAGTCCGTCCAGACCCGGTTCCAGCTCGATAAATGCGCCGTATTCCTTGATCTGTACAACCTTGCCCTCGATCACCTGACCGACTTCGTAATTCTCGTCGATCACGCTCCACGGTTCCGGTGTGTTCTGCTTCAGGCCCAGGGAAATCTTGCCCTTCTCTTCGTTCATGGAGAGAACCTTGACGTTGATCTTCTGTCCGATGCTCAGAACTTCCTGCGGGTGTCTCAGCTTGCCCCAGGAAATCTCGGAGATGTGCAGCAGTCCATCGATTCCGCCGATGTCTACGAATGCGCCGTAGTCGGTGAATCTCATAACGGTACCCTCGACGACATCGTCGACATTGAGGTTTTCCCAAATCTCTGCTACGAGCTTCTCCTTCTCTTCGTTCAGGAACATCTTGTGGGAGAAGACTGCTCTGTTTCTTCTCTGGTCAACTCTGGAAACCTTAACTTCCATGGTCTGACCAACGAATTCAGATGCATCCTCTACATAACGGTCGGACAGCTGGGAAAGCGGAATGAATCCGGAAACTTCCTTATACTCAGCAATAACGCCGCCGTTGACAGTTCTCGTGACTTTAACTTCAAGAACTGTTTTATTTTCATGCGCTTCTACGATCTCATTCCAGTTAGCGCTGATTTCTAACTTCTTTCTTGAAAGTAAAATACCACCGTCTCCGTCATCTGTCTTGATGACCTTAGCCTGGACTTCATCGTCTACCTTAAAAACGTCGGCCAGTGTCTGTCCTTCTTCCAGACTGACTTCGTTGATCGGCAGAATACCGTCCTTCTTGCAACCGAGATTGACGATGACGTCCTTCTCGTTGACCTGATGAACCTTACCGGTTACGATTTCACCGCTTCTCGGCAGTCTCAGGGATTTCTCGATTTCTTCCATGAAATCTTCCATTTTTGCTTCGTTGTTCTCAAGTGTCACATCACTCATGTTGGCGATAACCTCCTTAATAGTGCATTCAGGCGTCGATGCGCCCGCCGCTATTCCTATTCTATTACAATTCTTCAATCGTTTCAACGGTAAATCCGTAATATTTTCCACAAAATAGGTGTTTTGGCAATTATTTTGTGCAATTTCATAGAGTTTTTTCGTGTTCGAGCTGCTCCTGCTCCCGATCACGAGCATGGCATCGCTCTCCGCGGCCAATTTCTGCGCCGCTTCCTGCCGGCTTGCCGTCGCGCTGCAGATGGTGTTGTGCACCTCGAACTGTTTTCCCTTTTCCCGGAGCACGCGGCAGACGTCATCCAGTGTCTCCTGCCGGATCGTGGTCTGGGCGACCAAAAGCAGGTCATCCGCTTCGATCTCTTCCGCCTCACGTCCGCAGGAAACGACGATCGCGGGCTGCTCGCACCAGCCGCTGATTCCCTGTACTTCCGGGTGCCGGCTGTCCCCCACGATCACGACCTGCTTGCCCGCATCCCGGACCAGGTTATGGATCCTGATCACGAACGGGCAGGTGGCGTCGATCAGGGTGATCCCCCGATGCTCCGCTTCGTCATATACCGCCTTCCCCTCCCCATGGGAACGGATGATGACGTGCTCCCCCGGTCCGGCTTCTTCCAGAGACTCTATAATCCGCACGCCCCGGGCCTTCAGATCCCCGATTGCCCGGTCATTGTGGATCAGTGGACCCATGGAGCATACAGGGCCCTCCGCCGCGGCCTTCTCTGCCTTTGCGATCGCGCGGCGCACACCGAAGCAAAAGCCCGCGTGCTCCGCGACGGTCACCGTCCTGTCTTCGGACTGATAAACGATCCTCTTATCTGCCATGTTTCTTATCGATCTCCTTCAGACTCTCCAGGTATTTCTTAAAGGCAGCCTCGCTGCCGTTTTCACTCGGATGATAATACTGCACGCCTTCCTCGTAGAGGTCATCCGGCAGATACTGCTGCGTGACGTAGCCGCCGAAGTCATGCGGATACAGGTACGTCAGCCCGCGTCCCAGCTTCGCCGCCCCGCTGTAGTGCGCATCCATCAGATGCGCCGGTACGTCTTTGATCTCCCTTCGATGCAGGTCTGCCATCGCCTCGCTCAGTGCCGCCATGGAAGCATTTGATTTCGGGCAGGACGCCATGAGCACGACCGCCTGGGCCAGGTTGATCTGCGCCTCCGGAAAGCCGACCATCTGTGCCGCCTGCACGCAGGCCGTCACGATGCTGATCGCGCTCGGATAGGCCATGCCGATGTCCTCGCTGGCAATCACCAGAAGCCGGCGGCCGATCATCATCAGGTCCGCTCCCCCGTCGATCAGCCGGGCCAGATAGTGCACCGCCGCATCCGGATCGGATCCCCGGATCGATTTCTGCAGGGCCGACAGCAGGTTGTACTTGTCCTCCTCTTTATCATAAAAGGTGGTCTGCTGCTGCATGGCCTCTGAGACGATGTCCCGGTCGATCTTCCGCCCCTGCGGCAGATTATCTACGATGAACCCCAGGGCGTCCAAAGCGCGCCGGCAGTCTCCGCCGCTCATCTGCGCGAGCATCCTCAGGGCATCCTCTTCATATGGTATGTCAAGTTTGCCGAAACCTTTGACCTCATCCTTCATCGCCCGCTGCAGCAGGATGAGAATATCCTCCGCTTCAAGGCGCCTGAACTCGTAGATGTTTCCCACCCTGGACAGGATGGCGTTGTTGACCGAGAAGTAGGGATTCTCCGTCGTGCTCCCGATGAAGCAGATCACCCCTTCCTCCAGGGCCTTCAGCAGCGAGTCCTGCTGCAGTTTGTTCCAGCGGTGGACCTCATCCACATAGAGGCAGGTCGTCTCCTTCATCAGGCCGTAGAACCGGTCCGAAGCCTGTTTCAGGATCTCCTTTAATTCCTTCGTCCCGGTGGTCGAAGCGTTGATCTCAACGAAGCCCGCGTCTTTTTCTTTCGCGATGATCCTGGCCAGGGTCGTCTTGCCGGTCCCCGAAGGGCCGAAGAAGATGGCAGAATCCAGGCTGCCGCTTCTGATCGCGTGATAAAACAGAGACCCTTCATAAAGGAAGTGTCTCTGTCCGATAAATTCTTCCAGCCGCTCGGGCCGCATGCGTGTCGATAGTGGTATCATCTGTTCTCACTATGATCAATCGAAGAAGCTCTCCGTCTTCTCCTCCATCAGGTATTTATTCAGGGTCGCTTCCACATCGAGCTCGTGCTCCGGAAGCGGGGCGTCCTTCTTCTTTCCGACGAAGAAGAAGATAATGCCGAGAACGATCAGGATCGCGCCGCCGATGGCGAGGCCGGTCTGTACCTGCGGAATGACATTGCAGAAGACATCGTAGTCATCCGGCTCCCATTCGCCCCATTCGATCTCATACCATCTCAGCCAGAACTGGCCGAAGAAGGCCATGGCGCCGGCGCACATGGCGAAGACGCCGATCCTGACGGTATCACCCTTCGGAATGCCGAATCCGTTCACCGGATTGCCTTCCGGATCGTTGACCGAAAGTCCGCCGCAGGTTTTGCGGAAGATGATATAGGCGATCGGTCCGGAGCAGAGTGCCATCAGGCCTGTGGTCAGATAGTCCGTGCCGTTGATCAGAAGCGCGATAATCGAAATCACGATCGGGAACCCGCTGTAGAAGATCAGGGCCTTGTTGCCGCCCGGGATCACATAGAGTCCCCTCTTCTTCCTCTCCTCGACCGGCAGCTTATGCCGCAGCTTGATGACCGAGAGCGGCAGGATGATGTACAGCGCCAGCATGAAGACGACCTCCATGGAAACCAGCGTGGTAAAGTCGTTGAACGAAAGGATGAATGTGACGACCGCCAGGGACAGGATGCCGACATACGGTACGCCCCTGTTCTTGCTTACTTTTACCAGGAACTGCGGGCAGAGGTGATCGTCCGCCAGAACGAAGAAGCCTCTGGATCCGGAAGCCAGGTAGGTGTTAAAGATCGCGCACTGGGAAATGATTGCGATGACCAGGAAGATATATCCCCAGGCCGTTCCCAGATTCGATGTCAGGACCGTCGCGTAACCGACGTGGTCACCGGAGAATCCTCCTTCTGTGGACCACATCTCCCAGGAGCCTTCCGGCAGCGTTGCCAGACCGCCGAGGGTCGGCAGCACGTAGGTCAGCGCGACCAGAGGCATCGCAATCTTCAGTCCCTTCGGGATGACCTGCGGGTTCTTGACCTCGCCGGCCATATTGGAAATACACTCATATCCGCAGTACATCCAGATGCAGATGCAGATACCGCCGCCGAGTCCATCCAGCAGCGTATAATCTTCCGGCATGAACGGCTCGACCGGGTTGGTGTTCCAGTTGATGAAGCCGACGATGGCGACCAGCAGGAAGGCCGCTACGATCAGAAGTGAAAGGATCGTGCTGACGGTTCCTACCTCTCGGAGTCCAAGCAGATTGACGATCGTGAAGATGGCGATCATACCGATCTTCAGAGCGAGCGACGCCGCGTAGGACATCGGAATCATCTGGCTCACATAGCCGGATACCAGCGCGACATAAACGCCGTTGGTAATATAGGTGGAAACGGTTGCCCACCAACCGGTCTGGAACCCCCAGAACTCACCGAAGGCCTCCTTGGCCCAGACGTACACACCGCCCTCGGACGGCATGACGGATGAGCACTCCGCGACCAGACTGCTGATCGGGTAGGCCCAGATAAACGGAAATACACATAATAACAGGATGGTCATGCCGGGACCTGCTTCCGGAATCATCTCCTCGATGCCGAAGGCGCCGGCAGCGACCAGACAATACAGCATGAAGACGATCCCTGAAACCTTGATGTCATGTTTCTTCAGACCGGCAACGCCCTGTAGCTGTTGCTGTTCACTCATTGCGCTTCCTCCTCCCAATAGAATAATAGATAAATAATGATTATGACTAAGATTATTATATAGAATTCTGACTATTGAATCAATCTTTTGGTATAGCCGTTTTTTATTTGTTTCGCCCGAATTTCCCTAACATTTGACCATACAGCAAAAGCAGGTCCGGCCGCGGCCTCGCCTGCTTTTTTCTGATTCAAAGGTTGTCCTGCCTTTGGAAAAAGGCTTAATTCCAGTAGTCTGTCTTCTGCTTGAGTCCGATCGAAGACGCCTTGAAGACCGGGTTTAAGCCCTGAGCCTTCTGCTTCTTGTAATCGTTCAGGCACTTGATGGCGACCCCGCCCAGAATCAGGATCGACGGGACGTTGGTGACGACCATCAAGCCCTGGAACATGTCGGCCAGATCCCAGACCAGTCCCGCGGACGCGACCGCCCCGAGGAAGATCAGGGCTGACGCGATCAGCCGCATGATAATCAGTTCGCTGTGCTTTGCCTCGCGGTTGATGATGAACTCGAAGCAGCCCTCGCAGTAGGAATAGTTGCCGATCAGGGTCGTGAAGGCGAAGAATGCCATTGCGATGACGATGAAGGTGGGGCCGAAGCCTCCGAAAACGGATGCCAGGGAATCCTGTACGTAAGCTGCTGCTTCCGGACCGGCTTCCAGATTATACGGAGCGGTATCCGTCAGGGTCGACATGCACATGAAGGCCGTTGCAGTACAGATCAGCAGCGTATCGATGAAGACGGACAGCATCTGGACCAGACCCTGCTTGGCAGGATGCGATACGTCAGCTCTGGCCGCAGCATTCGGCGCGGAACCCATACCAGCCTCATTGGAGTACAGGCCTCTCTTAACACCGTACATGATGCAGGAGCCGGCGAAGCCGCCGAAGATGGCCTCGAAGTCAAAGGCGCTCTTGAAGATCATGCCGAACATCTGTCCCAGATTCGGGATGTTGATCGCCAGTACGATCAGGGAGACCAGCACGTACATGATGCCCATAACCGGAACCAGGACCTCGGTGACCTTGATCAGCCGCTTGGCGCCGCCCAGAACGACGATGGCGAACAGGACTGCCAGGATCATTCCGATGATCGCCGGGGTCATGTGCTCATCGTAGAAATCGTAGGTCTTGAATGTGGACTGCATGTTGTAGGCAGCCAGCATGTTGTAGCCGACCATGTAGGTTCCGATGATAAGGATCGAAAAGATAACGCCGAGCCATCTCTGTCCGAGCGCGTCTCTCATGTAGAAGGCCGGGCCGCCCTTGGAGGTCCCGTCATCGTCCTTCTTCTTATAGATCTGTGCCAGCGTGGACTCGATAAAGGCTGACGCGCCGCCAAAGAAGGCGGTCAGCCACATCCAGAAGATGGCGCCGGGACCGCCGCAGATGATGGCGGTGGCAACGCCGATGATGTTTCCGGTACCGACACGGGATGCGGTGGATACCATCAGAGCGCCGAAAGATGAAACGCCTCCTTCATGCGGCTTCTCCGTGATGACCTTGCAGGCTTCCTTGAACATTCCGACCTGCAGAAAACCGCAGCGGAAGGTCAGGTAGATTCCGCCCACGATCAGGATCAGGGGCACGAACCAGGGCTGATACAGTATATTACTGATCGCCAGTACGACCGAATCGATTGTGTTGATCATAGAATTTCCTCTCAATAATTGTTCACTTTATTGCAATAACGTATTACACCGTTTTCTCAGTGCAATTTAGAATTATATCAAATATCCGGATAAATAGCAACACTATTTCCTGATGGTCAGACTGCTCCCGCGGGATCCGTTCGTGACGATGATTTTTGAGGCGATGCTCTCCTCCAGGCGGCTGACGTGGGAGATGATACCGACCAGCTGGTGAGCATCCCCGGTCAGATCGTTCAGCACGTTCATGGCCTTATCGAGCACGCCCTCATCCAGCGTTCCGAAGCCCTCATCTATGAAGAGCGTATCCAGCCGGCGGCCTCCCGCGTGCGCACCCGCTACATCGGACAGGCCGAGGGCCAGAGCCATGGACACGATGAATCCCTCTCCTCCGGATAGCGAACTCGAGCTTCGCTGCCGCCCGGTATTCCTGTCGAGCACCTCAATATCAAGACCCGCCTTCGCGTTCCTGCGCGTCCCCTGGATCTGGTGGATCAGCTGGTACTGTCCGCCGGACAGCACCTCCAGCCGGAAATTGGCCCGCTCGATGATCTCGCGGAAGGTGGCGCCCATAATGTACCGGTCGAAGGATAATTTTCCCCCTTCGCCGCTCGCGCCGCCAGCCAGCTCCGCCAGTCTGCTCAGCAGGGACCAGGCGTGATCGCTCTCCGAAAGCCGCTGCTTTTCTTCGTTCACACCGGACAGGATCCTTTCATGGTTTTCGAGCAGCCCGCGGATCCGGCCGCATTCTCCGTCTGCTGCAGCAAGGCGCTCGTTGGCGCGCCCGATCTCCTCCTGCAGGACCCCAAGATCCTGCATCACCGTGCCGGCCGTCTGCTCCTGCAATTCTTTGATCCGTCCGGCCGTCTGAACGAGGGCGGACCGATAGTCCTGCTGCTTCTGCTCGGTGTCTGTGAGCCACTGCTCCGGATCCGCAATCCCCGAAAGCTGGAGGTCCGCCTCCTCGGCCGAGGCAAAGCCGGTTTCAGCCAGCACTTCTTCCAGCCGCCGGTCCTTCTCCTCCCGCTCAGTCTCTGCCTGCGGAAGTCTTCCCTGTTCCGTCTCCAGTGCTCCCCGGATCCCGCTCCTGGTTTCCTCCGCCTCCTGCAGCTGCCTGCGGCTGTCCTCGATCTGCAAAAGCAGGGATTCCCTTTCTTTTTTCCCGGAAGCGATTTCTTCTCTCACCTGCGTCTCATCTTCATAGGGAAGCGCCGCCCTCCGTTCCTCCAGTTCGCGCCGGCGGACGGAGAGTTCTTCGGTTTCCTTGCTGAGTCTGGCAGCAAGCGCCCCTCTTGCCTCTTTCTGTTTATTCAGTCTGGCATCAGCGTCCTCAAGCGCTTCCTTGGCCTGTTCGACCTCCTCCCTGTCCGGAGTGGTCTCATCCAGGGCTGCAAGCCGCGGCGCTTCGTCCGCGCTGAGGCTCGCTCCGCAGACCGGACAGACTGCCTCCTCACCTTCCGATAGTTTCTTTCGAAGATCCTCGGCGAGCAGTCCCGCCTGCCCTTCCAGATACCTATGATAGAGGCTGCTGTGCTCTTTGCCCGCCTCGGATGCGCGCCGGATGCAGACCGCAAGCGCTTCCTCGGCTGCAGCAAGCTTTCTGTTTCCGGTTTCCAGGGCGGTCTGTCTTCCGCTGACTTCATCCTGCGCTTTCTTCAGTGCCTCAAAGGATGGCAGAAGATCCTCCAGATGCTGCATCTTTGCAGTGATTTTCTCCGCCTGTTCCTGCAGGGCGGCATTTCCCGCAGCAGCTTCCTTTGCCTTCTCGCAGAGTTCGTCCTGCCGCCTGGCCCTGTCTTTTAGTTTTTCGATCGACTCCAGAAGATTCCGTAGCTGAAGATGCGCAACCTCTGCTGCCTCCGCTGCCGGCCGGACCTTCCGAAACGCCTTTGTCACAGCTTCTGCCCTGACCCGCAGCGCATCGTAGTCCTCTTCTTCTTCCTGCAGCCTGCGCAGAAGGTCCTGTTTCTCCGCAAGTTCCTCGAGCAGCCTGTTGTTGCCCTGCGCCGCGCCAAGCTGCGTATTCATCCGGTCAAGCTGCTGCTTGATCTGCTGCCGCCCGGCTTCCGCCAGGTCCGCTTCCTCCCGGTCCCGGAGGATCAGTCCCTCCAATTCCCGGGCCAGGTCAGGATTTCCCGGAAGCCACCTGGCATCCTCTCCGCCTTCCGGCGCAAGGAACCCCTGCTCCATGAGGGAGCCGATCCGCTCCTGGCTCTGTTTTCTTTCTTCTCTCAGCCTGCTGCAGGCCTGACCGAGCAGTTCTTCGTACCGCAGATAGATCGAATTGTCGAAGAGTTTTCCCAGAATCTCGTTCTTTTCTTCGCTGCCCGCCTGCAGGAATCTCCTGAATTCGCCTTGGGCGAGCATGATGATCTGCCGAAACTGCTCCTTGCTCAGCCCCAGGATCTCCGTGATCCGCGCCGTCACCTTCGTGGAACCTTCCATTGCGTGCGCCTCCCCACCCGGTTCCATGGCCGGTTCTACAAGGCTTGCGCCTACGAGGGGCTCGCCGTATTCGTCCTGACTCCCGCGCTTTTTCGGGAAATGCAGCCGGCGCGTAACCTCAAAGGTCCTCCCGTTCTGCTCAAATTGAAGCGTGACGACTGTATCCTCCGACTTGTCCACCAGGTCGCAGTGCATCATAGCCGGCGTGCGGTCCTTCCCGCTGGGCTCTCCGTAAAGAGCGAAGACGATGCCGTCAAAAATTGTAGTTTTTCCCGCCCCAGTATCTCCGGTGATCAGGAAGAGTCCGTTATCAAACTCGCGAAAATCCGCTTCGGTCTTCGCCGCGTAAGAACCGAACGCCGTCATCGTAAGAAGCAGTGGTTTCATGCCGTCTCACCTCCCATTTTTTTCGCGAACGCGAGCACTTTTTCGATTTCCTTCTCGGAAAGAGGTTCATGGGGGTCCCTGTTTCGGATCAGTTCTGCAGCAAAGCCCAGCAGCTCGCTCTCTGCCTTTCCGGGCATGCTCCCCCCGCTCTGCTGTCCGTAAAACTCCGCAAACAGGTCTTCAAGCGGTCTGCTCTCCGGTCCCTCCTGCATGGCGGATGCGCTGCCGCCGGCGAAGGATGTGTCTCCGGAAAGAAGTTCCATCAGCACGCTTCCCCGCTCCTCCAGCAGCGCATGCAAATAAGCCGAGGTCTCAGGTCTGATTCTCTCATCCGTCAGCCTGATCCCGATGTATTCCTCTCTGCCCGGGTCCTCCCGGAGCATCTCATAGATGTTTTCCTTCGTGTCCTCAAGATACCGCATGCGGTGCAGGGGCCTGATTTCGTGCAGTTGAAACTGCGTTTTCTCCCCCTTGGCCCCGAGGCACACCTGGAGTACGCCCTTTTTCTTCTGCCTCGTTTCATTGAAATGATAGCAGAGCGGCGTACCCGCATAGCGGACCTCTTCCCGGCCGACGGGATACCCGGAATGGATGTGGCCGAGCGCCGCGTAATCGAAGGCATCATAGGCCGTATACTCGATCTGACCGACCCCGCCGACCATGCTCTCCGAGCCGCCACGCTCCGCTTCTTTGCCCCCGCAGACCACGTTCTGATGCGAAATGATCACGTTCCGATGCGCCGGATCGAGTTCCTGCGCCTCCAGCAGCGCCCGGAAGGCCTCCTGATAGGTGCGGTATGGCTCTTCCGGCTGCAAAAGCAGGTTCACCGCTTCCGGATAGATATACGGAACCAGCCAGAAGGTGACCGGACCGTGTCCGTCCGGATCGTCGAATGTAATGCGTTCGATCTGCCTTTTTGGCATACCCGCTATGTGGATTCTCTCCCCGGCAAAGATACTCCTTCCGAAGTCGAGCCTCTGCCCGCTGTCGTGATTGCCTGCGATCATCAGCACCGGGATCTTTTTCTCCGCAAGCCGGCTCAGCAGGTGATCGAGCAGTTCAACTGCGTCCGGCCCCGGGGCCGCCCTGTCATAGACATCACCGGCGATCATGACCGCATCCGGCCGCTCTTTATCACAAAGTTCAAGAAATTCCCCTGTCCAATGCCACTGGTCCGGCAGCTGGGACAGCCCGTAGACCGACTTGCCAAAATGCAGGTCCGCAAGGTGGAACAATTTCATCTGAATGGTACCTCTCTTTCGTGTCCGCTTGATCGGATTGACAGGATCATTCTAACAGATTGGACGAATCAGTGTAAAGGTACTCAAAAATGGAAATGGAATTTTTTGTTATTTTATAGTTGCCATATTGTTCCATTTCTGTTATACTTTTGTCGAAGGGAATTATTGGGAATTATGGCAGAATATGATTTTCACGAATACCAGACTTATATTGCAGAGATCCGGGAGCGAATCAACGCGCATCCGGGAGAACTCACGGACGCGAAGGCGCTTGCCCTGATCGAAGAGTACGTGTTCGGCAGACCGAAGTCGGGAAGTTGCTCCGCGGCCTGCAACCGCGGCCTGATCCGCAGGATCTTCCTGTCGCTTCGGGCGGAGCTCGGCATCCTGCAGCCGCTGGCCGATGACCCGACCATCACTGAGATCATGGTCAATGGGACAGATTCCATTTTCGTTGAACGCAGCGGCAGGCTGGAACGCACGTCCCTCTCCTTTGACAGCGAGGAGTCTTTAGAGGAACTCATCCGCAGGATCGCCGCAGGCGTGCACCGGGAGATCAATGAACTGAATCCGATCGTGGATGCCCGCCTGTCCGACGGCTCCAGGGTCAACGCAGTGCTCGGCAGCATCTCCCCTTCCGGCTCATCGCTGACCATCCGGAAGTTCCCGGAGGGAAGTCCTCTCACCATGACCGACCTGATCAGTTCCGGTACGATTACGGAGGATGCTGCCCGCCTGATGCAGCGACTGGTATCCGCCAGATACAACTGCTTCGTCTGCGGCGGAACTTCCAGCGGCAAGACCACCTTCCTCAATGTGCTTTCCCAGATGATCCCACCGGAAGAGCGCGTCATTGTGATCGAGGATTCTGCGGAACTCAGGCTTTCTCATATTGAGAATCTGGTGCGTCTGGAATGCCGCAGCGCGAACGTGCAGGGAAAGGGTTCCATCGACATGGCCCTTCTGGTCCGAAACAGCCTTCGCATGCGGCCGGACCGCATCATCGTCGGAGAGGTCCGCGGCGGCGAGGTAGTCCATATGATACAGGCAATGAACACGGGGCACGACGGGAGCATGAGCACGGGACATGCCAACAGTGTGCCCGGCATGCTCCGCCGCCTGGAGGCAATGTTCCTTGAGGCCTCAGACATTCCCGTGGATGCGATTCGTCAGCAGATCGTGCAGGGCATCGACATCATGGTTCACATGAGGCGCTGCAGTGACGGAAGCCGTCTCGTCAGCGAAATCGCGGAACTGGACTGCATCCGGGGCGGCGAGATCCGTACCAATACACTTTATTCCTATCCGGATGGTCTGACCGGCGGGAAGCTGATCCACAGAGAGAAACTGGAGGTATGGCGATGAACCCGGAACCTGTAACGATCATCAAGGACTATGCTGATTATGAACTGTCCCGGCGGGAGACCATTCAATTTGAAGCTGCAGGCTACTTCTTTATTGCCTGCATCGTCTTCCTCTTCTACCACAGTCTCCCGCTGGCTCTTCTGGCAGGCCTTCTGATCAGGCGCGGCCTGCCGCTATACCGGAAAGCCCTGGCCAGGAGGCGGCTGCAGAATCTACACCTGCAGTTCCGCGACCTGCTCACCTCCCTGTCGGCGTCCGTAACAGCCGGCCGGCAGATGGAGGCGGCGCTGATCGAGGCGCATGACGGGCTTGCTTCCATATACAGTCCCGAGACGCCGATCATGCGGGAGCTCGCGCATATGAAGCGAAGCATCCGGGAAAACCACGAGAGCGATCACCGACTTCTCGCGGACTTCGCAGGCCGGGCCGGCAGTGAAGATATCACGAGTTTTGTCCAGGTCTACCTCACCTGCCGGAGCACGGGCGGAGATCTGGAGAAGATCATCTCTCACGCGGCAGAAATCATCACAGAGAAGATGAAGATCACGGAGGAGATCCGCGCTCTGAACGCGCAGAAACAGCTGGAGGGCAGAATGATCTCACTCATGCCCGTTGCCATGCTGCTCGCATTGAATCTGATCTCCCCCGCCTACATCCGTATCCTGTACACCTGCGTCGCCGGACGCCTGATCATGACGCTGGCGCTTGCGGGCAGCGTCTTCGGCGTATGGTTGATGGAGAGGATTTCTCATGTGGAAGTTTAAGGGATTTCATAAGCCCGGTAGAATTCGCCGGCCGGAAAAGACGCCTGCGCAGGAACTGTCAGAAGACGCCCTGCAGCTTCGTGCGATCAGACAGATCCGCCTGATTGCAGCGGCCGGCGCAGTGCTGATCCTGGCAGATCTCATCGTCTCCATGACCGGCGCATCGATCCCTGTCCAGCAGGAGCAGGGCAAGCTTTATCTGATTCGTCCGGCGGCCGGAGACAGCCCCGGTCACATCCGGCTGCGCGCCAGGGTGGACTCGGCAGACGGGCAGTATGAGGACACCTTTGAGATCCGTCTTGATCCCGTCCGGGAAAAAGGCGCTTCCGAGCCGTCGGATCAGACCGCCGTTGTATCCGCGTCCGCAGAAGATCTGCTGGGGAGCGAGCTTCGTCAGATCACCGCCGGTCTCAACGAAGATCTCACATCGAGGAAGGTGCTGCTGCCATCTGCCCTGTCCGGAGGTCAGAGGATCCACTGGAGCCGCAATCCGGGCAGCAATGCCCTGCTGCTCTTAGCCTTGACCGCCGGCTCGGCCATCGTTATCTACAGGGGTCGCTTCCGGCCCCTGCAGCGCCGGGAAGAGGCCTGCCGTGCCTGTGTGCGCAGGCAGCTGCCCCTCTTTCTGAATGAGCTGGTGCTGATGCTTGGCGCAGGGCTGGTGCTGACCCGCGCCTTCCGCCTGGCTGCGGAACGGAATGCCGGCGGCGAGGAGGACTACTTTCGTTCCAATCTTCGCCGGATCTGCCTTTCCATGCAGAACACGAACAGCTCGCTGCATGAGGAACTGCGGTCGTTCGCGAAATCCAGCGGAGTGAATGAGCTGGTCCGGGTCAGCAACATCATCAGTGACAACATCAACAAAGGCGTGGAGCTCACGCGGAAGCTCGAGACCGAATCGGAGAGTCTGTGGATCGCCAGGAAACTGCAGGCGGAAGAGCGCGGACGGATCGCCGAGACGAAGATGACCCTGCCCCTGTCCATCTTTCTGTGTGTGCTGATCATCATCACCGTGGCGCCGGCCCTCTTGCAGCTGTGACCGCCGCGATCAAATATACAGTTATTTCAAAAGAATACAGTGGAGAAAGGGATTAAGAGATGAACAAAAGCTATTTCAGAAGCAGGCGCGGGATGGAGCTTGTGCAGGTTGCCATCCTGGTCGCCATCGCCGTTGCGCTCGGTCTGATCTTCAAAACACAGATCACCGACTTCGTCAACCGAACGTTCGAAAGCCTGCACAGTTTCAACTGATGGATTCCTGTATGATATGGGTTCTGAGATCGCGCCGGGGCAGTGCCATGGCGGAGGCAGCGATGGTGCTGCCTCTGCTCATCCTGTCGGTCCTGACCTGTCTTCTGGTCAGCATGTTCTTCTACGATACAACGATCCGGCAGTGCCAGCAGCACCAGCAGCTTCGGTCTGCCTCAGATGATCTGACCGGCTGCACCAGCCGCCCGGGTCTATCACCCCGGGAGGGCGCGGACATAACCGTGACAAGGCAGGGCGTGTTTCCCGTCGTCTCCTCTGCTGACGGGAGCCGTATGCCGGCCCGGGGCCTGCTCCGGATGCGGCCGTCCTCCGTGACCGAAAGCCGCTGGCACGCCTGTGACGGCGCAGAATATGTACGGCTGATCATGCTCGGGAAGGGACTGGTGAATGACCCATGAGAGGTATGCTGCACAGCCGCAGGGGAAGCAGCAGCGTTTTCCTGTGCGTCATCTTATCCGCGCTGGTCATGATCTGCTTTGCCTTCATCTACAGTGCATCGGCCTTTTCGACGGCAAGCAGAGCCGATGCTCTAATGCGCCTGTCATGTCAGTCGCTCCTGTCGGAATATGACCGGACGCTTCTGGAGGAATACGGCCTGTTCGCGCTGCATGAAAGCGACCGGAATCTCTCCGCCAAACTGCGGCACTATCTCCTCTTCACGTTCGGGGAGGAACCTTCGGTTTCTGATATCAGTGCCAGCGGAGCACCGTTTGCGGTCCTTGATCCCGAGCCGGTCCGCCAGCAGATCCTGGCCTATATGAAGGCCGGCGGGGCCCTGCAGCTTCGGAGCGCGAAAACGGAAACCGGCGGGACCGGGGAAACAGGCACCGGCAATGCGGAGGCCGCCGGCCGGGCGCTGCGGCATGGACCGACCATCGCCTCCCTCCCCTCGCGCCAGCTCCCCGAGCAGGACCTGCTTGCCCGCGCGGAAGGCTTCGGTGACCAGTTGATCCACCTGATCAACAGTCCCGGCGGTATCTCAGGGCTCTTCACAGACGGAACAGACCGGTACCTTCTGAGCAGTTATGCGCTCGGCAGTTTCAATCACACCAGGCATACCGCTGATCCGGATCACTTTTTTCTGAGAGAGGTTGAATATATCCTGCATGGACAGCTGACGGATTCGGATAACCTGCGAAAGACCGAGTCCGCCTTGAAGATGCTGCGGCTTTCGCCCAACCTGGCCCACATTTATTCAGATCCACAGAAGCAGGAAGCCTTGGCCGCTGCCGCGGAAGTGATTTCTCCCGGCCCGGGCGCCATCCTTGTCCAGGGCGCGCTGGCTGCTGCCTGGGCCTATGCGGAGTCAGCGAACGACGCGAAGCTCCTGGTGCAGGGGTTTCAGGTGCCTCTTGGGAAGGACAGTTCAAGCTGGGCGATTTCCCTGAGCAACGTGCTCGAGGATACCGGCAGCGGGGACGGGGTGATCCATCCGGACAATGAGCAGGGTCTGAACTATGAGCAGTATCTGAGGATTCTCCTACTTTTGGAAGATGAGACGATGCTTTGCAGCCGGATCATGGACCTGATCCAGATCAACATGCGAAAGAATGAGGACGGGGAATTCCTCATCGGAGAATGCTGCACCGGAATCGCGGCCCGGGCAGCCGTAGGCGGACAGGAGTACAGTTATGAATCGATCTACCAGAGGTTATTATACCGTTGAGGCAGCCATGCTCCTGCCGCTGGTGCTGCTGATGGTCCTCGCACTCGGTTATGTGACAAAGGCGGAGGGCTGCCGGGAGAATGCCTTTCATTGCGCGGTGGACGAAAGCATGCGCGCATCGGCCATGGCCATTGACGGGGTTTCCGGCCGCGCAGCAGCTTTCAGAATCCGCCGCCGCATCGAAACGGATGTACCCGGCCTTTCAGGCTACAGTGTACGGGGTTTTGTGTATGGTATTTCGGATGGCGTCTGCGATGAGGTCTCTTCCTACCATCTCGAAACGACCAGCGACCTGGCCCTACCTGCCGGGTTTGGACACGCCTTCCGCTCTTCCGCCGGAATCAAATACCGCTGCTTTGTCGGCAAGGACTACGGCGGAGATCCGCTCGGAACCGAAGGACTTGAAAACAATCTGCCGGAAGATCCCGTCTGGATCTTCCCCCAGTCCGGCCAGAAATATCATACAAAAGCCTGCACCTATGTGAATGCGAGCGTCCGGGCGGAGCGGCTCACATCTTCGCTTCGGCGGGAACGCGAGCCTTGCGCCGCCTGCCGCTCGGAGGATCTTCCGTCCGGCAGCATCGTCTACTGTTTCAGCGGTGAAGGAACCGCCTACCACCGCGGCAGCTGCCGCACCATACGCCGTCACACGATCGTCATCGACCGCACCGAGGCCATAACAAAAGGCTACACCCCCTGCAGCAAATGCGGCGGGACATCATCCGAGGAGCAGAACTTATGTGGGAACAGAACAACTATACACTGCGCTTTCAGCGCAATCCATTTTACAGACATGAGCAGGCCATCCTCGCCTCCGCGGGCTTTGATGGCTTCCTTCCGATGACATTCCTGCGAAGTGAGAACGGTCTTACCGCCCGCTACGAGTGCAGCGGTTTTACCCCGCTCAGTTCCTTTCGGATCGAACGCACGGAGGATGTCCTCTATCTGATGGAGAAGGTCTTCCTGGTCCTGCACCGGGCGCCCGAATATCTTCTGGATCCTGAGCGGATCCTGCTGCGAACCGAGCTGGTCTTTTACAGCCGTGAGAAAGACGATCTGAAAATCGCCTACGTCCCCCGCCCGCCGGGCAGCAACCGGGCAGGTTCCGGGGACAAGACAGGCACCGGCAGGCAGGCAGGTTCCGGGGATTCGGCAAAGAGCCCGGCCACGCCCTTTCACAGGGAACTGATCCTTCTGCTGGCACAGATGAAACAGGAAGTCCGCGACCCGCATGGCGATCTGATCGCTCGCCTGGCCCGAGAACTGTATTATCACTGCCCCGACACGAAATCCATGCTCCGCACGATCGGTCTTCTCCGCAGGGAACTGGACGCTGCGACGCAGCCTCCCGCAGGCTGAGAAATGAAGGAGCCTTACTTGCTCCTGTTTTCGAAGAAGAAGCGCTTTGTGAAGAAGTAGCAGACGGGAACCAAATAAAGATAGCAGGCATACGGAACCGCGCTGATTCCGACGCCAAAGAAGGTCAGCGGCACGCTGCAGGCGATGCACCATGGGATGAGCCCCACAATTACGATCAGGGTATTCTCCATGTCTATGGCGAGTTCCTGGCGGCTTCCGCCCGTATCAAGATAAGGTTTTGTCATGAGGTCGTTGCTCATCAGCGTCGCGATGGTCTGGTTGCAGAAGATCACGCTGGTCGCTATGCCGACGATCAGTGTCACCGCATATCGCCCGAGCTTCCCGCAGCCCCTGATGAGCAGGCTCTGCACCTCCTTCAGCATATCCGTTCCGCTGAAGATACCGGAATAGGCGCAGGAGATGATCAGGATTCCCACGATCTCCAGCATGGAGACGAGTCCGCCGCCGTCCAGAATGGCGCCGAGTCCTTCCCCGCCGCTGTGATAGCCCATAAAGCACACCTGCACCACCTCCCAGAGAGGAACATGCTGCACCAGCCAGGCCACCAGTACGGCGCTGACGATGCTCAGGCCAATCGACAGGATGACTCCTACCTTCAGCAGCGGCAGGGCCAGCATGAGCACAGCCGGTACAAAGGCCCAGACCGACAGGGAAAACTCTTCTTCAAATGCCGCCAGAATCTGCGGATCCACGTGGCTGATCGGATGAGTCAGCGACAGGACGGTATAGATCCCCGCAGTCAGAAGCAGCGGCAGGATCCCTGACTTCATCATCAGCCGTACGTTATCGTAGATCTCAGTCTTTGTAATGCCTGCAACCATATTGGCGCTGGAGGAAACCGGAGAGGCCCTGTCCCCGAAATAGATCCCGGACAGAAGCACGCCCGCCGTGAGCACCGGATCGACTCCGCCGCTTCTGGCCAGCGCCATGAAGATGACGCCGAGCGTTCCTGCCACGCCGAAGGACGTTCCGATGGCATAGCTGAGCAGTGCGGACAGGAGATAGGTGATCAGCAAAAAGAGCGGCGGCACGATGACCTTCATTCCGTAGTAAACGAACACGGTGATGGTCCCGGACACCCGCCAGGCCGCCGTAATAAAGCCGATGATTGCCATCACCTCGATCACGACCAGAGAATCTTTGACAGACCCCCAGCTCCAGACCGCCAGCTGCTTTAAGGGAAATCCTCTCTTCAGCCCTAAAGCGGCAAACAAAACCAGGCCCGCCAGAAGCGGCAGGATCAGTGACAAATTCAGGATGAGCGCTGCGATCATGCAGGCTATGAAAATTAGAAAGGCGACCAAAAGACCCATAATTATTCCTCTACCGTGAGATCCGCCAGCTGCGCTCCCGTGATTCTCAGAAGTTCTTCTACCGGAAGCTGCATCTGCAGTCCCACTTTACCGCCGCTGACCATGATGGTGTCGATCTGTTCTGCGGCCTGATCGACCGCGGTCGGAAAGGGTTTCTTCATTCCCACCGGCGAGCATCCGCCTTTGATATACCCCGTGGTCTGCGTGATCAGCTTCGAAGGGAGCATCTCGATCTTCTTCTCCCCGAAGTGCTTCGCCGCCTTTTTCAGGTCGAGTTCCTTTGCAACGGGAATCACGCACACGTAATTCTGCCGGCTCGCCCCCACCGTAACGAGGGTCTTAAATACCTGCGCCGGGTCCTGTCCGAGCGACTGCGCAACCGACACCCCGTCAAGAAATCCTTCCGGCGCCTCGTATTCATGCAGCTGATAGGCCGCCCCTTCCGCCTCTACGATGCGGACGGCATTGGTTTTGTGCGTATTTTTGCTTTTGTTCTTCTTTGACATAATATCGTATTATCTAACCTTGAATGAAACACCCATCTGCTCTGCCTTTGCGCGGCAGCGTTCCAGCGAATCCCGGGAGATACTCCCGCTCACCACCGAAACGGCCACATGGGGCACATACTGTTTGACATCTTCTATGTATTTCAGCATGGCGTCATAGGATTTCAGGCCGAACCTCGGATGGCACAGGGCGTTGAAACTCTCCGCATCCGCCTCGTTCATGCTGACGGAGACCGCATCGATCACGCCGGCCAGTTCCGGCGCCGTCTCTCGCTCCCAGATCAGATCGGCAAGCCCGATCGTATTGATCCTCACCGGCTTCCCATAGGCCGCCTTGATGAACCTGGCGATCTCGAGCAGATCATCCAGCCGCTCCGTCGGTTCTCCGTATCCGCAGAAAATGACCTCATCGTACTCCTGCACCTTCCACCGGCGCAGTTCCGCCTTCACCTCTTCCACGGTCGGCTCCCTCTCCAGCATCAGCGAATCCGCCGAGCCCAGACTGTTCGTGAAATTCTTAATGCAGAACTCGCACCGGCACGGGCACCGGTTCGTCAGGTTGATATACAGGCCTCCGAAATAATCATACACGACTGACATGCTGTCACCTCCATCACACTTACCCATGATACCACAAAAGCAGGCCTGGCGAGGTTTCAACTCTGCAAAATCTTCGAATTTGATGGATTTCTGCAGAGTTAGTATATCTGGATTCTCGGGATTTGGGGCAGAACTCTGCAAAACCAATGGTTCTGAAGGATTTCTGCAGAGTTTGAATCCGAGATTTCGAAATATCCACGTCAAACTCTGCAGAAGTTATTAATATTATATCGTTCTGCAGAGTTTTGCCATATATTGCCATTTATGACGATAAAAGACCCGCCGCTTTTGCGACGGGTCCACGGGTTATTAATCTGCCTGCACAGAGGTGAGTCTGCAGTCCGGCTTAGCCCTCGATCGAGATGTACTTCGGTTCTTCAACCTTCTTCGGCTGTTCCTTCGGGAATGCCAGCTTCAGAATGCCGTCCTCAAACTTCGCCTTGATGTCGTATTCCTGGACATCCTCTCCAACGTAGAAGCTTCTGCTCATGGAACCGGAATAACGTTCTCTTCTCAGATACTTGCCGTCCTCATCCTTGACATCATTGTTCTCTTCCTTGGAAACGTTGATGGTCAGGTATCCATCCTTCAGCTGCGCTTTGACGTCTTCCTTCTTGTAACCCGGCAGTTCCACATCCAGTTCGTAGTTCTGCTCAGTCTCTCTGATGTCGGTTCTCATCAGGTTCGATGTATTCTTGCTGGCCGCGATCCGGTCTACATTTGGGAATCCGAAATCATCCATAAAGTTATCAAACAATCTTTCTCCGAAAATAGTTGGCATCAACATAATCAATCCCTCCTTATATATTTTATAGATTTTGCTAATTTGAAGTGCCGGTCCCTCGGGTTTCTGCCCCTTTCCTTCCGGCAACTATACTATAACACTTTTGTTAGCACTCGTCAATAGTGAGTGCTAACAATTTTTCTTTTTTTCAACAATTTTTTTACATATGAAAAAACCTCATGGTCATTTGTGACCAGAGGCATTTTTAATTCTGTCAGCAAAGAAACATTTTTTCTACCTGACGACTACCGCTGTTCCGCTGGCGGAGACCATCAGCATTCCGTTATTGGCGCCAAGAACTTCATAGTCAATATCCACGCCTACCACTGCATTTGCACCCCGCTCTGCAGCGCGTCTTTCCATCTCAGCCATTGCAGTATCTCTTGCCTGCTGCAATTCGTCCTCATATGAGTTCGATCTTCCTCCAAAGAAGTTCGTGATCCCGGCGGCGAAATCTCTCACGAAGTCGACGCCCGCAACCACTTCTCCAAATACAATTTCTCTATACTCTACGATCTGTTTTCCTTCAATTCCCGGTGTAGTTGTACTGATCATTCTTCTCTACTCCCTTCTATACAATGTCTACAGACTTTCTTCCCCCTGTATTCTACCAGATTATCATTGCTGCCGCAAAGGACTACAGCGACATTGAAATCTCGTTTCAACATCTTACATGACTTTCTACGATTAACATACAAAGTTCTTTTATGTCGCGTCTCCTGTTACGTGCAGGGGCAGGCGGGACATAAAAAGACCGCTGCACGTCTATGTACAGCGGCCCCTGTCTTACTTGTTCTCCAGCATCACATCAGCGGCATCTTCGATTTCCTTGGCCAGTTCATCCAGCTTGCCTTCCGGCGCGGTCTTCAGATGATCCTTGCCCAGCATCTCCGTGGCCGCATTCGCGGTATCGCGAACCATGTCGGCAATGACCTCTCCGGCGTCGGCCTTATGGCCCTTGCTGAACATCTCCTTTGATGCCTCGTTTGCTTCCTTCACGAGTTCGCCGATCACTCCGCCTTCGTGCTCCGGCACCATCAGTTCCTCGGATGCCGCTTCGATTTCCTTGATCTTATCCTTAATTGACATTTTCCATCACTCCTTTATCCAATATTGACCTTACCTATCATACTCCAACAGAATCCCCGGAGCAAGCGTTTTAAATCAGATCATAGATCCTCGATTTCGGGATGGTCAGGACCACAGGGCAGCCTTCCGGGAGTACGGTCTCCGGGCTGATGTTGATGTCCATCTGTCCGTCTCTGTCGATGGCGATGATGTTGATCTGCTCCTCCCGAAGCTGGAGCTTTCGCAGGCTCTTTTTGGTCCACTCCCTCTTGGGCTGGGCTTTCAGGACGCACAGGTCACCGCCGATGTCAAAGTAGGTCATGAAGTCGTCCAGAATGAGCAGCCTCGCCATCTGCGCCGCAGCTGCATCTTCCGGGATGACCACCTCATCTGCGCCCACCCGCAGCATGACTTCCCGAAAGCGGTCCGACCTGGCCGTGGCGATGACGCGCTTTACGCCCTGCTCCTTCGCGACCATGATGGAAACGATGGACTCCTCCAGGTGGTCGCTCAGATCTACGATCGCAACGTCGATTCTCTCAAGGCCGATGCCCTGCAGCGCAGCCGGATTCGCCATATCAAGCGTTGCCGCGTAGGTTGTCTTGTCGGCATACTGGTTGATGATATCCTGGTCCGAATCCGCGATCAGGACCTGCGCCCCGGTACCCGCCAGTGTCTGGGCCATCTTGCAGCCGTACCGTCCCATTCCCAGAATTGCGTATGCTTGTTCCTTCATCTGTATATTTCCTCCCTTATATCCGGCGATGTACCGTTATCCGACAATATATCGTCCGTCCGCATAGCGGACTCCGTCTTTCTTTTTCTTCCCGGTCTGGAAGAAGAGCAGCATCGAGATCGGGCCGATCCGGCCGATGAACATACCTATGATGACGACCCACTGTCCGGCCGCCGGCAGCAACGGCGTAAGTCCCCGGCTGAGTCCGACCGTACATACTGCGCTCATGATCTCAAACAGCGACTCGGAAAGCTCTGCATTCGTCACCAGCATCAGTGCCAGGGTGAGCACCACTACAGCGGACATCTGTACGGAGATGATGGCGGTCGCCTTGCGGACCACGTCGGACGGAACCGTTCTCTTCAGGAGAACGACATCTTCCTTGTCCTGCAGAAACGACCAGACATTCATCAGCAGTACGAACATGGTCACCGTCTTCACGCCGCCCGCCGTTCCCAGCGGGGATCCGCCGATGAACATCAGGATGTCTCCGATCAGACAGGTTTCCTCCGTCAGGTTCTGCTGCGGTACGGTCGAGAAGCCTGCCGTACGGAAGGTCACCGACTCGAAGATGCAATTGATGATCTTCCCGCCGTGACTCATGTTTCCTATCGTCCCGGGGTTGCCGTATTCGAAGGCAAAAATCAGCGCCGCGCCGCCCGCGATCAGGCCCGCCGTCAGCGCCAGTACGATCTTCGTAGACTTCTTGATCAGATGCAGCGAATACCTCAGCCGGACGGACTTGTCCCGCAGTCTCAGCGCGAACGCGATCAGGTCTGCCCAGACCAGATAACCCAGGCCTCCCGCCACGATCAGTATCATGGTCACGATCATGACCGACGGAGTCTCGCTGTACTCCTCGAGGCTGGTTGGATCAATGATCGTAATGCCCGCATTACAGAAGGCGGATACTGCGGTAAAGAAAGAATACCAGATCCCCCGCAACATTCCGAACTGCTCGCAGAACACCGGCATGAACCCGATGGCCCCCAGTGCCTCCGCGATCAGCGTTCCGAGAAAAATTCTTTTGAAAAAGTGCAGCACGCCGCGCGAACTGTCCAGGGTATACATATCCTTCAACATGAGGATCTGACCGAGCGTGAACCGGTGGCGCGCGATGAACACCAAAAACACGACCGCGACGATGATTCCTAGTCCGCCGAGCTGGATCAGACCGAGAATGACGAACTTGCCGAACAACGTCCAGTGCGTACAGGTATCGACCACGACCGATCCCGTCACGCAGACGCTGGTCGTCGAGGTAAACAGGGCCGTCAGGAACGTAGTCTCCTCACCCGGTACCGTCGAACACGGCAGCATCAAAAGGATCGCCCCGACCAGGATCAGAATCATGAATCCTGTGGGCAGAAGAGCCATGGACTCCTGCGGCGCCATTGTTTTTTTCTTTCTTAACTTCATAAGTTTATTTGCCTTGCATGTATTCCTTCAGAAAATCCAGCACGATCCGCATCGCCTCCTCCGTCCGGAAGGCGGCATCCCCGTGCCCGGCGCCCTTCACGCTGTATCTGGTCGATACTGCGCCTGCCTGTTTCAGCGCCTGATGCAGATGGACCGACTGGGACGGTGAGACCCACAGGTCCGCATCCCCGTGCAAATGCAGGAATGGTGGCTCATCGCCGTCGATATAGGTCGCGGGATCTGCCTTCTTCGCCTCTTCCGGAGCATCGGTCAGCCCTTTGCCGCTGAACACCCCGTTCACAAACTGGCTGTCCGAACTCTCCGGCTGATGGTGCGCCCGGATGGCCGCCTCCTCATAGTCAGCCTTATTGTTTAGCAGGTCTGACAGTCCGTAGAAGTTCACAACGCAGCGAATGTCGCTGCCATCCTGACAGGCTGCCAGGGCTGCCAGATATCCACCCGCGGAATTTCCCATCAGGGCGATCCTCTCAGTATCGAGACCGTATTCCCTTCCGTGCTCCTTCACCCACCGGATCGCTTCCCGCACATCGCCGGCAGCATCGCAGTACCTGCCCTCTCCGATGACATGATACTGAATGATTGCGACTGCATATCCGCTGGCCGCAAGACAGCGCTGTACCTCCGTATATTTCCCGTCGATCCGGCAGGTGATGAACCCGCCGCCCGGCGCGAGCACGATCACGGGACGGGGCTCTTTCGCATCCTCATTATAGGTGAGATTCAGGTGCAGGTCCAGCGGCTTCCCCTTGTCTCTTCCGTCCATGAAGACGCTGTGGGAATAGATGATGCCCTTTTTCTCCCTGATCTTCGCACTCTCCGGCGCCTTAGCAGGCTCTGACTTGCTCCAGTCTACCGTCTCGCTGTCCGAGGGGTCCGCCGGATGCTCGATCCTGGTCCCCATGACGAAGTAGGTCCCGTATCCGTTGTCATAGTATTTCAGATCCGGGCTCTCCGGCTCCTGCGTTCCGCAGCCGGCTGCAAAAGCAGAGACGGCCAGGAGCAGAAGTATGATGCAGATTGTCATGCCGATGGTTCTTTTGCTCATACCTCATTATACTCCAGGCCGCCGAAAATGTCATGGATTCCGGTGCTTTAGGTTTTTTAATCCAGGGCTTCTGTCTGCTTAACAGAGACTCTCACGTCGTAGCAGTCGAACATCGCATCCACAGCCTCTTTGTCCTGCTTTTTCGTGAAGAAACTGACGACCGGCACGATGATGAGCGAGCCCACCATGGCGATGACGCCGGAGCGCACGGACGAGGCGAAGATGTAGCCGAGAACCGGCCCCCAGCCGGTAACGTCGATGCCGCCAAGGGAGACGATCATCTGGATGATCATGAGGGCGCAGCCCCAGATAAAGCACGCGTAGCAGGAAGCGCGGCTGACGCCCTTCCAGTAGAGTCCGTAAAGGAACGGTGCCAGGAAGGAGCCCGCGAGCGCACCCCAGGAAACGCCCATCATCTGCGCGATGAAGGTGATCTCCGGATGCGCGTCCTTAATGACCGCGATCACGGCGGATACCAGGATGAAGAACAGGATGAAGATCCGCATGACGGATACCTGTTTCACCTCGTTGATGGTGTTCTTGCTCGCCGGTACGATCACGTCCAGGGTAAAGGTCGAACTGGAGGTCAGCACCAGGGACGACAGGGTCGACATGGATGCGGACAGGACCAGAACGATGACGATGGCGATGACCAGGGACGGCAGCGTCGCCAGCATGGACGGAACGATCGTATCAAAGAGCGGCGTCACGCCATCGGATTGATAGGCGATCTTATCCGCATAGAGCCGGCCGAACCCGCCGAGGAAATAACATCCGCCGGCGACGATGATCGCAAAAAAGGTGGAGATGATCGTTCCCGTGTGGATGTCCTCCTCGCTCTTGATCGCGTAGAACTTGTTGACCATCTGCGGCAGCCCCCACGTGCCGAGGGATGTCAGCAGCACCACGAAGAGCAGCGCGAGCGGATCCGGTCCCAGGAAGGACGTAAATGCACCTCCGTCCCACCCTTCCGCGGGCACGGCGGACAGTTTCTGCATAGAGGGCACCAGGCCGCCGTTTGACATGAGCACCGTCCCGATGACCGCGCAGATACCGAACAGCATGATGATTCCCTGGATGAAATCGTTGATGGCCGTCGCCATGTAGCCGCCGAACACGACGTAGAACCCGGTCAGGACCGCCATCAGGGCGATAACCACCCAGTACGGGATATCAAAGACCAGCCCGAACAGCGACGACAGACCGTTGTAGAGAGATGCCGTGTACGGGATCAGAAAGATGAACACGATCACGGAAGCCGTCACCTTCATGGGAATGGATTCGAACCGTTTCCCGAAGAAGTCCGGCATGGTCTTGGCATCAAGATGCTGCGTCATGATCCTGGTCCTGCGCCCGAGAATGTTCCAGGCGAGCAGGGATCCGATGAAGGCGTTGCCGAGGCCGGCCCAGGTCGAGGCCATTCCGAAGTTCCATCCGAACTGTCCGGCGTATCCGACGAAGATAACCGCCGAGAAATAGGACGTGCCGAAGGCGAACGCCGTGATCCACGGACCTACCTGGCGGCTGCCCAGCACGAACCCGGCAACGGATCTTGCCTTCTTGCGGGTCCTGATACCCACGCTGATCATCACCGCGAAGAACACGGCCAGCATGATGATGCTTAATACTTTTGTCATAACTACTTCCTCCTCAAATAAAAACGCCCTCTGCACATACAGAGGGCGGAATGATCCAAACCGCGGTACCACCTCAGTTCACCGCCTCCTCGCGGAGACCGGCCTTATCAGGTACGCCTCCTGCCATCCGGCCGGGCTCCTGGCCCGGAGGTTATACCTTAACGCTGTTACGGGCGTTCCCGTCGCAGCCTACTTGTCCGGGCCGAACGTCCGTCTTCTTCGGACTTCCCGGCTCCTTCGTTCGGTGCGCAGCTCCAAGATGTATTCTCCCCCAGTAACTACGCGCCTCTCACCGCCCGGCAGCTCTCTGTTCAGTCTCCTGAAGGATACTCTTTCTCTTCACAGCCTTTCCTTATTCACTTGATGTTCTGATTATACAAAAACGATTGACCTAGGTCAACCGTTTTTGTTAAAAAACCACAAATTATTTATTGTAAGTCTATGAATGTATCACAAACCCCTATTCCATAATTTCCCATGTCTTCTTGATCTTCGTCTCCAGGGTGATGCCCAGTTCCGCCGCATACTCGAAGTACCTGTCCACCTGTGAATCGCTCAGCATATCGGAGGAAATCACGCCGGTCTCATCCTCAAAGATGTCGTTGACGAAGAGTCTCGAGAAGAGGTATCCGCCCTGTCCGGTCAGGTACATCTCCGCGGTCATATCGGCCTTCTCAAAGGATTCCACGAAGCCCGGCGCATTCACATGCACCTCGACCAGGACGCCTTCATCGTCCTTGCGGCCGTATGCCTCGATGACCATGCAGCCGGAATCCAGCGCCATGCCCTCATCGACGAAGGATTTGATCTCGTCGTGGTATTTCGGCGCGTGTGGCAGATGGCTCAGGATGTAGTCAAACGGAACGATCTTCTGTCCGTTAAAGTCCTCCTCCTCGTGGGAGAGCAGCCCCGCTTCATACAGCGGCTGCGCGAAGTCCATTCCTGCTCCCGCATACTTGAAGTAAGCATTGCGGCAGCCTTTGAAGTGATCTTCGGCGTTGAAGCTGTACTGCAGCGGCTCATCGTGGCAGTGCTCCTTGAAGGTGATGCGCTCCGGCATCTCCGGGAAGTGCCGGGTGATCGGCCGTCCGAACGCCGGCGTATTGATCAACTTCCCTTCCTCAAAGGCGAGCGCCATCTCGGACATGTCCGTCAGCGCTGTGACCGGCGACCACCAGAACGGCTGGAACCGCTTGGCGATGGCTCCCTCCCAGACGAAGTTGTAGATCGTATCGCACTTGTCCAGATACCGCATGGCGTACTTGGTCGCCGCGCAGATCAGCCCCGGTGCGCTGCCCGTCCCGAACAGGGCCAGCTTGCCGATCTCCTTGAACTTCGGCCCGTAGATGTGGTACATCGCGTTGATGGACCGCCACCAGCCGCGCGTCGCTTCATCTTCAAAGGCAGGCTCGTTCTCTGGATCGAAGAGTTCGCTCTCGACCCACATCTGATCGAGTGCCGTCGTTCCCGCGTAGTCCTGGTAGTTCGCCTTGACCGCCAGGGCTGCGTCCAGTACATTCTGCGTGCATTCCAGCGGCAGCCCGTTCAGGATCAGGTCAACGCCTTCCGCTGCCTTGATGATGCTGTCCAGATCGTGGGCGTCCACGAAGGCGCCCTTTGCCTTCTTCAGTTGGGAGACAATGCTGTCCACCGCCTTCTGATCATAGTCAGCGCAGATGATCTCGCTGACGATCGGTTCATTGTCCAATCTTTTGGCGGCAGCGCTTCCCTGGGCGCCGACACCGAGTACAAGTACTTTTTTCATCGTTTGCACCTCGTTATGGAAGTTCTACCGGCGTGATCGTCGGCTGCTCCCACCATTCCTTGAATTCCTTGACCGGCGGCTGTTCTTTGTAATACGGATCGTCATAGATGATCCTTCTCTCAACCGTGATCTCCAGTTCCTTAGCGTATTCCAGATACTTATCATTTGCTTCCGGAGTCAATTCCGCGGAGGAAATGAATCCGCTCTGGTTCAGCTCGTCGTTGACAAACAGCTTGGTGAACAGGAATCCGCCCTGCCCCGTCAGATACTGCTCGCCGGTAACACCGAATTTCTCGTAGGACTCTACGAATCCAGGCGCGAACAGGTGGGACTCGACGCGGACATCCTTGCCGTCCTTCTTGCCCATGGCTTCGACGACGAAGGCTCCGGTATCGGATACGAGCCCTTCCTCGATGATTTCTTCGATCTCCTTGGCGAACCTCGGCGGATGCGGCAGCTTGCTCAGAATCACGTCATGTGTATTCACCATCTGTCCGTCTATCTCAACCGGCTCTCTCTTCAGAAGGCCCGCTCTTGCCAGAGGCTCCGCGAACTCGATGCCTACGCCGCCATACTTGAAGAAGGCGTTCTTGCATCCCTTGAACAGTTCGTCCGCTCTCATTCCTACATAGAACGGCTCATCGTGGGCATGCTCCACAAAGCGGACCGGGTATCCTACGTAATCGAACGTTCTCTCAATCGGCAGGGAGAACGGTTTGGTGTTGACCATCTTGCCATCGATCCAGGCGACTGGAAGGTCGTCCATGTCGGCCAGTGCTGTGACCGGAGACCACCAGTACGGCTGGAAGCGCTTCGCCTCTACGCCCTCATATACCATCATATTGATCGTGTCGCATTCATCGATGTCCTTCATCGTATCTCTGGCAACGACGCACATGGTTCCCGGCGCAGAGCCCGTACCCATGATGCCCAGCTTGCCGATCGCCTTGAATTTCTCATTGTATTCCGTCAGCAGCCGGTACATGCACTTCTCCCAGGTGTCCTCGAAGCCTTCCGGCGCTGCGAAGTCCTGATAGTTGCACTTCGCCTCCAGAGCTGCATCGATGACATTTTTGCCGAATGCCAGCGGCAGTGCATTGACGACCAGATCACAGCCTTCGATCAGCTTCACGATCTGATCCTTATCTGATGCATCGCAGAAGTACCCTTCGACCTTGTCCAGCGCCTCGGCCAGATGCTTTGCCGCGGCCTCATCGTAGTCGGCGCAGATGATCTTATCGACATTTGGTTCCAGATTCAGTCTCTTGACGACTGTCGTTCCCTGTGCGCCTGTTCCGAGTACTAATACTTTCTTTCCCATGATTGAACAACTCCTTTGTTATGTATTATGTCTGCGGTTTCTTTTTCTTGTTTAAATTATCTGACAATACCCACGCCAAGGCTATAGCCGTTTTTTATTAGTTTGGATTCATTTTAACTAAAATTTGACTACAGCGTTTCCCTGGTGTAAGATACTGTTTGAGGTGTTTAATCATGGATATTCTGATCAAGGAAATTGAATACAAAAACGGGATTCCCGTTGAGGCCAGCCTTTGCAGGATTGACCGTTCCCTGCCCCACAGCCATCCGAGAGACCTGGAGATCGTCTGCTGCATCGAAGGCGAGATCCATCTGGTCGCATCGGACCAGCAGGCCGTGCTCCGGCCCGGACAGATCCATTCCATTGACTACCGCGACATTCACTATCTGTACTCGGAGGGAGACAACCTGGCCCTGATCTTTCATCTCGACCTGCAGAACATCCCCTACGACTGGGATCAGATCAAACACGTCTTCTTCGCCTGCGAGAGCAACCACTGCTATGCCTACCAGCGGGACGCCATGAACGCGGTCAAGGACATGATCCTGTCCTTTTCCTACGGCTATCTGACCGGGGAATACACGCCTGAAATGTACGCCGGTCCGGTCGAGTTTTTCTCGTTCTATCTGCTGCAGTACTTCAACTGGTTCAACTACGAGAACCAGGACGAATACATGAACGAAGACCTCTACGAGCGTTTTCACCGGGTGCTCGCCTACTGCATGGAGCACTATGACCAGAAGATCTCCATCTCCCAGCTCGCAAAGGCAGAGCATATCAGCAAGAACTACTTTTCTCAGTTCATCGCGGGAACGGTCTTCAAAAGTTTCAGCACTATGATCAAATACATCCGTTGCTATGAAGCCGAGTACCTGCTGCTGACCACGGATAAACCGAACGCGGAGATCGCCTATGAATGCGGATTCTCCGACCCCAAGTACTTCTACGCCGCCTTCCGGCAGCTGTGGGGATGCACCCCCTCGGAGCATCGGGCAAAATACGAAACCTACTATCAGAACTGCCTGCTGCACTATGCGCAGGAACACCAGGTAAATACCGCCCGGATCGATGATACCTTAAATTACATCGGTGACGATATCCCGGGACAGGTCCGCATGACAGATCAGGACGCAGCGAACATGGTCCGGAAGGTCATGGCCGACTGGCATCTTCAGAAAACCTTCGGACAAAAAGAAACGGAAGAAGGCGAAAAAACGCCTTCCCCCGGTATGATCGATTTCGCGCAGAGAATCAGCGAGTAGCCCCTACTCGCTCCTGTCAATCAGCACGAGGCCGCCCCGCTCCAGCTCTCCGGTATCCCAGAACTTCTCAAAGGGAAGCCAGTGCTCCTTGCCGTAGGTTGCGCACCTGATATAGAATCCATCTTCCCTGTCTTCATACCCCACGATCAGGAACCAGTGCCATTCGAAGAAGTTGAACCTCTTGTCCTGGTGCTTCAGCATCAGCATCGGAACCGGCAGATCCTGATCGATCCTGGTCTTTACGGCCTGCTCCGCCTCCTCATAGGGGCGGGCGCCGTCCAGCTTTTGCATGGTGTAGCCTTCGATCTCACTGTCCTCCAGGAAGAGCATGGCCCCGTCGATGAAGGTCTGCAGGTCCTTGATCCCTGTCTCCCGCGGCCTCAGATAAGGCTTCATCAGCATGCCGAACTTCTTATAATCCCGCTTCGAGAGGTGGGCCGTATCATAAGGATAGCATTCCCCGCGTCCTGCGCAGACCGCCTGCTGCAGCAGAAAATCGCACATGGTCAGCGCGCCGCATCCGCCGATGTGCATCCATGGATCCAGAAACCAGCTCTGACTTCCGCCGAAGGATCCATCGATATGATAATATGATAATTTCTTTCCTGACATGACTGCTCCGTTCTGTTTAGTTATTTAATCCGCGTCTCATTCTCCTCAGGCGAGTGGCTGAAATGATCAGTATCAGCAGAAGATACATGTAGGTCAGGTCTATGATGAGCGCCGCGATCTGCCGGATGATATCCTCGGTAGAGAAGATCTGCCCCGGAAACTTTACATAGGCCAGGATCAGGAAGACTATAACGGAGATCTCCACAAGCAGCATCAGAATCGCCAGACCGAGATACCTGCTCTTTTTGCCATTTCTTCCTTCTTTGACTGCGCCGCGTCCGACCTTGAGCTGCAGCAGCATGATGATTGCTGTAATGAGGATCAAACACACATAGTAGACAACCTTCTCCCCGCCTGTGAGACCCGCCGCCGTTACCGTCTCCTGGTAAAAACCGGTCTGCCCGGTGAGCAGGATCAGGGACTTGATCACGCTCCAGACGCACAGCAGAATAATGCCGGTTCCGGCGCTTACCAGAAGGCTTTCATTCTTTCTCAGTTTCAGTTGCAGGCTTTTGTTCTCTTCCATGGTTAGTATTCTACCACAGAATCGGCAAAAACGAAAAGCGACCATTGCACTCGCTCGGAAGCAATGGCCGCTTTTCTGAATATGTACCAAAAGTTGCTACTTTTTAAGGTAATTGTCGATGCTGGTCGCTGCAGTCTTGCCTGCGCCCATGGCCAGAATTACTGTGGCCGCGCCCGTGACCGCATCGCCGCCGGCATAGACGCCTTCGCGGTTTGTGGCCGCTCCGTCGTCAGTACCGATGCCGCCGCGTTTGTTGGCTTCCAGATTCTCTGTGGTATCCAGAATCAGCGTGTTCAGCTTCGTACCGATGGACATGATGACCTCGTCGACATCGAGGATGTAGTTGGAGCCTTCGATCTCAACAGGACGTCTTCTTCCGGAAGCATCCGGCTCACCGAGTTCCATCTTGACGACTTCGATGCCCGTAACGTGTCCGTCCTTATCCCCGAGGATCTGGACCGGATTTCTCAGCAGCTGGAAGTCTACGCCTTCCTCGATTGCGTGGTGGATCTCTTCACGACGTGCCGGGATCTCATCCATGCTGCGGCGGTATACGATGTAGACCTTCTCAGCGCCCATTCTCATGGCGCATCTCGCTGCGTCCATCGCGACGTTGCCGCCGCCGACGACTGCGATCCGCTTGCCCTGCGGTACCGGAGTGTCATAGTCATCCAGATAACCCTTCATCAGGTTGATTCTGGTCAGGTACTCATTGGCGGAGCACACACCCAGGAGGTTCTCACCCGGGATGTTCATGAAGGACGGAAGTCCTGCGCCGGTGCCGACGAAGACGGCATCATAGCCTTCCTCATCCAGCAGTTCATCGACGGTCTCAGCCCTGCCGATGATGGCGTTCGGGATAAACTCAACGCCGCGGTCTTCCAGTTTCTTAACTTCCGCTGCTACGATATCCTTCGGCAGTCTGAATTCCGGAATGCCATAAGCCAGTACGCCGCCCGGCTTGTGCAAGGATTCGTATACAGTAACGGCATAGCCCTTAGCGGAGAGGTCTCCTGCACAGGTCAGGCCTGCAGGACCCGCGCCGACGACTGCAACTCTCTTGCCGTTGCTCGGTGCGATATTCGCCGCTTCATCATATCCATAGATCGCCTTCAGTTCTTCTTCGTGCTCTGCGTGCCAGTCGGAAACAAATCTCTCCAGACGGCCGATGGAGACCGGCTCTCCCTGGACGCCTCTGACGCAGACGCCTTCGCACTGGTTCTCCTGCGGGCAGACTCTGCCGCAGGTCCGCGGAAGGGCGCTGTCTTCGGAGATGATCTGGTAGGCAGCCTCGAAGTCGCCCTCAGCGACCTTGGCTACGAAATCCGGAATCTTGATCATGACCGGGCAGCCCTTGGTGCACGGCTTGGTTCTGCACTTCAGGCAGCGCATCGCCTCATTGATCGCCATCTCCGGGGTGTATCCTTCTGCTACTTCCTTGAAGTTTCTTGCCCGAACCTGAGGATCCTGTTCCGGCATCGGATTCTTGGTATCTTTCAGATTAATCATTGTAACGTACACCTCCTGTCAGACGGCAGACATGTGCCCTGTCTTCTGCTTCCTGCTCTTTGTAGTAAGCGCTTCTCTTGATCAGCTCATCCCAGTCGACCAGTGCGCCGTCAAACTCCGGTCCGTCGACGCAGACGAACTTGTTCTCGCCGCCGACGATGCAGCGGCAGCC